>JBKOUV010000183.1:0-12506 GCA_046723555.1 Actinomycetota bacterium | reverse complement strand
CAGCGCCTCGCGGATCCAGTGGAACGCGTGGCGCACGTCGACGTCCCAGTTGCGACCGAACGTCTCCCACGTGTGCTGCTGCAGCGGCCGCAGGAGTGGCGCCGCGCCGGCGTTGAGCACGAGGGTGTCGGGCTGGTATCGATCGATCAGGGTCCCGGCGACGACCGGGTCGGTGACGTCGGCTACCTCCGTGGTGAGCGAGCCACCGAGCTCCCGCTGCAGCGAGTCGAGCGAGTCGGCGGTGCGGGCGACCGCAACAACGTTGCCGCCGGCGGCGTGCAGCGCCGCGGCGATCGCCCGGCCGAAGCCCCGGCTGGCGCCCGTGACGAGAGCGGTGGAACCAGAGTGATCCGAACGTGTCATCGCGAAGCCTCCTCACGGCTGGAGCGGGGCCCATCCCCGTCGTCCGTAGAACTGCGCGACCGGTCGAGAGTCGTCGCGTTCCGTGGTGTGACGCATGGCGCGACGACTTCTCCGCGGCGGGGCAGTTCCACGACGCAACCGACCCGGACGATCCGAGAGTCGGCACCCCCCAAGGAGGAACAATGACGATCGCCGACAAGGCAGTACTGGTGACCGGAGCGAACCGCGGGATCGGCCGGGCGCTCGTCGAGGAGGCGCTGAAGCGAGGCGCGTCGCGTGTCTACGCCGGCACGCGCCAACCGCTGGCTCACGCCGACGAGCGGGTCACGTCGCTGACCCTCGATCTGACCGACCTCGACCAGATCCACGCCGCGGTCGAGCGCGTCGAGTCGTTGGACGTCCTGGTCAACAACGCCGGCGTCGCCAACTACGACGACCTGACTGATCGGGCGGTGCTCGAACAACACCTCGCCGTGAACCTCTTCGGCACCTACGCCGTGACCCAGGCCTTCCTGCCGATGCTCACCCGATCCCGCGGCGCCATCGTCAACGTCCTGTCCCTCGCCGCGGTGGCCGCGTTGCCGGTGATCCCGGCGTACTCGATCTCCAAGGCCGCGGCCTTCTCCCTGACGCAGTCGCTGCGTGCCGTGCTCACCGGCCAGGGCGTGAGCGTGCACGCCGTGTTGAGCGGCCCGGTGGACACGGAGATGTCGCGGGACCTCGACGTGCCGAAGGCCGCGCCGGAGTCCGTCGCCCGCGCCATCTTCGACGGAGTGGACAACGGCGACGAGGAGATCTTCCCCGACTTCACGTCCGCGACCGTCGCCGACAGTTGGCGCAACGGCGCGATCAAAGCCCTCGAGCGTCAGTTCGCGACCCTGGTCGAGTGACCGCGAACCGGCGCCCGGTTGACCGTCATTCGATGGGCTGTCTGGCGGAATCGCGAACGCGTCCGTCCCGGCCGGTCCGGCCGCCATATCCTCGGGACCATGGTGAGGGCCCGCGCTCGACCGTGACCCGTCCCGCGTAGGGTCCGGGTACGCGTCGTCGCCTATTACGCGACGCGTGACCTGATCCCGCTGTACGGCGTCTACTCGCTGCTGTTCCGCGATCACGGTCTGTCGCCGGGCGCGACATCGTCGTTGTTCGCGATCTGGTCGGTGACCTCGTTCCTCTTCGAGGTGCCGTCGGGCGCGTGGGCCGACGTCGTCGATCGTCGCCTGCTGCTGGTCCTCAGCGCACCGATCTATGCCGCCGGGTTCGCGACGTGGATCCTGTGGCCGACCTACCTCGGCTTCGCCCTCGGGTTCGTGCTGTGGGGACTCAGCAGTGCGCTGATGTCCGGCACCTTCGAGGCCCTGCTCTACGACGAGCTGTCTTCGCTGAAGGCCACGGAGGCGTACGCCGGACTGGTCGGTTGGGCCAACACCGCGGCGCTCGCCGCCACCCTCGCCGCGACCGCCGCCGCCGCGCCGTTGCACGCGTGGGGCGGGTATGCCGCGGTCGGGTGGGTGAGTGTCGGCGTCGCCCTCGTTCACGGGGCGCTGGCCTGGGCGCTTCCGCCGGCCCGGAAGGTCGAGGAGGCCGACGAGACCAGGGCCTTCGACGGCGGGGCGACGTTCTTCCGGCGCTATGTGCAGATGCTTCGCGCGGGTGTCCAGGAGGCGTCGAGTCGTGCTCCCGTGCTCCATCTCCTCGTCATCGCCGCGGCGCTGTACGGCCTGACGGCCTACGACGAGTACTTCCCGCTCGTCGCCGGAGAGGCCGGAGCGAGCACCGACCAGGCGGCGTTGCTGGTCGCCCTGACCGTCGTCGGACAGCTCGGCGGCAGCGCGCTCGCCGGTCGCATGTCGTCGGTGTCGCGGCGCGGGATGACGACGATCGTCGCGACGTCCGGCCTGCTGATCGCCGCGGGGGCGCTGGCCAGGCACCCAGCGGGCTTCGTCGCCATCGCCGCCGGCTACGGATTGATGGAGAGCGCGACGATCGTCGCCGAGGCCAAGCTGCAGGACGTGATCTCCGGCCCCGCTCGGGCAACGGTGACGTCGCTGTCGGGAGTGGCCGCTGAGGTCGGAGCCGTCGCGATCTACGCGACAGTCGCCGCCGGCGCGTCGTGGCTCGCGGTATCCACGTTGCTCGCGATCGTCACCCTGCCCGCGCTCGGCGTGGCCGCCGCGGTCCGCTGCTGGTGGCCGTCACGTCGCGTCGGGCGAGTCGCTGCGGACGCCGCCGAGGGGGCCGGGTAGCCGCTCGTTGAAGTCGAGGAGCCCGACCCACACGGGCCGGACGGCGATGCGCGCCATCGTGAGGTCGACGCCGTCGTACTGGGCGAGGAACCCCGCCGCAGTGTCCGCGCCGAGGTAGCGCTCGGCAGCCAGCCGGTACTCCGGGACGATCCCGCTGACCTCCTCGACCGTGGCCCGCCCGCGAATCTGGAGAACGACCGGCGGCTGGTCCTCGGTGTCGATCGACACGGCCACGGCCGGGCGCTGGCGCAGCGACTGCACCCGCCGGGCCGGGTGCTGGATGTGCGGTCCCGCCAACCACGTCGGCATGACGAGCTCCTCACCGTTCCAGTGAAACCAGGTCGGGACGATCCGCGGCTCGCCGGCGCGAGTGACGTACGCCAGTCGGGCGGGGATCGCGCGGGTGAGGAGGGCGGTGGCAGTCGGTGTCTCGAGGAGGCGGACGTCGCCCTGGGGGAGGGTCGCTGGTGCTGGGGTCATCGGATCGCTCCTTCGGTCGCCAGTAAGTACCTTGAAGAAACTAACATGTTCAGTTCCCTGAGGGAACTAAGATTTGGGCGTGCAGCGAACGTCGTTCGGCGAGATGGCGTGTTCGATCGCGCGGACGCTCGATCTCGCGGGTGAGCCCTGGTCTCCGTTGATCCTGCGTGACGTCTACGTCGGCATCGCCCGGTTCGACGACATCCAGCGTGACCTCGGCATCTCCCGCAAGGTCCTCGCCCAGCGGTTGCACTGGCTGGTCGACCAGGAGCTGCTCACCCGGCGGCAGTACTCGGACCGGCCGCCTCGGGCCGAGTACGTGCTGACCGAGAAGGGCCTCGCGTTCTGCGACGTGCTGTTGGTGATGACGACCTGGGGCGACCGGTGGACGGCCGGACCCGAGGGTCCCCCGGTCCTGCACCGGCACCGCACCTGCGGACAGCTGAGCCACGTCGAGTTGCGGTGCGAGCTCTGCGGCGAGCCGATGCGCGCTGCCGACGTCATCATCGAACCAGGGCCGGGGGCCCGCCGTCGGCACGGCGAACGCTGACCGGCCAGGATGCGATCACGGTTCGCGCTTTGGTGATTCGAGACTGCCGGCGGCCACCGCGGCTGCCTGCTCGGCGGTGAGGCCGCGTGCGGTGAGCTGCTCCTGGGAGAGCAAGCGCTCACGCCGGAGCGTCAGGTCGATCGCCCGGGCGTCGGGCTCACCCAGCCCCCGCCCGGTGAGCGATCGGGGCCACAACCGCCGCGCCCGCACGACGTTCACCTCGGTGGCGTAGACGAAGACCTGGACGACGAGGCTGACGTAGGCGAGCAACCCGATGGTCGTGGCGAACGGACCGTAAATGCCCGAGGTCCGGGCGACGACGTGCTTCACGTACACGCTCGCCCCCAGCGTCAACCCGTAGAGGCCGATGGCCATGATCGTCGCACCCGGCCAGAGGTCGGCGAACGGCACCCGTTGGGCGATGCCGAGTCGGTAGACCGCGACGGTGACGACAACTCCGAGCGCAACGTTCAACAGCGTCACCAGCACCAGCCCGACGATGGGGAACTCGCTCGCGACCGTGAGCCCGGCGACGACGCCCGTGGCGATCAGCCCGATGCCGAGCAGCGCAATGATCGAGAGGCTGCGGACGACCTTCGGCAGGAATCCGGGACGGCGGAAGCGGGCAACGCCCCAGACCCTGTTGACCGTGTCCTGGAGGACCCGGGCGACTCCGAGCGCACCCCACAGCAGCACGATCACCGAGACGACGGTCGCCCAGCTGTTGGGCCGCAACGTTCGGACTTCCTCCTCCACGTTCGCCTGGAGGTCCACAGCGAAGGGCACGCGCGACCAGAGCGCCTCGAGGACTTGCTGCAGCAGGTCGGGGCGGTCGCCCAAGACCCACGTGGCGATCGTGACGAACACCACGAGCAGGGGGAACAACGAGAAGAACCCGTAGTACGAGATCAGCGCGCCGACCCAACCCCCGTTGTCCTCGCCGTAGCGCTTGAACACGGCGAAGGGGAAGGCGAGGAACCGGTGGCGGCGCTGGACCGCGTCGACACGGTCGACGACACGGTCGATGATCGTAGGCACCGCAGAATTGTTGCTGTCCGTGGCCCACGACGCAGCCGACCCTTCGGCGCGTGCCGCCAGTTGAGTAGGTGCTACTCACGACGTTCGGGGCCTCGCCTGGTTCGATCCGATTCGGAGAGGAGAGGACTCATGACACCGGACCAGATCGCGATCGTCGAGCGGACCCTCGAGCAGCTGGGCGACCGACTCGAACCGCTCGCCAGGGATTTCTACGCGCGGCTGTTCGCCGCCGAGCCCCAGACGCGCGAGTTGTTCACCACTGCGTGGGACGAGCAGTACCGGAAGTTCGCCGACCAACTCGAGCTGATCGGTTGCGCGATCCGCGACTGCGACCGGTTCCTCGACGACGCTGGTGCGCTCGGCATGCGCCATCGGGCGTACGGCGTGCGGGCCCACGACTACGCCCTGGCCGGACCGCCGTTGTTGGAAGCGTTGGCGTCCGCGCTGGGCGTCGACTGGAACGCGGACGTCGAGGCGGCGTGGCGACGGGCGTACAACCTCACCGCGGAGGCGATGATGGCCGGGGCCGCCACGGAGGACCCGCACCACCCGTCTTCGGTGATCCCCACCAGCGATGCGCCTGCCCGTGCAGCAGGCGGCCACAGAGGGGCCGATGCGTCCAACAAATGTTCAGCGAAGGGTTGACAAGGGGATGCTGCGTATCCAGCTCCGAGCGTGCGCCGATAGGCGACAGGCATCCGTCTCCTTGGGCGTTGCGCTGGTCGAAGAGTTCCTCAAGGAGCGGCCGGCTCGATCTGGGCGCGATCGTTCTTATCCCGGCTTCTGGGTGCAACTGCGCCAGATCGGCTGGTGAGAACAGCGTCCCGATCGGTGGAACCAGCCCAGCGCGAGACGTAGAAGCGGAAGGGGTGGGATTCGAACCCACGGAGGCCCGAAGGACCTCAACGGCTTTCGAGGCCGTCCCATTCGTCCGCTCTGGCACCCTTCCGGCACGGCACGCTAGCGGCGGGCGGCGAAGAACTCGACGAGCAGGCGGCCGGCCTCGTCGGCGCGGACGCCGGCGGTGACGGGGACGCGGTGGTTGAGGCGGGGGTCGGCGACGAGGTTCATCAGGCTGCCGATCGCCCCGGCCTTGGGGTCGCGGGCGCCGAACACGAGGCGGCCGAGGCGGGCGTTGACCATCGCTCCCGCGCACATCGGGCACGGCTCGAGGGTGACGACCATCGTGCAGTCCTCGAGCCGCCAGGTCCCAACGGCGGCCGCGGCGTCGCGGAGGGCGAGGATCTCGGCGTGGGCGGTCGGGTCGCCGGTCAGCTCCCGCTCGTTGTGCCGTGACGCGATGATCTCGCCGGCGCGGAGGACGACGGCGCCGACCGGGACGTCGTCGTGGGCCAGTGCGGTTCGGGCCTCGGCGATGGCGAGCTCCATCGCCTCGTCATCACTCATGGCGGAGGGAGTGGGATTCGAACCCACGGTGGGTTGCCCCACACACGCTTTCCAAGCGTGCCGATTCGGCCGCTCTCGCATCCCTCCACGGACCGGCCAGAGGGTACCGGGTCCGGGGCGCGGTAGCCTGACGTCGGCGACGGTCGGGTCCTGTGCAACGGGTGACCGTGAACCAGGTCAGGACCGGGAGGTAGCAGCCTTCAGCGGCACCACCCGTGTGCCGCAGACCGCCTGGCCGTCGCCGCACCCCTCACAATCCGCGTCTGTGTCACAGCAACCGCGTTCGACGACGGATGCGGTGACACAGATCGAGAAGGGCTAGCGAGCGGCGAGCTTGGCGGCCCGCTCGGCGAGCTGGGGGGCGTCGAGCTCGGTGGCCCAGCGGTCGAACTCGGGCGTCGGCCCGGTCCATTCCCACTCGTCCACCGTGCCGACGTCGACCCCGAGCTCGACGGTTGCGATGCGGCGGAACAGCAGGGCGAGCTCGAACTCGTTCCGCAGCGCGATCGCCAGCTTGGCGCCGCCCCGCAACCCGGGAACGTCCCAGTCGCGCGCGGACTCCGGGATGTCCTCCAGGTGTCCGTACCTCGAGAGCACGGCGGCGGTGCTCTTGGCGCCCCACCCGGCGATGCCGGGGTACCCGTCGGCCGAGTCGCCGACGAGCCCGAGGAAGTCGGGGATCGACCCCGGCGGGACCCCGAACTTGGCAACGACGCCGCGCTCGTCGATGATCTCCCGCTTGCGCCGGTCGTACTGCACGACCCGGTCCCCTCGCACGCACTGCCCGAGGTCCTTGTCGGGCGTGATGATCTGCACCTGCTCGACCCGCGGGTCGTCGGCGGCGACGGCGGCCGCCGCGCCCAGCGCGTCGTCGGCCTCGTACTCCACCATCGCCCAGGTGGTGACGCCCATCGCCTCGAGCGCGGCCTCGACGATCGGCGTCTGGGCCAGCAGCTCCGGCGGCATGCCGGCGCTGGTCTTGTACCCCGGCCAGAGCTCGTTCCGGAAGCTCTCGATCACGTGGTCGCTCGCCGCACCGAGGTGAGTGGCTCCCCCGGCGACCAGGTCCAGCGTCGACGTCAGCACCCCGATCGCCGCCGCGTACGGACCGGCGTTGGGCTCGCGGGCGAGGCGCCCGAAGTGCTGCCGGAACAGCTCGTACGTGACGTCGACGAGATGGACCTTCACGGCGCCGACACCTCCGCCGCGTCGGCCGTCAGGGTGGCGTTGATGTCGTCCACCGTTCGCCAGAGCGCGGTGGAGTCGTACCCGAGGGCGAACAGGGATGCCCCGGCGAAGCCCGCCTGGAGGGCGAGCTGAATCCGCTGCTCGACTCCGTCGACGTCGATGTAGTTCACCTGGCGCCGCTGGGTGCACGACGTTGTGCCGTCCTCGAACTCCAGCTCGTACGTGAACGACCACTCCCCGGTCTCGACGTCGTAGGCGGGCGTGGCGCCCCGATCGCTCGCCAGCTCGTCGACGGTGCGATCGGTGACGGTGGTGACTCCCGGCGTCGCGCCATCGGGGCAGTCGCCCGACGTCGCCGTCGGCCAATTGTAGCCGTACAGCGGCACGCCGAGCACGAGCTTGGACGGATCGTCGACCGCGGCGGTCGTACCGGCGACGATGCGCTGCACCCACTTGAGGGGAGCGATCGGCCCGGGGTCCGACGACGCGGTGGAGTAGTCGTAGGCCATCACCCGGATGCTGTCCACCAACGGGGCGATCGCCGCGTAGTCGTAGACCCAGAAGCCACTCCGGTCGGTCCGTCCGGCGTCGTAGACCGGCGGGACGCTGACCGTGAGCGTGCGCCCGTCGGCGTGCAGCCGCTCCGCCAGCGCGGTGATGAACGCCACCCAGTTGCGGCTGGTCGTCGCCCAGGTGTCGCGGGCGTCGGCGAAGGCGAACCGTTCGTAGTCGAGATCGACGCCGGCGAACCGTCCCTCGGCGGCGAAGGCGACGATGGCGCCGACGTGGTCGGCGCGCTTCCCGCGGTCGGCGAGGATCGCCGCCATCTCGCCCGGCTCGGTGGCGTCGAGGATCGAGGCGACGACGGCGAGGCCGGCCGCTCGGGCCATGTCGATGAACTGTTCCGCCTCGTTCGACGACGTGTTCGGGTTGATGCGGATCTCGTCGACACCGGTGGCGTCATACCAGAACGGCGAGACCTGGGTGAGGGCGTTCGACCGCGACTCGAGTCCGGGCAGGGCGTCGTCGAGCGCCCAGAAGGGCACCCACGCGTGGAGGGCCAGCGGCTCGGGAGGACGGGGTTGCTCGCCACCCGCCGGCCCGGGTCGCCCTCCGCCGTCGTCGTCGAGGACCGCGATGGCGATCGCGCCGAGCGCGACCAAGCCCGCCACCGCGGCGATGGTGAACGTCCGGCGCCGGCGGACCGGACCCGTGGTCGGGGCCGGCTCGGTGTTTGGCGGCGCGACGGGTGCGGGCCGGGGTGTGGTCGTCACCAACATGCCGAGGTCGTCGACGGTCACGCCGACCAGCGAGGGGGCGATCACCCGGCCGGGTGCGTCCTCGATCGCCACGTGGTTGCGCACGGCGAGCACGACACAACCCGCGGCGCCCGCCGACTCGGCGCCGGTCGGGGAGTCCTCGATCGCGACGCAGTCCAGCGGGTCGACGCCGAGCGCGGCTGCCGCCCGCAGGTACGGCTCCGGATGCGGCTTGCCGCTGGTGACCGTGTCACCCGTGATCACGGCCCCGAACGCCGTCGCGTCGAGCGCCTCGATCACCGCCTCGGCGAGGCGGGTCCAGGACATCGTCACCAGCGCGCACGGCACGCCTCGATCGTTGAGGTCCTTGAGCAGTTGCAGTGCGCCCGGCCGCCAGGGGACCCGCACGCGCACCCGGGCGATCACGTCGTCGAGGAGTCGCCCGACGATCTCGTCCGGCTCGAGATCGACGCCGCCCCGCGCGCGCAACACGGCGGCCGAATCCCGGAGGTCGAACCCGATGACCGACCGGGCGTCGTCGTCGGTCCAGACTCCACCGAACTCGGCGACGAGCGCCTTCTCGGCCGCCATCCAGTACGGCTCGGTGTCGACGAGGGTGCCGTCCATGTCCCAGAGGACCGCGGCGGGGGGCGCGGCGACCGGAGTCGCCGGGGGGGCGCTCACTCCGGTCTCGCTACTCCTGGACGAGCTCGATCAGTGTCCCGAAGCTGGCCTTGGGATGGAAGAACGCCACCGTCGTGTTGCGGCTGCCCGGGCGTGGTCCGGCGTCGATCGGCATCGCCCCGGCGGCCTTCAGTGCCTCGTACGCGGCGGCACAGTCGTCCACCCGGTAGCCGACGTGGTGCAGGCCTTCCCCGCGCTTGTCGAGGAACCGGGCCACGGGCGAGTCCGGTCCGGTCGGCGTGAGCAGCTGGACGTAGCTGTCCGCCACCTGGAGGAGCGCCTCCTCGACCCCGTCGGACTCGACCACCTCGCGGTGGGAGACCGTCGCCCCGAACGCCCGCGCATAGAACTCGATCGCCGCCTCCAGGTCGCCGACCGCAATGGCGACGTGGTCGATCTCCGTCAGCAGCATGGCCATCGCATCATCCTGTCACGCTCGACCCGAAACCCGCCGCTCCTCGGGCCCGTGGCGTGAGGCGAGCGAGCGAGCGCCAGCGAGCGAGCGGCCAGCAACGGCCTGCGTGGCCGGGGAACGCCATTAGTGGTGCCGGCGGAACACCGTGATCTTGTCCTCGCCGACGTGCGCCCGCTTCTCCGGATCGTCGATCCCGAGGCCTTCCGCCGGGGCGAGGCAGAGAACCCCGACCTTGCCCTCGGCCTCGTTGCGGTGGACCAGCCGGGCGGCCGCGCCCACGTCCGTGAGCGGGTACACCGTCGAGAGCAGCGGTTGGATCCGCCCCTGGTCGATGAGCCGGTTGGCGGCGTACGCCTCGGCATAGTTGGCGAAGTGGCTGGCGATCAGCCGCTTCAGCTTCATCCAGAAGTGGCGGTTGTCGAACTCGACCATGTAGCCCGACGTCGCCGCGCACGTCACCACGGTGCCGCCGCGCTTGCACGCGAAGATCGACGCCCCCATCGTCTGCCGGCCGGGATGCTCGAACACGATGTCGGGATCGTCACCGACCAGCTCGCGGATCCGTGCCCCGAAGCGCCGCCACTCCGACTCGTCCTGCGTGGTCGCGTCGGACCAGAACTGGTAGCCCTCGGCATGGCGGTCGATCACGGCGTCGACGCCGAGCGCCCGCAGCAGCTCGGCCCGCTCGGGCGACGAGACCACGCCGACCGGCGTGCCGCCGCCGTTGAGCACGTACTGCACCGCGTAGCCGCCGATCCCGCCGGTCGCGCCCCACACCAGCACCACGTCGCCCTGCTTCATCCGGGCCCCGTGGCTGCCGACCAGCATCCGGTAGCTGGTCGAGTTGCACAGCGCGTTGACCGCCGCCTCCTCCCACGTGAGGTGGGCCGGCTTGGGCATCAGCTGGTTGGCCTTGACCACGGCGAGGTCGGCGAGCCCCCCGAAGTTGGTCTCGAAGCCCCAGATCCGCTGGTTCGACGCCAGCATCGAGTCGTCGTGGGCGGACGGATCCTGGTCGTCGACGTGGTTGCAGTGCACCGTGACCCGGTCCCCCGGCTTCCAGCTGCGGACCTCCGAGCCGACGCGCAGGACGACGCCGGACGCGTCGGACCCGACGACGTGGTACGGGAGCGCGTGGCGGGCCGCCCACTCACTCTCCCGGGCCAGACGGTCGAGGAAGGCGAACGTCGGAAGCGGCTCGAAGATCGACGTCCAAACGGTGTTGAAGTTGATGCTCGACGCCATCACCGCGATGTAGGCCTCGTCGGGGGCCAGCGGCGGCGTGGCGACGTCGCCGACGTGGAGGCTCTTCGCCGGGTCCTTGTCCGCCGACTCCAGGCCGCCGAACATCTCGGTGTCCTCGCGCCGCACGAACGCGGCGCGGTAGTGGTCGGGCAGCGGGAGCCCGGCGAGCTCCTCCCCGCTCGCACCGGCGGAGATCGCCTCCAGGATCCGCTCCATCGGGCGAGGCTACTGGCGGGTAGGACGAGGCTCGAAACCCGCCAGTAGCCTGATGCCATGCCTGGTTCCCTGATCGTCGCCGGCGCTCGCACCCCCGTCGGCAAGCTGTCCGGCGCGCTCGCTTCGCTGTCCGCCGCCGAGCTCGGCGGGGCGGCCATCGCCGCCGCCCTCGAGCGCGCCGGCGTGGCGCCCGACGACGTCGACCACGTCGTGATGGGCCAGGTCCTCACCGCCGGGCAGGGTCAGGTCCCGAGTCGCCAGGCGGCGGCGAAGGCCGGGATCCCGATGCGCGTGCCGGCGGTCAACGTCAACAAGGTCTGCCTGTCCGGCCTCAACGCGATCTACCTCGCCGACCAGATGATCTCGTCCGGTGACGCCGACACCGTCGTCGCCGGCGGGATGGAGTCGATGACCAACGCGCCGTACCTCGCCGACGGCGCTCGCGGCGGTTACCGCTACGGGAACGTCGAGCTCCGTGACGCCATCGTCGCGGACGGCCTGTGGTGCTCGTTCGACGCCTGCCTCATGGGACTCGGCACCGAGCGCTACGCGGCGGGGTCGATCTCCCGGGAGGCCCAGGACGAGTTCGCCGCGGCTTCCCACGAGCGGGCGGCGGCGGCGATCAAGGACGGGCGGTTGGCGGAGGAGATCGTCCCGGTGTCGATCCCGACCCGGAAGGGCGATCCGATCGTCGTCGACGAGGACGAGGGGGTCCGCCCCGGCACGACGGTGGCGGCGCTCGCCCGGCTACGCCCGGCGTTCGACGCCGACGGCACGGTCACCGCGGGCAACGCCAGCCAGATCAGCGACGGGGCCAGCGCGGTCGTGGTGATGTCGCCCCGCGCCGCCGAGCGCCACGGCGCGGCCCCGCTCGGCGAGTTCGTCGCCTACGGCATGGTCGCCGGGCCGGACTCGGCGTCGCTGCTGCACCAGCCGAGCGGGGCGATCCGGGCCGCCCTCGAGCGCGCCCCGCTCTCCTTGGCTGACATCGACCTGTTCGAGATCAACGAGGCGTTCGCCGCGGTCGGGCTGGCGTCGATGGCCGACCTCGGCATCACGTCGGACGTGGTCAACGTCAACGGCGGGGCGATCGCCTTGGGGCACCCGATCGGGATGAGCGGCAACCGGCTGGCCCTCACCGTGCTCCACGAGTTGCGCCGTCGTGGTGGGGGAATCGGGGCCGTCGCGCTCTGTGGCGGCGGCGGACAGGGGGACGCCCTTGTCCTCCGCGTAAACAAATCGTGAAGCATTTCGATGTTTGACTCGGGACCGCACGGGGGTAGAACATGCTTCAAGTTGGTCGCTGCACGCGGCTGACACATAACGGAATCGGAAGTCGGACTCCCTCCCGCAGCCGATTCCTTCGTTCTGGGGCACTATCGATCGAGCCGGCCCGTCCGCCCGCTACCGGCTCG
>JBKOUV010000175.1:0-4528 GCA_046723555.1 Actinomycetota bacterium | reverse complement strand
GGCCCGCGCCGCGTCGACGAGGTCGCCGGCGAGCCGCGCGATCGCCAGCGTGAGCACGACCGCGAGCGCCGCGGCGGCAGCGGCGAACGGTGCGGCCTGCCCGCGCTCGGAACGTCGCGTCCCACCCATGGTTCCTCCCGTGGAGAATCGAGTCACCTGGGCCGCGCGTGGCGGCCAATCACGCTGCCGTCAGTCGTCGTTGGCGAGGATCGCCGCGACGGACGCCACGGTCTGGCCGTCGTCGAGGTTCATCACCCGCACACCGGTCGCGGCGCGACCCTGCGAGGAGATCTCGCGCACGGCGATACGGATCGTCACCCCACCGGACGACACCGCAACGATCTCGTCGTCGATCCCGACCATGAAGGCGGCGACGACCTGACCCTTGCGGCTCGTCAGCTTGATCCCGATCACGCCGAGCCCGCCCCGGCCCTGACGGTTGTAGTGCTCGAGTTGGGTGCGCTTGCCGAAGCCGGCCTCGGTGACCATGAGGATCGCGGTGTCGTCCCGGGCGACGTCGACGGAGACGACCTCGTCGCCGGACCGCAGCTTGATGCCCCGCACTCCGGCGGCCGTGCGACCCATCGGCCGCACCTCGTCCTCGTTGAAGCGGATCGTCATGCCCTTGCGGGTGACCATGAAGATGTCATCGCCGCCGCCGGTCTCGATGACCCGCACCAGCTGGTCGCCGTCGTGGAGATTGATCGCGATGATCCCCGTCCGGAGACTCGAGTCGTACGCATCGAAGGCCGTCTTCTTCACGGTCCCCTGACGGGTGGCGAAGAACAAGAAGCGCTCGCCGGCGAAGTCGCGGGTGTCGATGATCGCCTGGATCGTCTCGCCCGGTTGGAGCGGCAACAGGTTGACGATCGGCATGCCCTTGGCGATGCGGTCGCGCTCGGGGATGTCGAGCGCCCGCAGGCGGTAGACCCGCCCGAGGTTGGAGAAGAACAGCAGGTGGGCGTGGGACGTCGTGAAGATCACGTGGCGGACGATGTCGTCGGCCTTGAGCTTGCCGCCGCTGACCCCGCGGCCACCGCGGGACTGCGTCTTGAATGACGCCGCCGAGACCGACTTGACGTATTGCGCCTCGGTCATCACGACGACGAGCTCCTTGTCGTCGACGAGGTCCTCGATCGACATCTCGCCGGAGTCGAGCGCGATCTGGCAGACACGCGGCGTGGCGAACGCCTCGCGGACGGCGCCCAGTTCGTCCTTGATCACGCTGCGCAACAGCCGATCGTCGGCGAGGATCGCCTCCAGCTCACGGATGGTCGACCGCACGTCCTCGAGCTCGGCCTCCAGCTCGATCCGGGAGAGCCGGGTCAGCTGGCGGAGCTGCATGTCGAGGATGTCGACGGCCTGCAGCTCGGTGAACTCGAACGGCTCGGCCATCAACCCCGCCTTCGCCGCCGCTGCGTCATCGCTGCCGCGGATCAGGGCGATGACCTCGTCGATGACGTCGAGGGCCTTGATCCGGCCCTCCAGGAGGTGCTCACGGCGCCGCGCCTTGTCGAGCCGGAAGCGCGAGCGCCGGGTGACGACGTCGACCTGATGGGTGACGTAACCGTTGAGCGCTTGGACCAGGTTGAGGGTGCGGGGGACCCCGTCGACCAGGGCGACCATGTTGATCGCGAAGCTGGTCTGCAGCTGGGTGAGCTTGTACAGGTTGTTGAGGACGACGTTAGGGTTGGCGTCGCGCTTGAGCGTGATCACGAGCTGGGTCATGCCGCCCGACGACGCGTCGTTGACGTCGGCGATTCCGTCGAGGTCGCCGCCGTCGACGAGCTCCTGGATGCGGGCCGCGATCGACGAGCAGCTCGTCTGGTACGGCAGTTGGCTGACGACGATCTCCGTCTGGCCGCGCTTGCCCTCCTCGATCATCGCTGTCGCCCGCAGCTTCAGGCTGCCGCGACCGGTGCGGTAGGCGTCGATGATCCCGGCCCGACCGAGGATGCTCGCGCCGGTCGGGAAGTCGGGCCCCTTGACGAACTGCATCAGCTCGTCGGCGGTCGCCTCCGGGTGGTCGATCAGGTGGATCGTCGCGTCGATGACCTCACCGAGGTTGTGCGGCGGGATGTTCGTCGCCATGCCGACGGCGATGCCCTGGCTGCCGTTGACGAGGAGGTTGGGGAACCGCGACGGGAGGACGACGGGCTCCTCGGTGGAGCCGTCGTAGTTCGGCATCAGGTCGACGGTGTCCTCGTCGATGCCGTCGAGCAGCTGCATGGCCAGCGGGTTCAGCCGGCACTCGGTGTAGCGCGAGGCCGCCGGGCCGAAGTCGGGGCTGCCGTAGTTCCCGTGGAAGTCGATCAGCGGGTGGCGCAGCGAGAACGGTTGCGCCATCCGCACGAGGGCGTCGTAGATCGCGCCGTCACCGTGCGGGTGGTATCGGGCCATCGTGTCGCCGGAGACGCGGGCGCACTTGACGAAGGGCCGGTCGGGCCGGAAGCCCTGCCGCTCCATGTCCCAGATGATCCGGCGGTGCACCGGCTTGAGCCCGTCGCGGACGTCGGGCAGGGCCCGCGCCATGATGACGGACATGGCGTAGTCGAGGAACGAGTTCTCCATCTCGTCCTGCAGCTCAATCGGCTGGATCGGCTCCATCGGCACGTCGGGGGTTACGTCGTCACTCATCTCAGAAATCCAGGTTGCGCACGTCGCGGGCGTTGGTGGCGATGAACGCGCGGCGGCTCTCGACGTCGTCGCCCATCAGCACGCTCATGATCTCGTCGGCCAGCGCCGCCTGCTCGACGGTGACCTGGAGCAGCGTCCGCGTGCTGGCGGCCATCGTGGTCACCCGCAGCTCCTGCCAGTCCATCTCGCCGAGACCCTTGAGCCGCTGGAACTCCTTCTTGTGGTTGGGCCGCTCCTCGAGGAACCGGGCCTTGGCGGCGTCGTCCTTGAGGTAGACCTTCTCCTTGCCGACTTCCGTCGAGTACAGCGGCGGCTGGGCGATGTAGACGTAGCCCGCCTCGACGAGGGGTCGCATCTGGCGGAAGAAGAACGTGAGCAGCAGGGTGCGGATGTGACTGCCGTCGACGTCGGCGTCGGCGAGGATGATCACCTTGTGGTAACGGGCCTTGGCGACGTCGAACTCCTCGTCGCCGACTCCGGCGCCGATCGCCGTGATCAGCGCCTGGATCTCGTTGTTCTTGAGCATCCGGTCGATGCGGGCCCGCTCGACGTTGAGGATCTTGCCCCGGATCGGCAGCAGCGCCTGGGTCCGCGGGTCGCGAGCGTCGAGTGCGGTACCGCCCGCTGAGTCGCCCTCGACGATGAACAGCTCGCTCTCTTCGGCGTTGCGGCTGGAGCAGTCCTTCAGCTTCTCCGGCATCCCGGCCCCGGACAGCGCGGTCTTGCGGCGGATCGCGTTCCGGGCGTTCTTCGCCGCGACCCGCGCCTGCGCGGCGGCGAGGGCCTTCTTGACGACCTTGTTGGCCTCAGTCGGATTCTCCTCGAGCCACTCGGCGAGCCGCTCGTTGGTCGCCTTCTGGACGAAGGACCGCATCGGGACGTTGCCGAGCTTGGCCTTGGTCTGGCCTTCGAACTGGGGGTCGCGCAGCTTCACCGAGACGATCGCGGTGATGCCCTCCCTGATGTCCTCGCCGAGGAGGTTCTCGTCCTTCTCCTTGAGCAGGTTCTTGGCTCGGGCGTAGCGGTTGACGACGGACGTCAGTGCGCTGCGGAAGCCCTCGACGTGCATGCCGCCCTCGATGGTCGAGATGCCGTTGGCGTATCCGTGGACGCCTTCGTAGTACCCCGTGTTCCACTGGATCGCGATGTCGATGGCCTGGTGGTCGCTGTCCTCGTCCTCGTAGTGGCAGACCTTGGAGAACAACGCCTCCTTGGACGCGTTGAGGTGCTTGACGAAGTCGATCAGCCCGCCCCTGTACTGGAACGTGACCTTCTGTTCCTTCTCCGGCCGCTGGTCCTCGAAGACGATCTCGAGGCCGCGGTTGAGGAACGCCATCGTCTGCAGGCGCTCGAGGACGGTACGGGCGACGAACTCGGTGCCCTCGGCGACGAAGATCGTGGGATCGGGCCAGAACGTGACGGTGGTACCGGTGCGCCGGCCCCGACTGGGGGTGGGCCCGACGACTTCCATCTTGCCCTGCGGCTTGCCGCCCTTGGCGTACTCCTGGCGATGGCGATTTCCGTCGCGGTCGATCTCGATGATCAATCGCTCGGACAGCGCGTTGACCACACTGACACCGACGCCGTGAAGGCCGCCCGAGACCTTGTAGCCGCTGCCGCCGAACTTGCCGCCAGCGTGGAGCACGGTGAGCACGACTTCGGTCGTGCTCTTGCCCTTGTGCGGTCCGGACGGGTACGGGTCGACGGGAATCCCGCGGCCGTTGTCCTCGACGCGGCAACCGCCGTCGGCCTGGAGGGTGATGTTGATCCGGGTGCAGAAGCCGGCCATCGCTTCGTCGACGGCGTTGTCGACGACCTCCCACACGAGGTGGTGCAGGCCGGCCAGACCGGTGGACCCGACGTACATGCCCGGGCGCTTGCGCACCGGCTC
>JBKOUV010000331.1:0-37142 GCA_046723555.1 Actinomycetota bacterium | reverse complement strand
ACGTGGGCGTCGAGCCACCGGCACATGTCCCCCACGCCGTCCCACGCCTGCCGGACCCGCGTCGCCGCCTGTTTCGTGTGCATCCACTTGGCGACCGGCCACGAGAGCGACGCCATCAGCCCGGAGCGGCGCAGCAGGGCGACGCGCGGATGATCCTTCGAGTAGCCGCGGGGCGCCGTCTTCAACTCGTCGTGTGCCCCGACCGAATAGCCGGCGCGGACCGCGGCGTCGGTGATCGTCTGGATCTCCCGTCCGGTGGCGTCGGCGTCGACGGCGGCGCGGAACCGCTCGAGTTGGTCCTTCGCCATCATGTAGTAACCGGCACCCGCCAGCAGCCCCTCGGCGGAGACGTGCAGGTAGTAGCCGGTGCCGCCCTCCCCCTGGGTGACGGCACCCTGCGCCGTCTTGTACGGCGGCCGGCCCTTGGCGAAGCGCAGATCGTTGTACGGCCGGAAGATGTGGAACTGCCCGTGGTCACCCAGCTCCTCGCACAGCTCCTGCATCGGCCCCATCACCGCGCCCTCGTACGTCGCCTTGTTCGCCTGCCAGAACGCCCGTGAGTTGTCGGCCTCGAGGCGCTCGTAGAACTCGAACGCCTCGGGCGGGAACCCTCGAAAAGCCACTGCGGCATCATCCCACCGCGACGCCGCTAGTCGAAGCGGAGCGCGTCGTGGATGCGAATTCGGCGGGCTCGCCTCCCGGCCGGGATCGCCACGAGCAGGCCGAGGACAATCGTCGCCAGCATGACGAGGGCGATCGCCGCAACGGGCAGGGTCACGTCCGGGGCGACGTCGTTGTCGGACGCGATCCGCCGCCAGGCGATCGAGCCGCCGACCAGTCCCGCGGGCACGCCGACGAGCACACCGGTGGCGGCGACGCACAACGCCATCCAGTGGAGCACATGACCCGTCTCACCGGCCGTTGCCCCGAACACTCGAAGTACGCCCAGGTCGCCGCGCCGTCGACGCACCCCGACGGCGAGGGCATGGACGAGAGCCGCGGAGCCGGCGAGCCCAACCACCACGGCGAGCAGCCACGTCAGCGGCGCCACCCTGGCCAGCACGTCGATCGGTCCGGGTCGTGGCGAGATCGCCTCGTCCTGGACCTCCGCCGGGTGGCGTCGGTCCAGCCGCTCGTACACCGCCTCGATGTCGGCGCCGCGGTGGAGCCGCACGCCGACCTCCGCGGTCAACCCTTCGAGTCCTTCGGTGAGACCGAGGCGCTCGAATCCGCGGCGTGTCATCGCGATCTGCCCGGCGAAGTCATCGCCGTCGTCGAGCGGGGTGAGCGCTTCGCCGACGACGATGAACGTCTCGGGCGCGTCGGCGCCGGGACGGAGCAACTGGAGCTCGTCGCCAATCCCCACGTCGAGGTCGTCCACGAGGTGCGGCCCGAGCGCGACCTCGCCGTCGCCTGCCGGCGCTCGCCCGGCCACCGTCGTGAACGAGAGGTCCCCCGCGCGCGGCTCGAGCGCGTACGCGCCGACCGCGCGGTCGGCGACCGTCACCATTCCCGACCACACCAAACCGACGGCCTCGACGTCGTCTTCACGCACCAGCTCGGCAACGAGCGGCTCTCGATCGGCACCCGAGACCTCGAGCGAGAGCTGCACCGGGGTCCCGTAGCGGGCCGGAGTGGACACCAGCCGGTCGAGGTTGGCCGCCACGACGAGCGCCCCCACCACGCCCGCCACGCCGAGCGCGGCCCCGCCGAGCGCCGCCCGCACCGGGATCGCCCGTCTCCCACGGCCGGGCTCCAGCGCGAACGTGGCTCCGGCGATCTGGTACGGCCCGGCGCCGGCGCGGGTGAGCGCCCTCACGGCCGGGTTGGGACGCTGTGACAACACCCCCCGGGACCGCGCCGACCGGGCGACGAGCAGCACCCCGATCGCGAGGACGATCACGCCGATCGCCACTCCGCCGAGAGCAAGCACGAGCGGATCGGCATGGATCCCGCCATCGGGCTCGAGCCGGTGCAACGAACCGAGCGGGAACGCGGGCGAGATCACGACGGCTCCGACCACAGCGGTCGTCACGGCGACCGTGACGGTCAGCGCCAGCGCGATCGCCTGCGCGGTCATCCGTTCCACCGTGGTCATGCCGAGGGCGCCGTACAGCTCTCGCTCTCCGGCCGACCCGGCCACGTGGCGGGCGACACTCTGCACGACGACGACCAGGCCGACGAGCCCGGCGATCACCGTGACGACCAGCAGCCCCGTGCTCATCGTCTCGAACGGGCCCTCCACCTCCTCGTCGGCGAGTGGCGCGGAGACGTCGAGGAGCAGACCGGGACCGAGAACCCCTCGTTCATCGGCGCGCCCGAACGCCGCCCCTTGGAACTCGGTGAACGACGCCGCGTTGTTGTCGAGGCGCACCAACACACCAGGCGAGGCTCCCAGCGCGCGCAGGCGTCGGTACAGGCCGGGACCGCCGACCACCAGCTTGTCCGAGTGCGCCGAGAGATCCGACAGGTCGCGCACGACCCCGACGACGTGCAGGTCGACCAGGCCCCCGCGCGGGAGCGCGGTCGAGTCCTCGTCGAGCTCGGCGTACTGCTCCGCGGCGTAGAGCTGGTAGGGCACCACCGAGCCGAGGCCGTAGCCGGCGCGCCGGGCGGTGGCTTGGGACACCACCACCTCGTCCGATGACGCGGGCGAGGGCCAACGACCGTCGACCAGGGGCGGTCGGTAGAAGCCGTCGTCGTCCGCGAAGGCGAACGGATAGAACCAGTCGAGGGTCCCCAGAGCCCGTCCGACCGGTGCGGCGAACGCCTGCACGGAGACGACACCGGGCGTGGTGCCGACGGCGTCGATGGCCGCGTCGGCCCGGGCCGGCTCGCCGCCCGTGGGATAGGCGACGGCCATCGCGTCCCACGCTCCGCTGGCCTCACGCAACCGCGCCGGGACGGATGAGGTCCGGCGCGCACCGGCGAGACAGGCCAGCGTCAGGGCTCCGAGGATCCCGGCGAGCAGCCCGAGGGCGATGTAGGAGCGCCAGCGCCGGCGCAGTTCGGCCCGCACGACCATCTCGACGCCGCCCATCGGATTCGACCTTCCGCCCTTTCCCGCCCGTGCTGCGGGGCAGCCGCCCGACCGCAGGGAGCGGTGAGCCTATCGGCCGTCCTCATTAGGGTCACGGCGCATGGCTGAGCTGTTCGTCGGCGGCGGGGTCGACGCCGCCAAGCACGAGCGCACGGGCGACGACGTCCGGTTGAAGTCGGAGGACTTCACCACCCACGGAGTGATCGTCGGGATGACCGGTTCGGGCAAGACCGGGCTCGGCGTCGTGCTGATCGAGGAGGTGCTGGCCGCCGGCATCCCGGCGATCCTGATCGACCCGAAAGCCGACCTCACCAACCTGTGCCTGATGTTCCCCGGTCTCTCGGCCGAGGAGTTCCGGCCGTGGATCGACGAGGCCCAGGCGAAGGCGGCGGGGGTGACGGCGGACGAGTTCGCCGCCCGGCAGGCGACGGCGTGGAAGGAGGGCCTGGCGGGGTGGGGCTACGGGGGCGAGCAGATCTCGGCGTTGCGGGCCAAGTGCGAGCTCACGATCTACACGCCCGGCTCGCAGTCCGGCGTCCCGGTGAGCGTCGTCGGGTCGTTGCAGGTGCCGGGCACCGACGACCCCGAGATCGTCGGCGACGAGATCGAAGGGTACGTGTCGGGACTGCTCGGGCTCGTCGGCATCGAGGCCGATCCGCTCTCCAGCCGGGAGCACATCCTGCTCGCCAACCTGATCCAGCACTCCTGGTCGAACGGGACCGCGCTCGACCTTCCGACCCTCGTCGGCATGGTCCAGCACCCGCCGGTGCGCAAGCTCGGCGTGTTCGAGCTCGACCAGTTCTTCCCGCCCGACAACCGGACGACGCTGGCGATGAAGCTCAATGGCCTGCTCGCCTCGCCGGCGTTCGTCGCCTGGGGCGCGGGGCAGCCGCTGGACATCCAGTCGCTGCTGTACGGGCCGGACGGCAAGGCCCGTTGCGCGATCGTCACCACCGCCCACCTGTCCGACGAGGAGCGCCAGTTCGTGACGTCGCTCGTGCTGTCCAAGCTGGTGACCTGGATGCGCCGGCAGAGCGGCACGACCGACCTGCGCGCCCTGCTCTACATGGACGAGGTCGCCGGTTACCTTCCGCCGACGGCCAGCCCGCCGACGAAGAAGCCGATCATGACGTTGATGAAGCAGGCGCGGGCGTTCGGCGTCGGTGTCGTGCTGGCGACGCAGAACCCCGTCGACGTCGACTACAAGGCGCTGTCCAACGCCGGCACGTGGATCGTCGG
Organism: Actinomycetota bacterium; assembly: GCA_046723555.1. Lineage (GTDB taxonomy): Bacteria > Actinomycetota > Acidimicrobiia > Acidimicrobiales > Ilumatobacteraceae > JALZMG01. Next base: position 32,863 of record JBKOUV010000331.1, on the reverse strand, counting down.
CCGGCTGCAGACCGACCGGGACAAGCAGCGGCTGCTCGACGGGATGAGCACGGCATCCGGCGGGGTCGACGTGAACGCCGTCGGCGACACGATCAGCGGGCTCGGCAAGCGGGAGTTCATCCTCCGCCGCGCCGGCAAGGACCAGCCGGAGGTGTTCACCAGCCGCTGGGCGATGAGCTACCTCCGCGGGCCGCTGACCCGCGATCAGATCAAGACGCTGATGGGTAGCGCGGCGCCTCCCCCGGCGGCGGAGCCCGAGCCGGCTCCGGGCCCGACGGAGGCGGCGGTCGCCGCCGACACCACGCCGGTGATGCCCCAGGCGGCGGGCGGGGTTCCCGTTCGTTGGGTCGACCCGGCGGCCGGCTGGCTCACCGGCGTGGGCGGTGACCCGATGGGCACGGTCGGCGAGGCGGCCCTCGTTGCCCGGGTGTCGCTGCGGTACGACGAGACCAAAGCCGACCTCCTTCACGACCAGGAGTACGAGGCGGTGCTGTTCCCGCTCGCCGACCACGTCGACGTCTCGCGGGCGCTCCCCGTCGACTACGACGACCGCGACCTGCGCGACCGCGCCCCCGACGGCTGGACGTACCGGCTGTCCGGCGCTCCGCTGGACCGGTCGAGCTTCTTCAAGCAGGTCGAGCGGGACCTCGTCGACCACCTCACCCGGAGCCTCACGATAGAGATCCCGGTGAACCACGATCTCAAGCTCTACGGCCGCCCCGGTGAGGACGAGGCTGCGTTCGCCGCCCGTTGCGCTCAGGTCGCCGACGAGCGTGCCGACGCCGAGATCGCCAAGCTCCGCGACAAGTACGAGAAGAAGGCGACGACCCTCCGCGACCGCATCGAGGCGGCGACGGACGCCGCCGAAGTCGCGGCCGATCAGCAGAAGGCCCGCGAGCGCGACAGCCTGCTGTCGTCCGCCGGCTCGATCCTGGGCGGGTTGCTCGGCGGTCGTTCGCGCGGCGGGCTGCTCGGGCAGATCGGGCGGGCGGCCGGGCGCGGCACGCGCACGACCGCCGGCGCGTCGAGAGTCGACGCGGCGCAGAACAAGGTCAACCGACTGCAGGACGAGCTCGAGGAGGTCGAGGCCGAGCTCGCCGAGGAGATCACCGAGGTCGACGAGCGCTGGATGGGGCTCGCCAAGAACGTCACCAAGCTGTCGATCGCCCTGGAGCGCACGGACGTCAAGGTCGCCCAGCTCGCCCTCGCCTGGATCCCGGTGACCTGACGCCGTCAGGGGTCGAGCTGGAGCCGCCCGTCCGAGCGGTCGTCCAGTACCGCCGCCAGTTCGGCGCGGGTGACGAAGCCGAGCACCTCGGGGGCCTGGGCCGTCACCTCGTCGAGCACCTCGGGGACCCTGCTCCCGGAGCTCAGCTGCACGGTCGCGCAACCGCCGGAGAACACCTCGTACCACGTGAGGACGGTGTCGCTCCCGTCCGTTGGGGCGCGTTCGAAGCGGCGGGCGCCCGGGACGTCACCGGCAACCTCCGTCGCGCCGGCGACGTCACACGACTCGGCGAACCGCACGTCGATCGCGGACGATCCGGCGCGGTCATGATCGAGGCTCATCGTCGAGCGCCCGTTGTTCACGGTCAGTGTCCGAAGCGACCATCCGACGGGCAGCGAGGAGACGCACGGCACCAGCTCGGCGGTCGGCACGGCCTGCGCCTGCAGCCACATCTGTTCCATCGCGTCGCACCCCGCGCCGGGGTTCACCGGCGTACTGGTGTTGTCGTTGTTGCTGAACAACCGGGCCCAGTTGAACACGAGGAGGGTCAGGACGACCGCGGCGACAATCGCCGCCGCAACCCGCCGGAGCGTCCACCGCTGGACCTTGATCGGGCGGGGCTTCTCGGGTAGCAGGCGGAGGAAGTCGCCGTGGATGTCGCGGGCATCCGCCCGGAGCGCCCGGCGAAGCTGCGAGGGCAGGGCGAGGCCGCGGGCGGCGGCGAACGCCTCCGTCATCTCGTCGACCGAGAACTGCCGGAGTGCCCGCCCGTAGACCTGTTCCGGACTCGAGCGCAAAGCCAGGCAGAGCATCATGTTGGCGAGGTCCACCGCCTGGCGCCACGGGGTGGGGCGGAGCTCGGCGAAAGCGACGTCGATGAGCAGGATGCGGCCGTCTCGCACCATCAGATTGGCCGGCTTGATGTCGCGATGGGCGAGCCCCGCATCCCACAGCATCCGGATCACGCGCAGGCCGTCGTCGATCAGCGCGTCGTCGACCTCGGCATCGCCGAGTTCGATCGCGCCGTCGAGGAACTCCGTCACCAGCAGGTACTCGCGCTCCGGCGTGAGCTCGACGAAGCCGTACGACCTCGCGCCGGGCACGCCGGCCTCGCGCACGACCCGCAGGGCGTAGTCCTCCTGCTGGACCAGCCGGCGCACGGTGTTGAACGGCTTCTCGTCCTCCAACCGTCCGTACAGCAGCTCTCGACCGAGCTTGTACCAGCGGTCCGAGCGCAGGTGGGTGCGCGAGTAGAGCTTGCCGAACACGTACGGCGGCGCCACGCCGTCGACGCGCAGGCGCAGCGGTGTCGACCCGGCCGACCCGCTCAAGCCAACGGGCCGGATGTCCGCCACGGTCATCCCGAGTTGGTCCCGCACCGCCCGGCGGATCGCCTCGCCACGCGCGCCGCCGACGTCGAGGTGCGCCGCCCGCCCGCGGCGGTAGGTGACGGGAAAGACCTCACTCGGGGCGAAGAAACGGAAGGCGGCGACGGCGAATCCGACGCCGATCAGGACCCCGACGACAATCGCGCTCGGCGGGTCGACGCCGAGGTGGAGGCGGGCGAGGGCAACCGCCGTGATGACGATCGCGAGTACCCACTTCAGCCAGTTACGGATGGAGCCCGGAGGCGCCAGCGAGTAGAGCGCCATGGTCGACAGCCCGGCGAGGGCGAAGATCTGCTCCGACGGCATCGACCAGCCGCCCCAGCTCGCCCGCAGGGGCACGCCGAAGGGACGGGGCAAGGTGGCGAACTCGTACAGGCGCTCGTTCACCATCTGGATCACCTGCGACGCCACCAGGAAGATGAGCAGGTGTCGCCAGCGCCGGAACAGGATCAGCGCCACGGGCAGCAGCCACACCGTGAGCTCGATGACCCACCACGAACTGGCGTAGCTGACGACTCTGGCGATGCCGTGGATGCCCGGCAGATCGACGTCGCTCACCCATCGCACGATCGAGTCGTCGAAGTCGATGACCGTGATCGCCGCGCCCTGCACGCCGTTGTGGAAGATCACGACGGTGAAGACGACGGCGACGATGGCGCCGATCAGCCAGCCGATCCCGGTCGTGCGCAGGTGTCGCGGTAGCGGCGGGGGTGCGCCCGACGGCCGCCGCCGCGAGGTACCTACCGCTGGCCGGATCGGCGCAGCGCGTGCGACCTCCGGAACGACCACCCCTTCCCTCAGGCGGTCAGCTTCCCACACCCCACGCCCATCACTCGACGATCTGGGCGCGAATCGTCGCAACGGTCGAGAAGGATTGCGCCGAGACCGGGCCGTGAGAAGGATCGCGCCCAGATGGCCGCGTCAGCGCTGCCCGATGGCGAGGTCGCGAGCGGCTTCAGGTCGGTCGGGCCTGCCACCAGGAACACTCGTCGAGCCGGACGCTGTAGACCGGCCCGGCCGGTGGGTGCCGACGGTACTGCTCGTACTTGTTTGTCAGTGCTTGCCGGGCCGCGGTCACGAGGGGCTCGTCGTCGCCGTGGACCGTCGCCGCGCCGCGGATGCGCACCCACCACAGGCGGTCCCAGTCGTCCTCGTAGTGGTCGACGAGGACCGTCGCCGTCCCGGCGGCGGCGATGTCGTCGAGCCGGCCGAGTCGGGTGGTCCGCTTCGGCTTGTGGTCGACCGCGCTGACCAGGAGGTCACCCACCACGGCGAAGCAGAACGGAACCAGCCGCACCCGGCCGTCGGCGCTCGTGGTGGCGAGCCGCGCCACCGGCTCCGTCGCCAACGCCTCCGTGACCCACTCCGGCATCACCACCCCCTCAGTCTGTGTCACCGCAAACGTCGTCGAACGCGAATGCGGTGACACAGACTTCCGGGAGAAGGTGGGATCGGTTCGTTGCTACACCCCGTCGTCACACTTCGGTCATGCCACGAGCCCAGCGCTGGACCGACCAGGAGTTGATCGACGCCGTCGACGTGTCGACCAGCTTCAAGCAGGTCTGTGATCGCCTCGGTCTCTGGCCGGGCGGCGGCACGTACCGCACGCTCGAGCGCCACATGGCGCGGTTGCAGCTCGAGACGACCCATCTCGACCGACGTCGTCAAGCGGAGCGCCGCCTGCGTCGGCAGTGGACTGATCAAGACCTTGAAAGAGCCGTTCGCGAGAGCGCCACGCTCTCAGAGGCGTGTCGCCGCCTGGGATACGAGACCAACGGTGGAGTGAACAGGCTGGTCCGCCGTCACATCGTGCGGCTCGGACTCGACACGTCTCACTTCAAGGGCCAGGCATGGGCGAGAGGGCGGTCATTCCCAGGTGCCCGCCACCGTCGGCTGTCCGAGATCCTCGTCGAGGGCTCGATGTATCCGTCCCCAAGGCTGCGCAAGCGACTCATTGCGGAGGGGATCAAGCCCGCCTGCTGCGAGATCTGCGGCCTCGCGAGCTGGAACGGAAAGGCACTGCCACTTGAGCTAGACCACATCAATGGCGATCCGACCGACAATCGCATCGAGAACCTCCGCATTCTGTGCCCGAACTGCCATGCTGTGACGGAGACTTGGTGCAGGTCCCGCGACCGGCCGGCGTAGCCCAACTGGCAGGAGGCGCGGCCCTTAGGTGGCCGACAGTGAGGGTTCGAATCCCTCCGCCGGCACGACGGCGTCGGCTGCCGACACCGGCTACGTGGCACACTCGGCGCCCGATGGAGGTGCACGACCTGCCGACGCCGGCGCTGGTGATCGAGGCCGACGTGCTCGACGCCAACTTGGCGAAGATGGCGACGGCCCACCCGGGCACCGCGCTGCGGCCGCACGTCAAGGCCCACAAGTGCACCGCCCTCGCCGCCTGCCAGCGGGCGTTCGGTCACCCCGCCTTCACGTGTGCGACGCCACGCGAGGCGGTCGGGCTCGCCGTCGCCGGGCTCGGCGACGACATCCTGGTCGCCAACGAAGTAATCGATCCCCGCCGCCTCGGCGCCCTGGCCGCGCTGGGCGATGACGCCAACGTGACCGTCGCGGTCGACAGCGAGGCGACGATCGACGCCGCGGCGCTGGCGGGCGTGCGCGCCTGCCTGATCGACGTCGACGTCGGCCTCCCTCGCTGCGGGTGTGATCCGGCGGACGCCGGCCGGCTCGCCGACCTCGCCCGCCGCAAGGGCCTCGACGTGCGCGGCGTCATGGGTTACGAGGGCCACCTGATGGTGCTCGACGACCGCGAACGCCAGCGGGCCGAGGTCGCCGCGGCCATGGAGCGCCTGCGCTCCGCCCACGCCGACGTAGGAGGGGACGTCGTCTCGGCCGGCGGGACCGGCACGTACGACCTCCATGAGTCGACCGGGGTCACCGAGATCCAGGCCGGCAGCTACGCCCTGATGGACACCTATTACGCCACGGTCGGGCTGCCGTTCCAGCAGGCGCTGTTCGTCGTCGGGACGGTCATATCCGTCCGCCCCACCCACGCCGTGGCCGACGTCGGACTGAAGTCGCTGGGGATGGACCACGGCAATCCGAGCATCGACGGCGCCACGGTGTGGTTCTGCAGCGACGAGCACGTCACCTTCGCCGGCGACACGGGATCACTCGCGGTCGGCGACCGCGTCCGCGTGGTCCCGGCCCACGTCGACCCGACGATGGCGATGCACGAGGTCGCGTGGCTGGTGCGCGGCGAGACGGTGATCGATCGCTGGCCGATCGACCTGCGGGGCTGGGGGTGACGGCGGGACGAAGCGGGGGCCGGACCGACGACGCGGCGGAGCGGATCGCGTGGATCGCACTCGCCGCGATCGGCGTGACCACCCTGCTCCCCTGGATACCCCGAGTGCGCGGCCGCCTCGCCACGATCATCCGCTCGCTCTCGCCGTGGGCGGCGATCCCCGCGCTTCCGCTCGCCCTCCTCGCCGCCACGCGCGGGCGGAGAGCGCTGGCTGCGGCCGCCGGCACGGTCGCCGCGGTCGCCGCCGCGTCCACAGTGCCCCTGGTCAGGAGCCGACGGCAGCGTCGCCCCGCGCCGGCGTCCGTCCCGCTCTCGATCGTCCATGCCAACCTGCTCTTCGACAACACGCGGATGGCCGACGTCACCAGGCTGCTCGAGCGGCTCGACGCCGACGTGCTCACGTTCAGCGAGTACACGCCGCACCACGCCCACGTGCTGCGGGAGGCACCCGTGGCGGCGGCGTACCCGTACCGCATCGAGATGCCCGCCGCACTCGCCTCGGGCACCGCCTTGTGGAGCCGGTATCCGGTCGCGCCCGGCGACCCGCCGCCGACGCGGCACCACACCGTCGTCGGCGACGTCAACGGCCCCGCCGGCCCCGTGCGGTTGATCGTCGTGCACCCCCAGAGCCCGGTCGTCCACCACGGCCAGTGGGCCGACGACCTGACCGCGCTGGCGCTGATCGAATCGCCGGTCCCGGCGGTGATGACCGGCGACTTCAACGCCGCGTGGGGGCATCCCGAGTTCCGTCAACTCCTGGCGAACGGTTGGCGCGACGTCCACCAGATCGTGGGGCGCGGGCTCTCGTCGTCGTGGCCGGTCCACCGGATCGTTCCACCGCCGTTCATCCGCCTCGATCACGCCCTCGTCAACGACGGCTTGATCGTCGAGCGGGTGATCGACCTGGACATCCCCGGCAGCGATCACCGGGGCCTGCTGGTCAGCGTGCGGAAAGCGTGCTGAGGAGGTTGCGCAGCGCCCGCGCCCGGTGCGACAGGGCGTTCTTCTCGGCGTCGGTCATCTCGGCGAACGTGCGCCCATCACCGTCGGCGGGCACGAACACCGGGTCGTAGCCGAACCCTCGGTCGCCCCGTTCCTCCTCGGCGATCGTCCCGTCGCAAACGCCCTCGGCGGCCAGCTCGGACCAGTCCGGCCACACGACCACGACCACGGTGCGGAAGCGGGCGCTGCGATCCCCGTGCCCGGCGAGCTCGGCGAGCAGCTTGGCCCGGTTGTCGGCATACGTGGCCCCGGGCCCGGCGTAGCGAGCGGCGTAGACGCCCGGCGCGCCGCCGAGGGCGGCGACCTCCAGGCCCGTGTCGTCGGCCAGCGCCGGCCGGCCGGTGGCCGTGGCGATCGCGGTGGCCTTCAGGCGGGCGTTGCCTTCCAGCGTGTCGGCGTCCTCCACGACCTCGGGCACATCGGACGGGCGCGGGGCGAGCTCGACGTCGGGGCCGAGGATCGCCGCGATCTCGGCCACCTTGTCGGGATTGGCCGACGCGCAGACCAGCTTCAGCATCCCGGCCCCGTCACCGTCGGGGCGCCGGCGGGACGGAGACCATCTCGGCCTGGAGATCGGCGATCTCGGTCAGACCGCCCTCGGCCAGCACCAGCAGCTGATCGAGCTCGCCCCGGGTGAACGCCATGCCTTCAGCCGTGCCCTGCACTTCGACGAAGCGGGACTCGCCGCCGGCGACCGGGCGCAGCATGACCACGTTCATGTCGACCTCGGCCTTGCTGTCCTCGACGTACGGCAGGTCGAGCACCGGGACCCCGCCGACGATCCCGACGCTGACCGCCGCGCAGTACGAGTGCAGCGGGTGGGCGGCGAGCTGGCCCCGTCCGACGAGCCGAGTCAGGGCGTCGTGCAGGGCGAGGTACCCTCCGCAGATCCCGGCGGTGCGAGTGCCACCGTCGGCCTGCAGCACGTCGCAGTCGACGACGATCTGGCGCTCGCCGAGGGCGACCATGTCGCACGCGGCCCGCAGGCTGCGTCCGATCAGCCGCTGGATCTCGACCGTGCGTCCGCTCTGCTTGCCCCGCGCCGCTTCGCGATCGATCCGCTCGGGCGACGAGCCCGGGAGCATCGAGTACTCGGCCGTCACCCAGCCCTTGCCGCTGCCGCGCATCCAGCGCGGCACGTCGTCATCAACGCTGGCCGTGCACAGCACGCGGGTGCGACCGAACGAGACGAGGCACGAGCCTTCGGCCATCTCCGTGAAGTCGCGCTCGAACGTGATCGGGCGAAGCTCGTCCGGAGCGCGGCCGTCGAGGCGGGCCATCAGACCGCGGGAGGCGTCCACGCCTCGGTGTGGTTCAGTTCGGGGCCGAGCAGGCGGCCACCGAGCTCGCGGAACGTGGCGACGTCGCCGCTCGACAGGAAGCGGTGCCCGCCGACGGCGGTGGATCCGTCGGGCCGGAGCAGCCCGAGCCGGCCGAGCATCGTGCGGGCGGCGAAGGCCGTCTCGTCCGCCGAGCTGACGAGGGTGACGCCCGGACCGAGCACGTCGCCGATCACGCGGGCGAGGAACGGGTAGTGGGTGCAGCCGAGGAGCAGGGCGTCGATGCGGGCTTCGCGCAGTGGCGCCAGCAGCCGCTCGGCGAGCACGGTGATCTCGTCACCCGAGGTCTGGCCCCGCTCGACGAATTCGACGAACCCGGGACACGCCGCCGACGTGAGCTTCGCGACCCGCCCGCCGGCCTTCGCGGCGTCCTCGACCGCCTTGACGTAGGCGCCCGACGCGATCGTGCCGACCGTGCCGATCACCCCGACGCGACCGGTCGCGGTCGTCTCGACCAGCGCCGCCGACCCGGGCCCGATCACGTCGAGCACGGGCACCGGGAGGTCGGCCCGCAGGTCGTCGAGCCCGGCCGCGGCGGCGGTGTTGCAGGCGACGATGAGGGCCTTCACGTCGTGGTCCTTGACCAGGCTCCAACCCAGCTGGCGGGCGTACGTCCGCACGTCGGCGAGCGGCTTGGGGCCGTAGGGATAGCGCCCGGTGTCCCCGATGTAGACGAGATCCTCGGCCGGCAGCAGGTCGATCAGCGCCCGCGCCACGGTCAACCCCCCGAACCCGGAGTCGAACATGCCGATGGGCCGATCCACGGCCCGCCAGGCTAGGGCCCGGCCGGTTCTTACGGCACGAGCACGCGGTCGATGACGTCGAGGAGACCGTTGGCGGCGTCGACGTCCTTGACGAGGAACGATGCGTCCTCGACGGTCGGGTTCTCGGCGTCGCCGCCGGTCTGCAGCACGCCGCAGTCCTCGTCGGCGCCGAGTAGTTCGCAGTCGGCGGCATCGGCCGCGGTCTGCAGCTCGCCCCGCCCGGGGAACTCCCCGGCGGTCAACGCCTCGACGACGATCTGCCGGCGGAGCAGGGCGGCGAGCCGATCGGGGTCGTTGAGCAGCTCCTCACCGTCGGGGGTGGCCCGCAGGGCGTCGAACGCGGCGTTGCTCGAGGCGAGCGCGGTGATCGGCTCGTCGCCGTCGAACAGGTCGACGACATCGGCCCGCTCGATCGCGTCCCGCATCTCCGACAGATCCCGGCTGTTGGCGATGACGTCCCAGGTCGTGGCGCCGCCCTGATCGGGCACGGTCACCTCCGGGATCGTGGTGGTGCTCGTGGTCGTCGTGGGCGGCAGGGTGGTCGTGGTCGGCGGCAGGGTCGTGGTCGTGGTGGTCGTGGTCAGCGGGGTGGTCGTCGTCGTGGTGGTCGTGGTGGTCGTGGTCGGCGGGATGGTCGTCGTGGTCGTCGTGGTCGACGGCGGCGTCGTCGAGGACGTCGTGGCCACGGTCGAGGGCGGCAACGTCGAGCTCGAGCTGGTCGGCAGCAGCGGCAGCGTGTCGTCGCTGCTGCCGCCGTCGTCGCCGGCCCACACGATCAGCGCGATCACCCCGAGGATCAGCGCGGCGAGGCCGGCGATGAGCGCGGCGAGGGGTCCTGGCTGCCGCCACCACGGCTCCGGCTCCTCCTCGAACCCGAAGTCGTCGCCGCCGTCGCCTCCGCCACCACCCGGCCCACCGCCGTCGTACGGCGGCCCCGGGTCGTACGGCCCACCGACGGGCGGCATCGCCTCGGTCGGGCCGGCGCCGGGATCCGTCGGCGGCATCACCCGGGTCGGGTCGGGATCTCGCTCCGTCCCAATCGGCGGCAGGTCGGTCCCGGTGGGATCCTCCTGCTCGGTAGGGAACGGCGGGAAGTACTCGGTCGGTTCGGGGTCGCGACCGCCGCCGCGACCGTCCTGATCACTCATCCGGTCGACCGTGGGCGATCCGTTCGCCCTCCCGAGCCCGCGTCAGAAGTAGATCGTGCGCTCGGCCGCCGCCTCGGCGGTGTCGAGATCGTCGGTATAGGCACCCGTAGAAAGGTACTTCCACCCACCGTCCGAGATGATGAACACGATCGTGGCCGGCTCACCGGCCGGGATCTCCCTGGCCACCTTGACGGCGCCGGCGAGGGCCGCGCCCGCCGACAACCCGGCGAAGACGCCGCTCTCCACCAGCCGCCGAGTCCACTCGATCGACTCCCGCGGTCGTACGACCCGCTTGCGGTCGAGCAGCTGCGCGCCACCCCACCGCTCGAACACGGGCGGGATGTAACCGTCGTCGAGATTGCGCAGTCCCTCGACCCGTTCGCCCTGGGGCGGCTCGATGGCGATGATCCTGACGTCGGGATTGCGCTCCTTGAGGAACCGCCCCGTCCCCATCAGGGTGCCGCTCGTGCCGAGGCCGGCCACGAAGTGGGTGATCTCCGGGCAGTCCCTCCAGATCTCCGGCCCCGTGCCCTCGTAGTGGGCCCGGGGGTTGGCGTCGTTGCCGTACTGGTAGAGCAGGCACCACTCCGGGTGCTCGACGGCGAGTTGCTCGGCCCGCCGGACGGCGCCGTTGGACCCTTCCGCCCCCGGCGTGAGGATGACCTCGGCGCCGAACACCTGGAGCATCTGCCGGCGCTCGACCGACACGTTGTCGGGCAGCAGGATCTTCACCGGATAGCCCTTGACCCGGGCGATGGCGGCGAGGGCGATCCCGGTGTTCCCGGAAGAGGGTTCGACGATGGTCTGACCGGGGCGGAGCCGGCCGTGCCGCTCGGCGTCCTCGATCATCAACTTGGCGATGCGATCCTTCACCGACCCGAACGGGTTCTGGCTCTCCAGCTTGGCGAGGATCCGCACATCGGGGTTCGGCGACAACTCGGACACGTCGACGAGGGGCGTCTCGCCGATCATCTCGAGCACGCTGCGGTTCACACGGCTGACGGTGAGCATGTGGTGGCCTTACCGATAAATCCGATGGACTTTGTCGACAATCTATCAGGAGAGGGCCACCGGCTCCTCGGTCACATGCTCACCGTCGATGCGAAAGCTCCGCAGCTCAGGCTCGTCGTGCCGGAGGCTCACGATCGCGTAGTGCCAGGCGGGATCGGGAGCCTGGGCGATGTCGGTGGGGCTCGGGAACGCCGCGGTGTGGGTGTGGCTGTGGACGACGCCGACGATCTCCCAGCCGCGTGACTCGGCGTCCCGCTCCGCCCGCAGGTGGTCGCCGGGGTCGACGGTGTAGACGCGGGCGGACTCGGCGGCGTTGCGACACCGATAGAAGTGGCGCACGACGACGTCGGCCGCCGGTTCGCCCGCCAGCAGGCCGCACGACTCGTAGGGATAGGTCTCCACGGCGAGCGCGACGATCTCGTCGTACACGGCCTTCGGCAGCTCCAGCACGGCGCCGAACGGTAGCGGTGGGGGTCAGGACCGGCGTGGTCCTGCCCGTCGGTAGCCTCGATCGTCCGATGAGCGCCGGAGGTACCTCGACGATCGCCAGCAACCGGCGGGCCCGGCGCGACTACACCGTGCTCGACACCGTGGAGGCCGGGCTGGTGCTGCAGGGCAGCGAGGTCAAGAGCCTCCGCCTCGGCCACGTCCAGCTCGCCGACGCCTTCGCCCGCTGGAGTGACGGCGAGCTGTGGCTCGAGGGCGTGCACATCGCCCCGTACGAGTTCGCCAACGGCGTCGGCGCCCACGACCCCGACCGCCGGCGCAAGCTGCTGCTCCACCGCGACGAGATCGACCGGCTGCAGGCCCGCATCGCGCAGGAGCGCCTCGCCCTCGTCCCCCTGCGCCTGTACTTCCGCGAGGGACGGGCCAAGGTCGAGCTCGGCCTCGGCAAGGGCCGGCACAAGGCCGACAAGCGGCATCAGATGGCCGAACGGGACTCCCAGCGAGAGATCGAGCGGGCCCTCGGCCGCCAGCGCAAGGGCATGGAGTAACTCCCCCATCTGGGCGGGAATCGTCCCGCTCCGCCATCTGGGCGGGAAACGTCTCAGACGTCGCGACGAATCCCGCCCAGATCAACGGACGACGGCGATCTGGCAGGCTGGCGCCGTGCGCAAGTTCGTGATCATGGGGATCCAGGGCAGCGGGAAGGGCACTCAGGCCAAGCTGCTCGCCGACGATCTCGACCTCGAACACATGAGCGTCGGCGACATGTTCCGGTGGAACGTCCAGCACCACACCAAGCTCGGGGCCCACGTGCGCCGGATCGTGGCGTCGGGCCATCTGGTCGACGACGAGCTCGTCGAGTCCGTGATCCGCGAACGCCTCGCGCTCCACGACTGGAACTTCGGTTTCGTCATCGACGGCTTCCCGCGCAACGTGCGGCAGGCGGAGTTCTTCCTCGAGAGCTACGACATCGACGGGGTGATCAACCTCGACCTCCCCGACGCCGAGGTCGAACGGCGGGTGCTCGCCCGCCGGCTGTGCTCCGGGTGCGGGCTCGACTACAACCTGATCGCCTCCCGCCCGAGCACCGAGAACGTCTGCGACGCGTGCGGGTCCCCGCTCATCGTCCGGGAGGACGACAACCCGGCGGCGCTCGCAGTTCGACTGAGCGAGTACCACGAGAAGACGAAACCCCTGATCGAGCTCTTCCAGCGCAAGGAGTTCGTGGCGACGATCGACGCCACCCGCTCGGTCCCCGAGATCCAGGCCGAGATCCGGGCTCGATTCAACCTCCCCGCCGCCCCGACTCCGATGTGACACCCCTTGTTCATGATGGTGGCATGACAACGACCACCACCAAGCCCACTGCCGAACAGCTCACGTTGCTGCTGCCGGCGGCCGACGTTCCGGTGCAGTTCCGCCTCGACGACGCCACCCGCCGCCGTGGGCTGCGCCACATCGCCGAGATCCGCGCTCGCCTCGAATCCGCCCGCCCGGCGACGGGCTCCCCGGCACCGCCCGGGCGGGGCACCAGCCGCGCCGCCTGACACGGTCGCGGCCTACAGGCGGCCGGCCTCGATGATCCGCTTGAGGAAGTTCCGCGTCCGCTGGTTGTGCGGGGCGTCGAAGATCTGCTCCGGCGGTCCCTGCTCGCAGATCACCCCCTCGTCGAGGAAGCACACCTTCGACGAGACCTCCTTGGCGAATCCCATCTCGTGGGTGGCGAGCAGCATCGTCATCCCCTCCGTCGCCAGCTCACGGACGATGTTGAGGACCTCCGAGACCAGCTCGGGGTCGAGGGCGGAGGTGATCTCGTCGAGCAGCAGCAGCCGGGGCTTCATGGCGAGGGCGCGGACGATCGCCACTCGCTGCTGCTGACCGCCGGAGAGCCGGTCGGGGTACTCGTTCGCCTTCTCCTCCAGACCGATCCGCGAGAGCAACACCCGCGCCTGGTCGACGGCCCACCCGCGCGGCACTCCGAGCACCTTGCGCGGCGCCAGCGTGACGTTCTCGAGTACGGTCATGTGGGGGAACAGGTTGAAGCTCTGGAAGACGATCCCGACCTCCTGGCGCAGGCCGTCCAGGTCTACGCCCCGGCCGGACGCCTGCTCCCCGTCGACGACGATCGTGCCGGCGTCGATCTCCTCGAGGGCGTTGATGCACCGCAACAGCGTCGACTTGCCACAGCCCGACGGGCCGATGAGGCACACGACGTCGTGTTCCTCGACCTGGAGATCCACGCCGCGCAGCACATGATTGTCGCCGAAGTACTTGTGCACGCCTTGGATGTCGAGGAACGGCATCTTCACCCGTTCGCTCGCCTGCGGGCTTGATCGCGCTTGACCAGCCAATCGGTGAACCGGGCCAGCGGGATCGTGACGAGGACGAACGCCACCCCCGCGGCCAGGTTCGGTGAGAGGTTGAACTGCTCACTCGATGACAATCGGGCGCGGTTGAGGACCTCGAGCAGCCCGATGACGCTGAGCAGGGCGGTGTCCTTCTGCAGCCCGATGAAGTCGTTGAGCAGCGGCGGGACGATCCGCCGCACGGCCTGGGGTGTGACGACGTAACGCATCGTCTGGCCGTACGACAGCCCGAGCGAGCGGGCGGCCGCCGTCTGGCTCCAGTGGATGCTCTCGATGCCGGCTCGGTAGACCTCGGCAACGTAGGCGCCATAGACGAGCACGAGAGAAGTGGTGGCGAGCCAGAAGAGCTGGTCGTCGCGGGCCAGCGACGTGAACGGGGGGATGTCGGCGGCCTGGAGACCGAGCACGACCAGGTAGATCGTGATGATCGCCGGAAAGCCGCGGAACAGGTCGATGTACGCGATCGCCAGGAACCGCACCGGTCGGCCGGCCGGGCCGGGGAAGATGCGGGCCAGAGCCAGGACGAGCCCCCAGACGAGCACGAGGACCTCGGCGACCACGAACACCTTGATGTTGAGCCAGAAGCCCTTCCAGAGGTCCGGGAGGAAGTCCTTAATCGCGTCCCAATCGAGGTACTGGATCCGCACGGCACCGTCGTTGGCCGAGAAGAAGAAGGCGAGGAACGCCACGATCAGCGCCGTCACGGCCATCCCCGCGACATACCAGGCCCAGTCCTTGGCGGCCGCGCCCGCCGCCCTGGCGGCAACTCGATCAGCTGAGGCGAGCCGAGCCGATTGCACGGAACGGGCGACGGCCATCCCGCCACACGCAACCAGGGCACCGGTCGTGACGACGGCGAAGGCGATCAGCACGGCCGCCCAGATCGCCAACGCGGTGTCGCCCACGCCGAGTGAGTCGTAGAACCGGTACAGCGCAAACGCCGTGACGCCGGAGACGACGACCGCGCCCACGAGCGCGGCGATCGAGACACCGAGGCGCGTCTTGACGGGGTGGAGGCGCTGGATGGGTGGGATCGAGGATTCGCTCACCCCGGTGACGAGCGCCATGGCTGCTACGGGGTGAGGACCGGGACCGTGCTGGGGTCGCCGCCGAGCCATTGCTCGGCGAACTGGCCGAGCGAGCCGTCGTCCTTGAGCTCGGTGAGTACGGCGTTGATGGCGTCGGCGTTGGTGGATCCCTTGGGGAGGATCCCGCCGTACTCCTCGCCCGTCTTGAACTGGGCGACCACCTCCTCGCTGCCGTTGGACTCGGCCGCCTGGGCGAGCACGATCGCGGTGTCCATCATGAACGCGTCAACCTGCCCTGCCTCGAGGGCGGCGAACCCGACGGAGAGGTCCTGGAACACCTGGGCTTCCTTCTCCGGCTTGACCTCATCGGCGAGGTACTGGGCACCCGTGGTGCCGCTTTGCACTCCCCACTGCAGCGCCCGGGCCTGGTCCATGTTGGCGACCTCGGTGCCGCTCTTGACGATCACGCCTTGATCGGACTCGAAGTACGGCTCGGTGAAGTCGACCACCTGTTTGCGCTCGTCGGTGATCGTCACCTGCGACAGGGCGACGTCGAAGTCGCCGACCTGGCCGGCGACGAGCTGGTCGAAGCTGACGTTGACGATCTTCAAGTTGGCCATGCCCAGCCGTTCCTGGAGGGCCTTGGCGATCTCGTACTCGTAGCCGCCGGTGATCTTGTCCGGGTCGGTCCCCTGCCAGAAGCCCGGCGCCGGCAGGCTCGTCACGACGGTCAGCGTGCCCGGTGTGACGGGGGTGAACTCGGCTTCGACGGCCGACCCAGCCGTCGCAGTGGTGCCGGGAGCACCCGCCGTGGTGCCGGGAGCACCCGCCGTGGTGCCGGGCGCACCTCCGGTCGTGGCGGTGCCGGTTGCGGTCGGAGCGGCGGCGGTGCCGGTCGGGCCGCTCGTCCCCGCGGTGTCATCGTCGTCGCCACACGCGGCGAGGCCGGCGACGAGGGCACCAGCGGCCAGGAGAGCGCTCAGTCTGCGCATATTCACGTTGTCCTCCCCCTCTTGAAGGGTCGCGGGTCCCGCCCGCGCTGGCGAGCATAGGCCGAGGCGTCAGAATCAGCGGAGCAGCTCAGCGCGCGGTCGGGGCGAGGGCGCGGGCGGCGTCCCAAAACGAAACCTCCGGGTCGAGCGGCATGATCGACAGGCTGCTCGTGGTGACGCCGTTGGCGAAGTACTGCCCGATCCGCTCGCGACAGGCTGCCGGCGACCCGTGCACGATGAGGTCATCCACCACCTCGTCCGGCACGGCGGCGACGGCGGCTTTGCGGTCCCCTGCCGACCAGGCGTCCCACATCGCCTGGAGCTGCTCGGCCCGGCCCAGCCACCGATGGAACTCGGCGTACACGGGCACGTTGAGATAGGCGGCGACGGCGAACTTGGCGGCGGCGCGCACGGCCTCGGCGTTCTCGCTGGGACAGACGAAGATCCGGGCCACGATCTCTCGCTCGGCTCCACCCGCGGCGTCGCGCACCGGCCCGACGACCGTGGGCACGTCGGATGCGGCGAGCCAGTTGATGATCGCGCCGTCGGCTTCCCGGCCGGCCAATCGCAGCATGCCCTCCCGGAGCGCGGCGATCAGGATCGATGGCGGCTGCTCCGGGCGGATGCCGAGGCGGAAGCCTTGGACCTCGAACGTGTCATAGCGCTGGGCGACCTTCTCACCGCTCAACGCGTCGTGCAGGAACCGCACCACGTCCCGCACCTTCTTGTACGGGTCGACGAATGGCAGCCCGTTCCACCGTTCGACGATCACGTTGCTCGACGATCCGATCCCGATCGCGAAGCGGCCCGGCGCGGCGTCCGCCAGCGAGGCGACGCACTGGGCGAGGCAGGCCGGCGAGCGGGTGTAGGCCGGGACGATCGCGGTGCCGAGCCGGAGCCGGGACTCCCACGCCGCGGCCAACGCGAGCGGCGTGAACGCATCGGCTCCGTCGGCCTCCGACGACCAGATGTCGGTGTACCCGAGGTCGGCCAGCTCGGCGAGCTGCTCGCGATGAGTGTGCAGGGGACCGGGCAGCGGCACGGTCATCCCCGGGCGAGTGGGAACCATTGCGCGTGTCTAGCCCAGGGCGTCTGCAGCCGGCGCAGTGGACTACCTTCGCCAGCATGGGCGAACGACCCTGGTCAGGCGACGCGTGCTCGCTCGTCGAGGCGTTCCGCCGGGGCGAGCGATCCCCGGCGGAGGAGCTGGACGCCGCGTACGCGGCGATCGACGAGAGCCCGCTGAACGCGTTCAGCTACTTCGATCGGGAGCAGGCGAGAGCGGTCGCGGAAGCTGCCGACGTCTCGCTCCCGTTCGGCGGGGTGCCGATCGGGGTCAAAGAGCTCGACCGCGTGCAGGGCTGGCCGTTCACCGAGGCGTCGGTGCCGCTGAAGGACCGCGTCGCCACGACGACTTCGGTGATGGTGCAACGGGTCCGCGAACTCGGCGGCGCCGTGCTCGCCGGGCAGACCACCGCCCCGGAGTTCGGCGGCGTCAACTTCACCCGTTCGGTCCTCCACGGCACCACCGGCAACCCATGGCAGCTCGACCGAACCCCCGGTGGATCGTCCGGCGGTTCGGCCGCCGCGGTGGCCGGCGGGCTGCTGACCCTCGCCTCCGCTGGAGACGGCGGCGGCTCGATCCGGATCCCGGCCGGCTTCTGCGGCCTCGTCGGGCTGAAGGGCACGTTCGGGCGGATTCCCCTCGCGCCCGAGGCGACCTACGGCCGCCTGACCGACGTGCTCGGGTGCGTGTCGCGCTCGGTGCGCGACACGGCCCGCTGGTTCGACGTCTGCAACGGCCATGACGCGCGCGACCCGCTGAGCCTGGCTCGGGTCGACGGTTGGGAGCAGGGACTCGGCACATTGACCGAGCAGCTACGGGAGATGAAGGTGGCCGTCGTTCCGGACTGGGGTAACTCAGTCGTGTCGCCGGCGATGTGGGACCAGCTCGCGGCCGCGGCGGACGAGTTGATCGCAGACGCCGGACTCCGCCGCGTCGACAACGTCGACACCACGCTGCCGCGCACCGGCTTGACGTGGTCGTTGAGCGGGATGATCGAGGTCGCGGCCCAGCTCGGCGACGCCTGGCCGGCGTGCGCCGACGACCTCACGCCCGAGATCCGCAACGGGATGGAGCTCGCCGCCGGGAAATACTCGGCGGAGGCGCGCGCCCGCATCGAGCAACGGCGAATGGAGATCAACGAAGCGATGGCCCGGATCTTCGACCCGGCCGGCGGGGTGGATCTCGTCATCACCGCGAGCAACCCGGACGTCGCCTTCGATGCAGACGGCCCGCTCCCCGACATCTTCGGCGGCATCGAGGCCGGTCGGGGCAACAACGGCCGGCTGACGTTCCCCGCCAACCTCCACGGCAACCCGGCGATCTCGATCCCGGCCGGTCAGCTCGACGGGCTGCCGATCGGGGTGCAGGTGCTCGGCCGGCATTTCACCGAACCGCTGCTCCTCGAGCTAGCCCTGCTCGTCGAGCGCAACCGCCCCTGGCCCCTCGTCGCTCCGGCACCCTAAGGAGTTTCGATCATGAAGGTCCCGCTCACCGTCAACGACTTCATCGATCGCGCCGAGCTGCTCTACCCGGACCGGATCGGCATCGTCGACGAGCCCGGTCAGCCAGCCGAGTCGTGGGGCTCGCTCACCTACCGGGAAGTCGCCGAGCGAGCGCGGGCGATGGCTGCCGGACTCGACGACCTCGGCATCGGCATCGGCGAACGGGTCGCCATAGTCAGCCACAACTCGGCCCGCCTGATCACCGCCCTGTTCGGCGTGTCCGGGTCGGGGCGGATCCTCGTCCCGATCAACTTCCGGCTGGTGGGCGAGGAGGTGCGCTACATCGTCGAGCACTCCGGGGCGCGCCTCTTGCTCGTCGACCCCGAGCTCGACGACGCGATGGGCGACGTGAAGTGTGAGCACCGGCACGTGATCGGCCACGAGGCCGACGAGGCGCTGCTCCGGTTCGGCGTCGAGCCGCAGCCGTGGGAGGCCGACGAGGACGCCACGGCGACGATCAACTACACGTCGGGCACGACGGCGCGGCCGAAGGGTGTCCAGCTCACCCACCGCAACATCTGGCTCAACGCGACGACGTTCGGCTGGCACCTCGGGGTCAGCGACCGGGACGTGTACCTCCACACGCTCCCCCAGTTCCACTGCAACGGCTGGGGCATGCTGTACGCAGTCACCGGCATGGGCGGCCAGCACATCGTGCTGCGCAAGGTCGACGGCGCCGAGATCTTGCGCCGGATCGAGGCCTACGGCGTGACGCTGATGTGCGGCGCGCCCGCCGTCGTCAACATGGTCCTCGACGCCGCGGCATCGTGGGAGGGTGAGGTGCCTGGTCGCGATCGCGCCCGCATCGTCGTCGCCGGCGCGCCCCCACCGACCCGCACGATCGAGCGGGTCGAGACCGAGCTGGGCTGGGAGTTCGTCCAGATCTACGGGCTGACCGAGACGTCACCCCTGTTGACGATCAACCGCACCCGGTCCGAGTTCGACGAATTGTCACCGGCCGAGCGGGCGGTCAAGCTGAACCGCGCCGGTGCACCCGCGATCGGCTGCCAGATCCAGGTCGACGACGAGGGCGAGGTGCTGGCTCGCAGCAACGTCGTGATGGAGGGTTACTGGAACCAGCCCGACGCCACTGCGGCGGCGATCGTCGACGGCTGGTTCCGCACGGGCGACGGCGGTTCGATCGACGACACCAACTACGTTTCGATCTCCGACCGCAAGAAGGACGTCATCATCTCGGGCGGCGAGAACGTCTCGTCGATCGAGGTCGAGGACGCCATCTTCCAGCACCCGGACGTGACGGAGGTGGCGGTCATCGGCATCCCCGACGAGAAGTGGGGCGAGCTCGTGACCGCACTCGTCGTCAAGTCCGAGGGCAGCGAGTTGTCCGCGGATGAGGTGATCGCGTGGACCAGGCAGCGGCTCGCCGGCTTCAAGTGCCCGAAGCGGGTCGAGTTCCGCGACGGGCTGGCCCGCACGGCGACCGGCAAGCTGCAGAAGTTCAAGCTTCGCGAGCCCTACTGGGAGGGCCACGAACGCCAGGTCCACTGAGGCCACCGGCGGGGATTCGTCAGCGCAGGACGATCCCCGCCGCGGCCATCGTCTCGTCGAAGATCGACCGCAGGTCGTCGGTCTCCCACGGGTACTCGCCGCTGACGAGCACCGACCACGTCACGCCGTCGGGCCGCGCCAGGACCATCGCGTGGGTGTTCTCGATCGTCCCGGTGTGACCGAACGAACCGTCGGCGGAGACGATCAACCCGAGCCCGTACCAATGGTCGTCGGGATGCGCGTACCGGACCTTCCTGGCCGGCCGGCGCATCAGTTCGAGCGTCCTCGTCGACAGCGGGTGCCAGCCCGGCTTGGACGGGTCGAGTGAGTCGACGAGTTTGACCAAGTCGGCGGGCGTCGCCACCCACGCCCCGGCCGGCCCGAGCACCTCCATGTAATTGCGCGTTGGCACCGAGGGGTGCGCGACGTCGCCCGCGTTCCGGTCGAACGTCGCCGCCATGCGCATGCCGGTGATGTCAAGCGGTTCGAGCAGGCGCTTCCTGACCTCCTCCTCGTACGGGCGGCCGGTGACCTGTTCGATGAGCAGACCGAGGAGGCAGAAGCCGAGGTTGGAGTAGAGGTACCGCGTCCCGGGCGGCGCGAGGAGTGTCCCGGTCAGGCCGATCCGCGCCGCGGTCGGGCACGAGTCGGCGCCCTGACCAAAGAACAGATCGTCGTGGGTGCTCAGCCCGGACGTGTGAGCGAGCAACTGGCGCACGGTGATCGCGGCCACGCCGGGGTCGCGCACTCGCACGCCGACATAGTCGGCCAGCTGCCGGGCGACCGGTTGATCGAGTTTCAGCAGGCCCTCCTCCACGAGCTGCAGCACGACGGTCGCGGTGAGGACCTTGGAGATGCTGGCGATGCGGAAGCGGTCGGCCGCGTGGACCCGGTCGGGCCGCTGTCCGCGCGCGATCGTCGTCGTCGACCGATCGGCCGTTCCGCCCCCGCGCTTCCGGCGCGGAGGAGGCGGTACCCGGTAGCCGAACGCCCCGGTGTGCACGACCCGGCCATCCACGGCGATGGCAACCGAAACGGCGTAGTCGCCGCTGCTGAGCATGCGGTAGGCGAGCACGTCGTCGAAGGTCTTCCAGGCCGCCGGTCGAACGGGGAGCGTCGTCGTGGACGTCGTCCGCACCGGCGCCGTGCTGGAAGGCGAAGAGGACTCGGCCGTCGTCGGCGACGCCGGCACCGTCGCCGTGACTGTCGTCGTGGTGGTGGTGGTCGTCGTCGACGGAGGCGGGGGCCGGGTGATCACCGGGGCCGCTCGTTCGGCCGAGCACGCGGTGGCGATCGCTGCCAGCGCAATGGTCAACGATGCGGCGGCCGTCCGCCCGGCGCTCCGGTGCACCCGACCATGATGCCCCTCAGGAAGGGGCGTTGACTGTCCCGTCGGCTCTACCAGCGTTTTCTCACGGGGCGTGGTCCGGCAGCGGTTGCTCCAGCGTGAGCACGGGCGCGAACAGATCTCCGTGCGCGGCCGCTCGCTCGAGCACGTCGCCCGCCTCGAAGCGCAGTTCGAGATCCCCGTCGGCACACGCCTCGACCTCTTCCCACGTGACCGGAGTCGAGACCGTCGGATCGGGACGGGCCCGCAGCGAGTAGGGAGCGATCGTCGTCTTGTGGAACGCGTTCTGACTCCAGTCGACGAAGATCTTGCCCGGGCGGACCGCCTTGGCCATCGTCGTGGTTACCTGCTTCGGCAGCTGACGCTCCAGGACCTGGCCGACGGCGAGGGCGAAGTTGGCCGCCCGCTCGTGGCTGACCCCGCTCGAGTTGAGCGGAACGTACATCTGCATCCCCTTCGAGCCCGACGTCTTGCACCACCCCTCCAAGTCGACGGCGGCGAGGACGTCGCGCGCGTGCAGGGCGATCGCGGAGCAGGTGCTGATGTCCGTACCGGGCCCGGGATCGAAGTCGAACACGAGGGCGCGAGGCGTGTCGAGATCCTCGGCCAGCGCCATCGGGGCATGCAGTTCGAGCGCGGCCATGTTTCCGGCCCACACCAGCGCGGCCGTCTCCTCGATGCGGCAGTACTCGACGCCGCCGCGCCGGTCGCCCGGCCCGAGCGCCACCGAGACCCACTCCGGGCGGTGCGTGGGGCAGCGCTTCTCGAAGAACCCCTTGGTGTCGGTGCCGTTGGGGAAGCGCTTCAACGTGAGGCAGCGCCCGCGCAAGTGCGGCAGCATCACCGGCGCGATGCGGAAGTGGTAGTCGATGACCTCGCCCTTGGTGAACCCCGAGGGATACAACACCTTGTCGAGGTTGCTCAGCGAGAGCTGCCGGCCGTCGACCTCCGTCGTGATGCTCTGGCTGCGCGCGGGGCTCACGCGCTCACGCGGACTTCTTCGTCTTCGCCTGGGTCTTGCGGGCGGTCGGATGACGCTTGCGGGCCGTCTTGGCCGCCTCGACGCTGGCCTCGAGCGCGGCCATCAGGTCGACGATCTTCGGCTTCTCGGTCGTCGGCTCCGGCACCTCGAACTCCTCGCCGGCGGCCTTCTTGGCGATCAGGTCGAGCACCTGCTCGCGGTAGTCGTCGTGGTACTTGTCGGGTTGGAACTCGTCGGCGAGCGACTGGACGAGTGCTTCGGCCATCTTGACCTCGCGGTCGGAGACGTCGACGTCGTCGAGATTGTTGAGCTCGTCGATCGCGGCCGGGCTGACGACCTCATCGCCGTAGGCGAGCGTCGACATCATCAGATGGCCATCGGCGGCCCGGATCGCCGCGGTGTACTGCTTGTTGCGCATCACGAAGCGGCCGATGGCGACCTTGCCGGCCTCCTCCATCGCCCGGGCGAGCAGCACGTACGGCTTGGCGCTGCCGTCTGGCGCGACGTAGTAGGAGTTGTCGAAGTACACCGGGTCGATGTCGCCCAGGTCGACGAACTCCTCCAGCTCGACCGATCGGGTCGCCGCCGGGATGAATGGCTCCAGCTCGTCCGGGTCGACGATGACGTAGCGGCCCTTGCTGACCTCGTAACCCTTGACGATGTGCTCGTCCGGGACCTCTTCGCCGGTCTCGTCGGAGACCTTGCGGTAGCGGATCCGGCTCATCGTGCGCTCGTCGAGTTGGTTGAACGAGACGCTCTTGCGGTTGACCGCGTTGTACAGCTTCATCGGGATAGCGACTAACCCGAAGCTGATCGTGCCGCTCCAAACTGGCCTAGGCATGGCAACCATCATGCCTGACGTCGTGCGCACGTGAAACGCATGGTCGATCAGGTGTGACCGATCTGTCGCCTGAATCGGCTCGCCGCTGGTGCGCGCGGCGTCACTCCCGGCTTGCTAAACAGAGTCGGTGTCGGAGTTGGCGACCCCCGCCGACTGGGAACCTGGCCGGTCGACGCTCGCGACGGCTCGTGGCACCGCCCCGTTCGGCGTCATCGTGTTCCTGGCGTCGGACGTCATGTTGTTCGCCGCGTTCTTCGCTGCCTACTTCCTGCTCCGCTCGACCAACTCGCCGTGGCCGCCACCCGACGTCGAGCTCAACGTGCCGCGGGCCGCGCTCGGCACCGCGGCACTGGTGGCGTCGTCGTTCACCCTGATCGCCTCCGAGCGAGCGGGTGAGCGTGCGGCCGGCGGCACCACGATGCGCCGCTGGCTGCTCGTGACGATCCTCCTCGGGGCGATCTTCCTGGTGAACCAGCTCACTGAGTACGCCACGCTCGGCTTCGGCATCGACACCCACCCGTACGGCTCGGCGTACTGGGGCCTCACCGGTCTCCACGCCCTTCACGTCACCGCCGGGCTGTGCGCCCTCGCCCTGCTCTACGTGCGCACCGTGCGCAGTCGCGGGCCGGCGACGATCGCGACCTGGTCGAACGGCGTGTCGTTGTTCTGGCACCTCGTCGACGTGATCTGGATCTTCGTGTTCAGCACCATCTGGCTCCTGCAGTGAAACTGGCGCTCGCGCTTCCGGCAGTGGCGGCCGCGGTGGCCGGCATCAGCTCATTCGGCGGCTCCGGGCCACGCGCCGCCCAGCAGCAGGACGACATCGGGGCGAACCTCTACGCCACCCAATGCGCCAGCTGCCACGGCGTCGACGGCGAGGGGGTCGAGGACCGGGGCCCGACCCTGCGGACCGAGGGCCGAGCCGCAGTCAACTTCGTCCTGCGCACCGGCCGCATGCCGCTCGCCGACCCGTTCACGCCGCCGTCGAGGGGACCAGTGCGCTATTCGGAGGCCGAAATCGTCGCGCTGGTCGACTACGCCGGCGCGTTCGGCAACGGGCCGGACATCCCCGACGTCGACCCCGACGCGGGGGACCTCGCCGAGGGTGGAGTGCTCTACCGGCTCAACTGTGCGGCGTGCCACGTGGCGACGGGCGCCGGGGCGGCGATCGGCGGCGGCCGGGAAGCCCCGTCGTTGATGTCGTCGACGCCCACCCAGGTCGGCGAAGCGATCCTTGTCGGCCCGGGCGCGATGCCGGTGTTCGGCACGTTCACGGCCGAGAACATCAACGACGTCGCCGCCTACGTCGAGGAGCTCCAGCGACAGAAGACCGCCGCGCCCGACGACTTCGGCGGTGCCGGACCCGTCGCCGAAGGGCTCTCGGCGTGGTTGCTCGGCCTCCTCCCACTGATCGCGTTCACGCGCTGGATCGGCCGGCCCCACGAAGGTCGCGACGCACCGGTCGAGGAGACCACGTGACCACAATTGCGTTCCCCGGCCACGCAGGCCGTCGCTGGCCGCTCGCTCGCTGGCGCTCGCTCGCTCGCATGATCACGAGGGTGCACCAGTGACCGCAATTGCGTTCCGCGGCCACGCAGGCCGTTCATTGCGTTCCCCGGCCACGCAGGCCGGGTGTGGCCGCTCCTCGGCTGGCGCCTCGTCGCTCGCATTGTCGATCTGGCGCTCGCTCGCTCGCATGATCACGAGGGTGCACCAGTGACCGCTGAGCGGCCCCACCCGATGAATCGGCGCGCGTATCTCGTTGCGATCTTGGCGTTCACCGTCGCCATCGGCGGAGGCATCGCCGCCGCGGTCGGGTACTGGACCGACAACACCGGCGACCTCCTCGGGCTCGGCCTGGCCGCCGCCCTCCTCGGCATCGGCATCGGTCTCGTCGCGTGGGCGAAGTTCCTCGACCTCGACGAGCACGCCGTGCAACCGCGCGAGCCGCTCACCGTGTCGGCGGCCGAGCAGGAGGAGCTCCGCGACGAGATCACGATGTCGAAGCAGACCGTGGGGCGGCGCCCGCTGTTGCTCGCGCTCGTCGGCGGCTCGTTCGTGAGCATGGTGATCGGGTTCGTCGGTCCGATCGGTTCGCTGGGACCGAAGCCGCGCGGCGAGCGTCAGCGGACCTCGTGGCGCGCCGGGTTGCGGTTGGTGACGTCGAACGGGTCACCGATCGAGCTGACTCGCACGACGTTCGATCAGCTCGTCACGGTGTTCCCGGAGGGTCACATCGGGGTCGACGACTCGCAGGTCGTGCTGCTGCGGATGCCGCCGAACCTCCTGACGGCGCGCACCGTCGACGGCGGGGCGCTCGAGGGATGGGTGGCCTACTCGAAGATCTGCACCCATGCCGGGTGCTCCGTGGGGTTGTTCGGTATCGACAACCGCGAGCCGGACACGATCCGCGAGCTGGTCTGCCCGTGCCACCAGTCCGTCTTCGACCCGCTCGACGGCGCCCGCCCCGTGGGCGGCCCGGCGACCCGCTCGCTCCCCCAACTCCGCCTCGCCGTCGACGCCCAGGGCTTCCTCGTCGCCGCCGGCGACTTCGACCGCGTGGTCGGCCCCGTCGCCTGGGATGAAGCGTGACTGAGGGTTCTGATCGCGATTCGGTGTCAGGGGTGGACCCTGATCGCGATCAGAACCAATCCCGCGGCGACCGGAAGGGCGGTCTCGTCGAGCGGTACGTCACCTCGCTCACCGACCGGGTGGGCGGAGGGTCGCTGGTCAGCAAGGGGCTGCACAAGGTCTTCCCGAACCACTTCTCGTTCCTGTGGGGCGAGCTCGCCCTCTACAGCTTCTTCGTCCTCGTCATCACCGGCATCTACCTGACGTTCTTCTTCGAGGGCTCCCAGCAGCGCCTGATCTACGAGGGCTCGTACCGCCCGCTGCAGGGTGTCGAGGTCTCGGCGGCGTTCGACTCGGTGATGCGGATCTCCTTCGACGTCAAGGGCGGCCTGCTGATCCGCCAGATGCACCACTGGGCGGCGCTCATCTTCATCGGTGCCCTCGCCGTGCACATGGCCCGCGTGTTCTTCACCGGCGCCTTCCGCCGGCCCCGCGAGCTGAACTGGGTCGTCGGGGTCCTGCTCCTCGTGCTCGGGCTGGCCGCCGGGTTCACCGGCTACTCCCTGCCCGACGACCTGCTCTCCGGCACCGGACTTCGGATCACCTACTCGATCATCCTCGCCCTGCCCTTCGTCGGCGAGCGGCTCGTGTACCTGATCTTCGGCGGCGAGTGGCCGGGCACCGACATCATCGGCCGGCTGTACCCGGTGCACATCCTGCTGATCCCCGTCGCCATCGCCGCGCTCGTCGCCGTCCACCTGGGCCTGGTGTGGCGGCAGAAGCACACCCAGTTCCGCAGTCCCGGGCGAACCGAGCGCAACGTCGTCGGAGAGCGGGTCTGGCCCTCGTTCGCGATGAAGTCGACCGGGCTGTTCTTCCTCGTCGCCGGCGTCGCCACGACGATGGGCGCCCTCTTCCACGTCAACTCGATCTGGCTCTACGGGCCCTACGACACCGCGGCGGCGACGTCCTTCTCGCAGCCGGACTGGTACATCGGCTTCCTCGAGGGCTCGTTGCGGTTGTTCCCGCCGTGGGAGACGCGGATCGACGGGTACATGATCAACAACCTCGTCTACTCCGGCGTGCTCATCCCCGGGGCGATCTTCGGGGCCCTCTTCGTCGTGCCGTGGATCGAACGCCGGCTCACCGGGGATCGCGCCGAGCACCACCTGCTCGATCGACCGCGGGACGCGCCCGGCCGCACCGCCCTGGGCGCGGCGTCGATCTGGTTCGTCGCCGTGCTGTTCCTCGGCGGCTCACAGGACGTCATCGCCGGAACGTTCGACATCCCGATCGGCACCGTGACGACGATCCTCCAGATCGCCGCCGTCGTCGGTCCGCCGGTGGTGTGGTACGTGACCCTGCAGTTGTGCCGGGCGCTGCGCGGCCGGCCCGGCCCCGAGCGCACCGAGCGCGCCGGCGCCGTCGTGCGCGATCCGGACGGCGGTTACCACGCCGCCCCCGCACCGGTCAGCACGATCGGACCGATCGACGAGGAAGTCGACGAAGTGACCGTGGGTTCGGGCGAATGACGCTGGCCCTCTCCCCGCTCACGCCGCCGCCGCTGACCGAACAGGCGGACGACATCGACCGCGTCTGGCGCGTGTTCCTGTACCTCGGGCTCGGGGTCGGCGCGCTGGTCGCGGTGCTCGTCGCGATCATCGTCATCCGCTTCCGTCGCCGAGGCACCGACCTCCCCCGTCAGCTCCACGAGAACATCCCCTTGGAGATCGGCTACACCGCGGTCCCGCTGGTGATCGTCGGCGGCTTGTTCGCCCTCACCGTGTTCTCGATCAACGCGGTGGACAAGTCCGACGCGGAATCGCCGCTCGTCGTCGAGGTCGTCGCGTTCCAGTGGCAGTGGGAGTTCGACTACCCCGAGTCGGGGGTGCGGGTCGTCGGCACCGACGCTGTCGTGCCCGAGTTGGTGCTCCCGGCCGGGTCGGCGGTGCGCTTCGACATGACGTCGCGCGATGTGATCCATTCGTTCTGGATCCCCGGCTTCCGCTTCAAGCGCGACGTCTTCCCGGCGCAGACGACGTCGTTCGAGGTCGACGTCTCCGACCGCACCGGGTTCTTCGAGAACTCCGGGGTCTGCGCCGAGTTCTGCGGGCTCGACCACACCGAGATGCGCTTCTCGGTCCGGATCGTCACCCCTGACGAGTTCGACCAGTGGCTCGCCGGGCAGGGAGGCACGTCGTCATGACCGCGCTCGCTGACGACGCCGGCCGCAACCTCCGGCTGATCGCGGTCGACGACGTCATCGGCCCGCGTGACACCACCCACGGTGGCCTCCCCCGCACGCTCGTCGGTTGGCTCACGACCACCGACCACAAGGCGATCGGCATCGCCTACGCGCTGACCTCGCTGGTCTTCTTCGGCATCGGCGGGGTGCTCGCCGACATCATGCGCACCGAGCTCGCCCGGCCCGGACTGCAGATCGTCGACGAGGCGACCTACAACAGCTTGTTCACCATCCACGGCAGCGTGATGGTGTACCTGTTCGCCGTCCCGTTCGGGTTCGCGCTGGCGAACTACCTGATCCCGTTGCAGATCGGAGCGCCGGACATGGCGTTCCCGCGCCTGAACGCCCTGTCCTACTGGCTCTACCTGTTCGGCGGATCGATCATGCTCCTCGGCTTCCTCAGCGAGGGCGGCGCCGCCGACTTCGGCTGGTTCGCCTACCCCCCGCTGTCCGGACCGAGCGGCTCGCCGGGGCTGGGAGCCGACCTGTGGATCGCGTCCGTCATCCTCACCGGGACCTCGGGCACACTCAGCGCGGTCAACGTGATCACCACGGTCACGATGATGCGGGCCCCGGGGATGACGTTGTTCCGGATGCCGATCCTGACGTGGAACGTGTTCCTGACCAGCTTCATGGTGCTCGTCGCGTTCCCCGTGCTGACCGGGGCGCTGATGATGCTCGAGGCCGACCGTCGCTTCGGCGCCCACTTCTTCGACCCGACGGACGGTGGATCACCACTGTTGTTCCAGCACCTGTTCTGGTTCTTCGGTCACCCGGAGGTGTACATCGTCGCCTTGCCCTTCTTCGGGGTGGTGACCGAGATCCTCCCGGTCTTCTCCCGACAACCGGTCTTCGGCTACAAGGGCCTCGTCCTCGCCACGCTCGCCATCTCGGCGCTGTCGACATCGGTGTGGGCCCACCACATGTTCGTCACGGGCCAGGTCGTGCTGCCGTTCTTCGCGGCCACGTCGATGCTGATCGCCGTCCCGACCGGGATCAAGGTGTTCAACTGGATCGGGACGATGTGGGGCGGATCGCTGAGCTTCGATCCGCCGTTGCTGTTCTCGCTCGGCTTCCTCGTCACGTTCGTCGCCGGTGGCATCACGGGCGTGATGCTCGCCTCCCCCACCCTCGACTTCCACGTCTCCGACACCTACTTCGTGGTCGCCCACTTCCACTACGTGATGGGCGGCACCGTCGTCTTCGCGCTGTTCGCGGCGATCTACTTCTGGTGGCCCAAGGTCACCGGGCGGATGCTGTCGAAGCGGCTCGGAACGATCCACTTCTGGCTCGTGATCATCGGATTCAACCTGACGTTCTTCTTCATGCACATCCTCGGGCGTGACGGCATGCCCCGCCGCGTCGCCGACTACGAGCCGACGGACGGGTTCGAGCGGTGGAACATGATCGCCTCGATCGGCGCCCTCGTGCTGACGATCTCGTTCGTCCCGTTCGTCATCGCGATCGTCCAATCGCTGCGCGGTCCGGCGACGGCCGGCGCCGATCCGTGGCACGCCAACTCGCTCGAGTGGGCGACGTCGTCGCCGCCACCGTCGCACAACTTCACCTGGCTCCCGCCGATCCGGTCCGAGCGCCCCGTGTTCGACCTGCGCTGGAGCCATCACCCCGAGTACACCGCGCCCGGGATGAGCGAGGCGTGGGCCGCCCGCGGGGGCGTGCCGCCGGCCGGCGGCGACGGCGGGGAGCCGGCGCCGTGAAGATCGAGGTCCTGCTCTGGGCGGGTGTCACGGTCCACTTCGCGTGGATCGGCGTGCTGTACGCGTTCATCGGCGACGATCCGGCCGGCACGGCCCTGCTGCTGATCGCGGCGGGACTCGGCGGTCTCGTCGCCGGATGGCTGTGGAACTGGCGACGCCGGCACCATGCTTCACGACCGGAGGACCGCGTCGACTCCGACGCGCCGGACGGCACCGGGATCGTCGGCGTGTACCCCACGGCGAGCCTGCGGCCGCTCGCCCTCGCCACCGGCATGTCCGCCACCGTGCTCGGTGTGGTGGTCGGTTCCTGGATGGCGATTGCCGGCATCGCGGTCATCGCCTCCCAGGTCGCCCTGCTCGTCCGGGACGCGGACCAGTGATCCTGGCGCACACCGGCATCGACCACGTCGGCATCGCCGTCGGCGGGATGGCCGCGGTCGCCGTCTACGGCCTCGCGTGGGTCCGCCAGCCCCACCCCGCCGGGTGGCGGCTGTGGGCATGGGCGGGCGGAGTCGGCGCGATCGTCCTGGCGTCCTCGCCGTGGTTGGAATCGGCGGCCGAGCGGAGCTTCACCGGCCACATGGTGCAGCACCTGCTGGTGATCGCGGTGGCCGCGCCGCTCCTGGTGGTCGCCGAGCCGCTGCACACGGCGGTCCGCGCCGGGTGGGTCCCGACGACGGCGACCGGTCGCCGGCTCGGCGTGGCGTGGCACCGGGTGGGCCCGTTGGTCGGCCCGCTGGCGTTCGTCGCCGTGCTCTTCGTCACCCACCTCACCTCGATTTACGACCGCGCCCTCCACGACCGCTGGGTCCACGAGCTCGAACACGTCGCCTACCTCCTCGGCGCAGTGCTCGCGTGGGCCGCGGTCATCGCGGGACGCCGGGCGACTTCGGTCGCCCGCGTCGGTGCGGTGTTCGGCATCGGGGTCGGCGGGGCCGTGCTCGGGATGGCGCTGCTGTCGGCACGTGACCCGCTCATTCCTACATACGCCGCCCGGCTCGGCACAACGGATGCCCTCTCGGATCAGCGGGCCGCGGCCGCGCTGATGTGGGTGACGGGCATGACGACCACGCTCCCGCTGCTGGTGATCGCCGTCTGGCGGTGGGCGGCGACGGAGGAGCGGATCACCCGCCGGGCGGAAGCGCTGGCGGCGTCAGCCGGCCAGCACGGCGCGGGCGATGAGATCGGTCCCGAAGGCGGTGAGGATGGCGAGGTAGAGCAGCCCGGTGGCCGCCATCACCGCCGAATACTCACGTTCGCGCAGGGCGGCCTTGGCGACCAGCGCCAGCACGAGGGTCGCCACGGCACAGGCGGCCCAGAACCACCCGAGCGTGCCACCCCATCCGTCGTCGACGGCGCCCGTCCACACACTGACCATCCCGGTCGGTAGCAGGAGTGCGACCACCTCGACCGGCCACACCCAGACGACGGCGTCGACCAGCTCGTTGAGCAGCCGCCGGGGCAGGCCCGGCTGCACGAGGTACCAGTGCCCGAGCAGCATCGCGTCGGTGATCGACCCGAGGAACGCAGCGCCGGCCAAGGTCCGTAGCACCGCGACCGCGGCGTTCCCGCCGGCATCGAGCCCGGCGGCGACGAGACCGACCAGGCCGATCGCCGCCGGCACCAGATCGAGTTGCGGGGGGTACTCGGCGCCCGTCGCCGTCGCGGAGGGCACCGTTGCCGGCCGCTCGATCCCGGTCATCGCCGCAACACGCGCGGTGCGGCGGTCGTGCTCGAGCCGCTGGCCGCGCACCCCCGCGCCGCGCCGGGCGACCGAGACCGCGAGGGCGATGGCGCAACCCGCCGCCACGCCCAGCGAAGCCGCTTCGCGAACGGGCACCACCCCGAAGGCCAGACCGGCGGCGAACGCACCCACCGCCATGACCAGGTAGATGCCGCGCAACAGCCAGCCGTAGCCGAGCCCGACCTCGCGCCGCCGGGTCGTGAACCAGCAGAACGCCATCCCGCCCGCGGCCCACTGGAGCAACACCGTCGCCGCGTCGAGGCGGATCACGGGCGCGGAGGGTAACCGTGCGTCCCGCCCCATACAGTGGCGCCGGCATGATTACCCCCCTGCTGCGCCGCCGCGCCCACGTGGTACTCACCGGTCTCGTCGTGGCGCTCACCGCCGTCCTGTCGGCCTGCTTCACCGGCGAGCGTCCGAAGCTGGCCGAGGGCGCCGCCACGACGGGTGATGCGGCAGCCGACGCCGTTCTCTCGCACCTCGACGCCACGGGAGGAAGGCCGTTCACCGCCGACTACACCGTCGTGACCAAGTTCGGGAGCATCACCACGTCGGCGACGGTGGTCCAGGCGGGTCCGGCGCGTCGGGCGATCACGATCGGCCGGACGCGGTTCCTCATCAACGGCTCCGACACTGCGACGTGCGATCTCGACGCGTCGACGTGCAGCGACTCGATCGACCTCCAGCGGATCAGCAACCTGCAGCTGACCGCCGACTTCTACGCCGCCAGCGCGGCGGCGCGTCTGCGCCGCGACACCGAGCTGCGGGCGGGTCCGACCCGGGCGAGCACCGAGAGCATCGCCGGGCAAGCGGCGACGTGCGTCGTCATCCCGGTGACGGGCGGTAGGTCGACCTACTGCGCCCTCGACTCGGGCCCCCTCGCCCGCTACGACGGCGCCGATCTGTCGATCGAGCTCACCGACTACTCACGTCGGGCGGACGAGAGGCAGCTGGGCCGCCCCGACTGAGCGGGGTCAGACCGACACCAGTGAGTGGTCCGCCGTGTTCAGCGGCTCGGGGCCGGCGGCGGTCGCCACGACGATGTCCTCGAGCCGCATTCCCCAGCGGCCGGCCAGGTAGATCCCGGGCTCGACGCTGAACGCGTTCCCGGCGGCGAGCGGTCGGGAGTTGCCCTCGACCATGTAGGGGTCCTCGTGGGCCTCCATCCCGATGCCGTGACCGATGCGGTGGATGAAGTTGTCGCCGAAGCCGGCGTCGGCGATGATTCGCCGACCGACGCGGTCGACCTCCTCGCACGGCGTGCCGACCACGGCGGCGGCGACGCTCGCCCGCTGGGCGGTGTGGAGCACGGCGTAGGCCTCGGCGATCTCGGTGGGAGGTTCGCCGGTGAA
>JBKOUV010000016.1:0-64859 GCA_046723555.1 Actinomycetota bacterium | reverse complement strand
TGAACTGGCCACCGGCCAGGTGATCACCCCCGGCACCCTCGTCCCGTGGCTGGGCACCGCCGATCTGGAGACGATCCTGTTCGACGGGCCGACCACGGTGATCTCGGTGTCCCACAAGCGGCGGTTCACCGGGGCGTTGCGGCGGGCGATCCAAGTCCGCGACCGCCATTGCCAACATCCTTCGGGGTGTGATGAACCGGTCGACCGTTGCGACGTCGACCACGTCGTGCCCGTCGCCCAGAACGGGCCGACCAGCCAGTTCTCCGGCCGGTTGGAATGCTTCCCCCACAACCGCACCGCCGCCAAACACGACGACAACGCCATCCCCCTCCCACCCCGACCAGTCACCATGCTCGACGAACTGCGCGCCCTCATCCGCTGGCGCAACCGCCACTACTACCCCCACGACTACGACGACGACGACCAACAAACCGGCTGACACGCCGGGCGGGCCCGGCTGAGGCAGTACGGCCGTTTGTAGGTTGAACTGATGTCTGAGGAGCGGTCGCCGCGGCTCGCGACGGCTGAGGATGCCGAGGAGATCGCTCGGCTGCTGCACGACTTCAATTCCGAGTACGGGTGGCCGTCGCCGGGCATCGAGGTGCTCACCCCTCGGCTGCGCGCGCTGCTGGCCGGTAAGGACACGTTCGCCGTGATCGCCGGTCGGCCGCCCGTGTCGGTGGCCCTGGTGACCCTTCGCCCCAACGTGTGGTACGCCGGGCCGGTCGCGCTGCTCGACGAGATGTACGTGGTGCCGGACCGGCGCGGGCGGGGGATCGGGTCGGCCGTGCTCCAGTACTTCATCGCCGAGGCCCGCCGCCGGGCCGTCGAGCTGATCGAGATCAACGTCGACGAAGGAGACGTCGACGCCCACCGGTTCTACGAACGTCACGGGTTCTCGGCGACCGAACCAGGTACGGCCGAGCGCGCGTTCTACTACTTCCGGGAGCTCGGTAACACTGAGGGCTAATTCGTGCCTGGTGGGTCAGTTCGGCCCGGCGCGGCGTCGTTTACGCCTGCGTGGGCGCGGGGTACTCCAGGTCCATGAGAAAGCTGCTGTTCGCCGCGCTCGTCGGGGGAACGTTGGTGTGGTTCCTCGACCCCGAGTCGGGTCCCCAGCGCCGGGAGACAGTGCTGAACTGGCTTGCTGACCAGGGAATCATCCCGCCCCGGGCTCCGTCGGCCGAGGGGGAGACGGAGGTTCCCTCAGCGCTCGCCACCGTCAGTTGAGGAGGCTGACCATGAAGCACCAACCGCTGACCGCGATCTCGGAAAGTGTCGGCGACGTGTTGTCCGCCGGTAGCGGGATCGTTCACGACCTGGGCTCGACGGCCGCCGAAAAGCTCCCCGAGCTGCCCGACACCGTCAATCGACTCGCCCAGCGCGCCCAGCATCGCTTCCGGCCGCCCAAGAAGCGGTTCCCGACCAGGACGGTCCTGATCGTCGCGGCCGCCCTGGCGGTCTGCGTCGCCCTGATCGCGTGGCGGCGCCGGGCCAGCACGCCGGACGAGCAGGTCCAGCACACTCCGCCTCGCGAATACACGGAGCGGGCAACGGCGATCGCCGGCCGCTAGACGGTCGCCGCTACACCGACTCGGGCGCGAACACCAGCAGACCCAGCGGCGGCAGCACCAGGTTGAGTGACCACTGCCGCCCGTGGAACGGGACCGGGGTGGCCTCGGTACCTCCCACGTTGCCTTGGCCGCTGCCGCCGTAGAGCGTCGCGTCGCTGTTCAACAGCTCGACCCAGTGACCTCCCGAGGGCACCCCGACTCGGTGGTTGTAGCGCGGCACGGGCGTGAAGTTGGCGACCACCAGGGCGACGTCATCAGACAGGCGGCCCCGCCGCAGGAACGCGATCGTGCTCTGCGCCGAGTCGTTGGCGTCGACCCACTCGAACCCTCCCGGCTCGCAATCGCCCTCGTGTAGCGCCGGGCGCGCCCGGTAGGTGCGGTTGAGGTCCTCGAGCCAGCGCCGCACGCCCTCAGCTCCCGGGTCGTCCAGCCGCGACCACTCGATGGTCGCATCGTGGTTCCACTCGGCGTACTGGGCGACCTCACCGCCCATGAACACCAGCTTCTTCCCGGGCTGGGTCCACTGGTAGCCGAACAGCAGGCGCAGATTGGCGCGCTTCTGCCAGTCGTCGCCTGGCATCTTGCCGTACAGCGAGTGCTTGCCGTGGACGACCTCGTCGTGCGACAGCGGCAGCGTGTAGTTCTCCGAGTGCATGTACATCGCCCGGAACGTCAGCTCGTTGTGGTGGTAGGTGCGGTGCACCGGGTCGTGGGACAGGTAGTCGAGGGTGTCGTGCATCCACCCCATGTCCCACTTCAGGCCGAAGCCGAGGCCGCCGAGGTACGTCGGCCGCGAGACCAGCGGCCACGCCGTCGACTCCTCGGCAAACGTCTGCACGTCGGGGAACTCGGTGTAGATCGCCTCGTTGAGCTGGCGCAGGAACGCCACCGCCTCGAGGTTCTCGCGACCGCCGAACTCGTTCGGCACCCACTCGCCGGCGGCCCGTGAGTAATCGCGGTACAGCATCGACGCCACCGCGTCCACGCGCAGCCCGTCGGCGTGGTAGCGCTCGAGCCACCACCGGGCGCTGGAGATCAGGAACGCCTGCACTTCGTGGCGCCCGTAGTTGAAGATCAGGCTGTCCCAGTCCGGGTGGTGCCCAAGGCGGCGATCGGCATGTTCGTAGAGATGCGACCCGTCGAAGTAGCCGAGACCGAACTCGTCCGACGGGAAGTGCGACGGCACCCAGTCGAGGATGATCCCGACGCCGTGCTGGTGGAGCGTGTCCACCAACGCCATGAAGTCCTGCGGGGTGCCGTACCGGCTCGTCGGGGCGAAGTACCCGGTCGTCTGGTACCCCCACGACCCGTAGAACGGGTGCTCCATGACCGGTAGCACCTCGACGTGGGTGAAGCCGTTGGTGACGCAGTGCTGGGCGAGCGCCTCGCCGAGCGCCCGGTACGTCGGCCGTCCAGTCTCGGGGTCGAGGCCGCGGCCCCACGAGCCGAGGTGGACCTCGTAGATCGAGATCGGCGCGGCGAGGGCGTTGGTCTCCTTGCGGGCCGCCATCCACTCGGCGTCGCCCCATTGGTGGCCACCGAGGTCCCAGACCACCGATGCGGTCTTCGGCGGGACTTCGGCGTGGAAGGCGTACGGATCGGCCTTGTCGACCTCGTAGCCGCGTATGCGGGACGTGATCCGGTACTTGTACGGCGATCCGTGCGGGAACCCGTCCACGACGCCGCTCCAGATGCCGGACGACCCGACGGGCTGCAGCACTGCGCCCTCGCCGGTCCAGCCGTTGACGTCGCCGAGCACCCGCACGTCCCGAGCTTCGGGCGCCCACACCGAGAACCGGGTGCCTTCGGGAGTGATGTGAGCGCCGAGCTTGTCGCCGAGGTGGTAGTGGGTGCCCTCGTTGAACAAGTGGATGTCGACGTCCGTCAGCCAATCCAGGGTTTCAGTCATCACGCGCTCTCCGGGTCGGGGAAGCTCGCCACGAGGTCGGCCAGCGAGTGGAGCGGGATGGCCACCCAGTCGGGGCGGTGATCGAGCTCGTAGCGCACTTCGTAACAGGCCTTCTCCAACAGGAACAGGTCGAGCAGCAGCCGCCGGTCGTCCTCTT
Source organism: Actinomycetota bacterium (assembly GCA_046723555.1). GTDB lineage: Bacteria > Actinomycetota > Acidimicrobiia > Acidimicrobiales > Ilumatobacteraceae > JALZMG01. The sequence goes on along the minus strand of JBKOUV010000016.1, from coordinate 61,219 downwards.
CATCGGGGATGAACGGCTGACCGGCGGCCGTCGCCAAGTAGCCGTCGAGGAAGCGCCGGCCGACCCATGCCGTCCACAGCCGGCCCCAGTCCCCGAGTCGCTCGTTGGCGGTGGCGAAGTCGGGGACGAGCCCGAGCTCGACGAGCTGGCGGAGACCCACCTGGGCGGCGTAGTCGAAGCTCCGCAGCATGCCGGCCACGTCGCGGACCGGCGGCCGCTTCAGGCGGCGCTGGCCGACGGACCGGTCGGGCTCGCCCTCGAAGTCGATGACGACGAAGTCGGCGCCGTTCCAGAGCACCTGACCGAGGTGGTAGTCGCCGTGCACCCTGGTCCGGAAGGTGTCGATCCGCCGGCTGCGCAGCTGCTCCAGCCGGGTGAAGATGCGACGCTCGAAGTGGTCGTCGAGCAGCCCCTCAAGCTCAGGCGGCAGCGAAGCCCGCCGGCCGCGCAGGGCCCGCAGCGTGGCGCGGACCTCGTTGAGGATGCTCTGGTACAGCGACCGTTGATACAAGCGAGTGAACGGCTCGGGCGCGAACGCCGCATCGTCACCGGAGGCCAGCGCCATGTGCATCTCGGCGGTGCGCCGGCCGAGCAGTTCGGCGGACGCGAAGAAGGGCCCGAAGAGGTCGTGCACCAGCGGCGAGGCCTCGACGACCGGCCCGTAGAGATCGGTGGAGAAGTCGGCCGGGTCGAGCGATTCGGGCCGGGCCAGAACTCGCTCGTAGTAGCCGGTCAGCCGGTCGAGGGCGTAGCTCCACGCGTCGCCTTCGTTGGGGACGAAATCGTGGACGACGGCGAGCGTGATCGGCTCGCCGCGGCGGCGCTGGTACTCCACCGAGCCCAGTAGCGACGGCGAGCTGTCGAAGCGGCCCTGCAGATGGCGCCCGACCTCGAGATCGGGGCTGACCCCTTCGGCGAGTCGCCGGTACAGCTTGAGGATCGCCCGGTCGCCGATGAGCACCGAGGTGTTGGACTGCTCGCCGCCGAGCATCGACACGTCGAGCTTGCCGCTGCGCACCAGCTGGCGCAATGACGGCGTGCTGGCGCCGCGCACCTCGCCCCGGGCTCCCCGCCGCGGCCGCGGGCGCACTGCGATCTGGGCGAGGGAGACCGTGACGGCCGGTTCGGCGAGGGCGTCGACGAGCAGGGCCGGCCCGGAGCCCGCCTGGTTCTCGCGCCGCTTGACGCGGGCGATCACGAGATCTGGTCGCTCGCTGCGCACGCCGTCGGCGTCGTCCCCCGAGACCACGCAGACCGGGACGGAGTACAGCTCTGGTTCGCCCTGGGCGTACTCGACGGACACCAGCAGCAGTTCGGCGGGCCAGCCGCCCTGTCCGTCGGTGAGCTCGATCGAGTCTTCCACCGACAGAGAACGGATCGCCCGGGACTTGCCGGCGAACCAGCGTCGGCGGGGCATCCACTCGGTGAGCGCCCGTTCGAGCCCGACGCGACTACGGCCGTCGACGCGGCCCGCGGTCGCGGGCAGGGTCACCATCGGCAGGTCGGCCCGGGGACGCGCCCGCACCGGCTCGACCGGCTTCGGCGTCAGGCGGAACCAGTAGAACCCGTACGGGGCGAGGGTGAGGTAGTAGGGGAACTCGCCGATCGCGGCGAACGGGGTGTTGCCGAACAGCTCCACGGGCGTCGCGCCGGCCCGCGAGCTGAGATCGAGCTCCACCGCTTGGGCGTAGCGGGAGAGGTTGGCGATGACCAGGATGTCCTCCTCGTCGCCGTCCTCGCCGCGCATGCTGCGGATGAACGCCAGCACCTTCGGATTCTCCGGGTGGAGGAACTCGAGGTCGCCGCGCCCGAACACGCGGTGGCGGGTCCGCAGCGCGATCAACCGGTGCATCCACCACCACAGCGAGCTCGGGCTCGACCGCTGGGCCTCGACGTTGATCGTCTCGTAGTGGTACTGCGGGTCGATGATCACCGGTAGGTACAACTGCTGCGGGTTGGCCCGCGAGAACCCTGCGTTGCGATCGGCGCTCCACTGCATCGGGGTGCGGACGCTGTCGCGATCGCCGAGGTAGACGTTGTCGCCCATCCCGATCTCGTCGCCGTAGTACAGGACCGGGGTTCCGGGGAGCGAGAACAGCAGCGCGTTGAGCAGCTCGATCGTGCGGCGGTCCTTCTGCAGCAGCGGGGCGAGGCGCCGGCGGATGCCGAGGTTGATGCGGGTCTGGGGATCACTGGCGTAGGCGCGGTACATGTAGTCGCGCTCCTCGTCGGTGACCATCTCCAGCGTGAGCTCGTCGTGGTTGCGGAGGAACATCGCCCACTGCGCCGTCGCCGGGATCGGCGGGGTCTGCTCGAGGATGTCGACGATCGGGCGACGGTCCTCCATCTGCAGCGCCATGTAGAGGCGAGGCATGACGGGGAAGTGGAACGCCATGTTGCACTCGTCGCCGTCACCCCCGCCGAAGTACGCGACCGCGTCCTCCGGCCACTGGTTGGCCTCCGCCAGCAGCAGTCGGTTCGGGTAGCGGGCGTTGATGTGGGCGCGCAGCTGCCGGAGGAAGGCGTGGGTCTCTGGCAGGTTCTCGCAGTTCGTGCCCTCGCGCTCGTAGAGGTAGGGGATGGCGTCGAGGCGCACCCCGTCGACGCCCATGCCGAGCCACTTGTCGAGCACTCGGAAGACGGCCCGGTGGACCGCCGGGTTGTCGAAGTTGAGGTCCGGTTGATGGGAGTAGAAGCGGTGCCAGAAGTGCTGGCCGGCGACGTTGTCCCACTTCCAGTTCGACGACTCGAAGTCCTGGAAGATGACGCGCGCTTCGGGGTAGCCGTCGGGGGTGTCGCGCCACACGTAGAAGTCGCGGTGGGTGCTGCCCTTCGGTGCCCGGCGGGCCCGCTGGAACCAGGCGTGCTCGTCGGACGTGTGATTGATCACCAGCTCGGTGATCACGCGGAGCCCGCGGGCGTGGGCCTCCCTGAGGAACCGCCGGAACGCGGGTAGGTCGCCGTAGGCGGGATGAACGCCCTCGTAGTCGGCGATGTCGTAGCCATCGTCGCGCAGCGGCGACGGGTAGAACGGGAGTAGCCACACCGCGGTGACGCCGAGGTCGTGAAGGTAGTCGAGCTTGCTGGTGAGGCCACCGAAGTCGCCCACGCCGTCGCCGTCGGAGTCGGCGAACGCCTTGACGTGAAGCTGGTAGATGACCGCGTCGCGGTACCAGAGCGGGTCGTCGTGATTCGTGTCGCCCATCACACCTACATGAAGTAGTCGAAGTCCTGTTCCGTGCGCACGTGGCGGCGCAACGCCATGACGTGCGCCGGCATCGACGAGGGGTCGAGTTGCACGTAGTTGTGCCGCCCGCGCCACAGGTAGTGGGCGCCGCCGAGCTCGTCGTGGACCTGGAACGTCGAGTCGTCGTCGAGGCCGAGGACGTCGAGATCGAGGTCGATCCAGTCGGCGTGGGTGTGGTGCGGGTCGAGGTTGACGACCATCACCATCACGTCGCCGGGATCATCGTCATCATCGTCGGGGCGTCGCTCGGTCTTCGACCAGCACAACAGCTGGTCGCTGTCGGTGCGGTGGAAGTGGAGGGTGCGGTCGTGCTGCAGCGCCGGATGGCGCTTGCGGATCGCGTTGACGCGGGCGATGACGTGGCGCAGGCTGTCGGGACGGTCGAGGTCCCACAACCGGATCTCGTACTTCTCGTTGTCGAGGTACTCCTCGGAGCCGGGACGGGCGACGTGCTCGCCGAGCTCGAAGGCGGGGCCGTAGATGCCGTAGTTGGCGGTGAGCGTGGCGGCCAGCACGAGCCGGCTGGCGAACACCGAGCGGGTGCCGATCTGGAGTTGCTCGGTGAGGATGTCGGGCGTGTTGGGCCAGAAGTTGGGACGGAAGAAGTCGGCCACCTCGGTCTGGGCCAGCTCGGTGAGGTACTCGATCAGTTCGTGTTTGGTCTGGCGCCACGTGAAGTACGTGTAGGACTGCGAGAACCCGGCCTTGGCGAGCTGGTACATGACCTTCGGACGGGTGAAGGCTTCGGCGAGGAACAGCACGTCGGGGTGTTCCCGCTTCACGTCGTCGATCAGCCACTCCCAGAACCGGAACGGCTTGGTGTGTGGGTTGTCGACGCGGAAGATCTGGATGCCATGGTCGATCCAGTGCTCGACCACGTCGCGCAGCGCGGCCCAGAGCCGCTTCCAGTCCTTGCCGGTGAAGTCGATCGGATAGATGTCCTCGTACTTCTTGGGCGGGTTCTCGGCGTACTGGATCGAACCGTCCGGGCGGTGGCGGAACCACCCCGGGTGCTCGGTCACCCACGGGTGGTCGGGCGAGCACTGGAAGGCGAGGTCGAGGGCGACCTCGATGCCGCGATCGTGCGCCGCGGCCACCAGGGCGCGGAGGTCGTCGGAGTCGCCGAGATCGGGGTGGATCGCATCGTGGCCGCCCTCCGCCGCCCCGATCGCCCATGGGCTGCCCGGGTCGTCCGGGCCGGCGGTGAGGGCGTTGTTGCGGCCCTTGCGGTTGGTGACCCCGATGGGGTGGATCGGTGGGAGGTAGAGCACGTCGAAGCCGAGCTCGGCGACGTAGTCGAGCCGCCGCCGGCAGTCGGCGAGCGTGCCGTGGCGGCCGGGCTCGTCGGCGCAGGACCGCGGGAACAGCTCGTACCAGGCGGAGCAGCGGGCTCGCTCCCGGTCCACGTCGAGCGGCAGTTGGCGCTCGAAGTCGACGGCCGCGGGGCGGTCGCCGTTGCGTCGCATCGCCGCGCGCAGCGGCTCGTCGTCGACGACCGCTTCGACGGCGCCCGCCTCGAGCTCGGTGACCGCGGCGTCGAGGATCGCCGCGTCGGTCTCGTCGACGGTCGTCTTGGCTGCCCGCCGGAGGAGCTCGACGCCGGCGAGCGACTCGACCTGCACCTCGAGCCCGGCCGCGTGCTTCTTCGCGGTATCCCTCCGCCACGTCTCGAACTCGTCGATCCACGCGGTGACGGAGTACAGGTGGCGACCCGTCCCAGTCGGCGTGAACGAGGCCGACCAGCGGTCGTTCCCGAGCGCCCGCATCGCCACGGCGGTCCACTCGGCATCCGGCTCGCGACGCCACAACAGGTCGGCGGCGAGGGCGTCGTGGCCGTCGGTGAACACGTCCACGTTCACCTCGAACACCTCGCCGATGGCGCGCTTGGCCGCGAACCGACCACCGTCGATCTCCGGCGTGACCCCCTCGATCACCACACGCGTCGGAGGGTGCCGCTTGCGGGTGAGCGCGGGCGGCTGCACCCCGCGACCTTACCCACGGGGCGGATTGGGCCAACCTCAGCGCACAGCGTTCGTCGTACGCTCGGGGTTTGTGGCGTACGACGAAGACCTTGCCGATCGGATCCGCGAGCTCATCGCCGACGAGGACAACGTGTCGGAGCAGAAGATGTTCGGCGGGCTGGCATTCCTCATCAACGGGAACATGGCCATCGCCGCGAGCGGCGGGGGAGGTGCGTTGGTCCGGGCCGACCCCGCCGAGTCGGACGCGATCGTGGCGAAGACAAAGGCGAGCCCGATGGTGATGCGCGGCAAGGAGATGCGCGGCTGGCTCCGCGTCGACGCCGAGGACGTGCGCACCAAGCGGCAGCTCGCCAAGTGGGTCGGGATCGGCACGTCGTACGCCCGGGCACTGCCGGCCAAGGGCAAGCGGAAGCGATGATCCTGGCCGCGGACGATCCCGTCGCGATCGCCGCGACCGAGGCGGTGCAGCGCGGCGATCTCGACACCCTGCAGCGGATGCTCGACGAACATCCCGGGTTGGCCGCCGCGTTCATCGGCGAGCACCCCGACGGGATGTCGCGGACGTTGCTCCACGCGGCGACGGACTGGCCCGGCCACTACCCGAACAACGCCGCCACGGTCGCCGCGCTGATCGACGCCGGCGCCGACGTCAACGCCCGGTTCACCGGACCACACACCGAGACCCCGCTGCACTGGGCGGCGAGCAGCGACGACGTCGAGGTGCTCGACGTGCTGCTCGACGCCGGGGCCGACATCGAGGCGCCCGGCGCGGTGATCGCCGGCGGGACCGCGCTCAGCGATGCGGCGGCGTTCGCCCAGTGGAACGCGGCCCGCCGGCTCGTCGAGCGCGGCGCCCACACGCCGCTGCGCGAGGCCGCCGCGCTCGGGTTGCTCGACCGCGTCGAGGCGTTCTGTGCCGGCGATCCGCCCCCGTCGTCGGAGGGCCTCACCCAGGCGCTCTGGTACGCCGCCCACGGCGGACAGCAGGACGTCGGGGCGTTCCTGCTCGACCGAGGGGCCGACATCAACTGGATCGCCATCTGGGACGGCACGACGCCCCTCGACACCGCCGTCCGCAACGAGATGAGCGGGATGGTCGAGTGGCTGCGCGACCGCGGTGCCAAGCCGGCGGCGGAGCTGTCCGGGTGATCAGCGCGGGAATGGCAGGTCGTTGAACCGCTTCGCCGACCCGCTCCAACTCAGAAGGTGGGCGCGACGAGTTCGGAGCCGTCAAGACGCGGGATCGAAACGGACGTCCAGATCGCCGGCCGGTATCTCGGGCTCGAGGAAGCGGAGCACACGGCGGCCCTCGGCCAGCAGCGCCGTCCCGGCTCGCTTGGACAGCCGCACGAGCGGTCGAACGACGAGTTGCGAAGTGTCGGCCGAGCGATCGATCGACCACGTCCCTCCGAGCAACCCGTCGTGGAGGAACGAGCCGTGCACCGGTCCGGGCGTCTCGAACAGCCATCCGCGATGCTCGCCCGATACCAGTCGGGATCGGTCGGCGTGCGAGAGCAGGGCGTTGTCGTACTCGGGGAGGAACCGCGGCGGTGCCGGCGTGTCGGGGTCGGGACGCGGGGCGTCGAGGAGGTCGAACAGTTCACGGCCCCGCTCGTCGCGGAACGGGCGGAGGCGCGGCCGAAGGCGCTCGACGACCTCGCCGAGCCCGGCCAGTCGGGACCAGGCGGCGATGTCGCCGGTCGCGGCCGGACCGAACGCGCCGAGGTAGCGCAGGACGACGTCGTCGATCGAGGGCTCGGTGGCGAGCGATGCGCCGAGCCAACCCTCGGCGGTCATGACCGCCACCGGCCCAGTCCGACGCCACAGCCCGCGCGGTGGCACCTGGACGAGGGGGAGGCGGCAGCGGCAGGCGTAGGCGAGGGCGGCGGCGTCCTGATCCGGGAACTGCTCCGCCATCGCCGCCCGCAGCTGGCTGCCGTTGTACGGCCGCTCACCGAGCAGTGGGCGGGCGAAGGCGAGCACGGCCTCGAGGTCGACGTCACGGAGCGCCGGCGCCCAGTCGCGGTGGCGGCTGAGCTCGGCGTCGAGGACCGGTTGCATCAGCGGACGCAGGACGAGCGCGTCGTCGGCGGTGACGAGGTGGATCGTGCCCCGCATCACCGTCATGCGCACGACCCGGCGGTCTACGAGCAGCTGGGCGAGGTCGTCCGGGACGAACCTGGCCAGCCGCGACCACAACCCCAGGTACGGGTTCGCCGGGACCTGCGCCTGGAGCCCGACGAGGTGACTGACGGCGTCGAGGATCGAACGGTCGTCCCGCGTCAGCAGGAGTTGGCGGGCCAGCGTGGCGCGGTTGAGCGCCCGCGTGGTGAGGACGTCAGCGGTCACCCGAGTGTTTGCCGCGGGGACGTGGTCGCGCGAGACACTCGGACAGCGCGAAACACCCGGGTGCGGTCAGCCGACGAGCTCGCGGGCGATGTGGTACCAGAAGTCCGTGGACAGGCCGAGGGAGTGGGTGTCGATGCGCTCGTCGTTGCCGTGGAAGCGGGAGGCGAACTGCTCGATCGTGACGTCGCGGGACAGGAGCGAGGCGCCGTAGGCGACCGAGCCCTGGCGCCGGAAGAAGCGGGCGTCGGTGCCGCCGGTGATCAGTCCCGGGATCACCCGGGCCTCCGGGTAGACCTCCCGGGTGCAGGCGCTGACGGCTTCCCACAGCGGGTTGTCCATCGGCGATCGGGTGGCGTCGGCCTCCTGCAGCGTCGTCACCTCGACGCGGTCGGCGAGGTCGCCGAGGGCCTCGGCGAGGTACTTGTCGACGACCTCCTTCGTGTCGCCGGGGACGGTGCGCATGTCGACGTCGATGTCGATGACGTCGGGGATCGTGTTGGTCTTCTGCCCGCCGTGGATGACGTTCGGGGAGATGGTGGTGTGCGAGCAGGCGTGGGCGACCCGGGCGTAGATGGTGGGGAGCGAGGCGATGGCCTCGTCGATGGTCGCCGGGTCGGACAGGGCGGCGCGGACGTCGTCGGGCATGTCGATGGCCTCGAGGCGGGCGGCCCACAGGTCGTCGAGGTTGGGCGCGGTCTTGTAGGCGGCGAGCCGGCGGACGATCTCGGCGGCGGTGATCAGCGCGTTGTCGGCGCCGTACGGCATCGAGCCGTGACCGGGCGTGCCGGCGATCCGCAGGCGCCGCCAGGCGAGACCCTTCTCGGCGACATTGACGGTGATGCTGTGGGTCCCGTCCCCGCGGATCTGGGACCACCCGCCGGACTCGGTCAGCACGTACTCGGCGCCGACGGCATCCCAGTGGTTGTCGACCATGTATTCGGCGCCCCACACGCCCCCGGCCTCCTCGTCGGCGACGCCGAAGTAGATCAGCGTCCCCTTCGGCCGGAAACCCTCGGTGGCGAGCTGGCGGAACGCGACGGCCATCGACGACGTGATGTTGAGCATGTCGATGGCGCCCCGTCCCCACACCTCGCCGTCGACGAGCTCGGCGGCGAACGGGTCGCGGGACCACCCGTCGGCGTTGACGGGCACGACGTCGGTGTGACCCATCAGGCACAGTGCGGGTGCGTTGGGATCGCTGCCCTCGATGCGGGCGACGATCGAGGTGCGGCCGGGCCGGCTCTCGAACCGGGCGACGTCCAGACCAGCTCCTTCGAGGTAGGTCTGCAGCAGGTCGGCGTTGCGGACCTCGTTCCCGGATTCGGGCCGGCCGTCGTTGACGCACTCGTTCCGGATGAGCGACTGGAGCAGTTCGGTGGTCGGTCCGGTGAACGATTCGACGCTGGTGCTCATGGGGACGACCCTAGGCCGGTCAGAGACGGCGGGCGAGCTGCTCGATCAACCCGACGACCTCTTGGGCACAGGCGGTGAACGCCTCGACCTCGCCACCGCCGGGGTCGACGACCTCCTCCCAGGCCCCGAGCTCGACCGCGGCGAGCCGCAGCTCGGCGACCCGGTCAGGCAGTGGACGGTCGTCGGCTGGCAGATCGCGCACGAGGCGCTTGAGCGTCCCCGTCCGCTCGGCCACGGCGCGGTGCTCCCGGCGCACCCACTCGACGTGTTCCGGCGCCAGCCCGATGACGAGCGTGGCCCGGTCCAGGTCGGCGGGTGTGACCTGCCGGCTGCGGTGGACCGGCCGCGGCAGGCCGACTGCCTCGAAACCGGCGTTCGTCCGCCAGCTCATCGGCAGCCCGTCGATGCTCAACGTCCCCGCGGTCCGCACCTCGAGGTGGGGCATGTGGGCGCGGAGGGCGGCCCCGGCCAGGACGGACCGGGTGGCGTTGCCGGTGCAGAGGAAGAGGATGTGGTGACTCGTGCCCGCAACGCTACGTAGCGGGTGACGGGTTCGACCCTTCGCAAAAGCTCTTCAGCGGACCGGCGAGCGTGGCGCCCCACGCGCTGTTGCAGAACGCGCACCACCGATCCTCGCTCGACCAGCCGCGCTGCTCGAAGCGCAGGATCGTGACCCCGTCGCCGGTGTCGGTGTCGAAGAGGATGCCGAGCAACCGCGCGGACAGCGAGTCGTCGGCCGCCGACGCGAGCTCGAACCGCAACTCGTGCCCGAGCCACTCGGAGCCGGGATAGCCGGGGTCGGTGAAGTCGGAGACGCACCGCCATACCACTCGCTCGTTCGGCTCGATGTCGGTGATGCGCATTCTCAGCAGCTCGCTGTGGCCATGGTCGAACTCGATCACGTGACCAACCTTCGGTTCGGCGCTGAGGGCCTTGCCCCACCAGCCGTCGAGCCCGGGTTGGGTGGTGAGGGCGTCGAACACCGTCTTGGCGTCGGCGTTGATCCAGACTTCGTGGCGGATCGTGGACATCAGGTTCTCCTTTCGTCCCGCCCGCTGGGGGTGGCTGGCGACTTCTCGGATCCGACCGCGTCGGCGAGCCGGGTGAGCATCGTCGTCCAGCCGCGGTCGTGGTTGACCACTTCATCGGTGGGCAGGCCGCGGTGCACGAGCAGTACCTTCGTGCCGGAGCCGACCGGCTCGAGGGTCACCTCGACGACGCTGCCGCCGGGCTTCACGTGCACCGCCGGGTCGGCGAAACCCCAAGTGAAGGCGACATGGGTGGGGGGTTCGACGGAGACGAACGTGCCCTCCATCTCGCACCGCCCGCCCCTTCGGTCGGCGCCATCGTGTACCTGGATGCACCTGCCGCCGGGGCGGGGGTCGAGCGTCGCCTCCAGCGCCAGCCAGCGGCACAGCTTGTCGGGGTCGACGAAGAACTCGAAGACGGTCGCCGGCTCGGCCTCGATGTAGATCTCCTTCACCACGGGCTCAGCGCCGTCGGCTGCCATCGCGCCTCCTCTGCTCGGCTTGCTCCCGCTCCGCCTCTCGTTTGAGCCCCGGCAACTTCACGTCCCAGAACTCGTCGAGGAACGCCCGCACCTCGGCGAACCCCTCGGCGCGGGTCCGGTACAGCCGCTTCGTGCCGACCCGACGCTCGACCAGAAGGCCGGCTTCCCGCAGGATCCGCAGATGCTCGGACACGGTGGGCCGGGAGACGTCCGGGAAACGGGACGCGATCGTCCCGGCCGGCAGCTCCCGGTAGCGGACGAGACGGAGGATCGCCCGTCGCTTGGGCTCCGCCACAGCGTCGAGCACGGCCTGCATTGTCCTAAGCGTAGGCGTCGGCCTACGTAGGCGCAACCCGACACAGTGATCTGGGCGCAGTTGTTCTCGCCGGCCGAGAAGATCGGCGCCGAGAACGGCGTTTGAGAGCATCTGCACCCAGATTGCGAGGGCGGGTCACGGCGACGGCGGCCGGTTAGCGTCGGGCGGATGCCTCCCCAGGTGGTGCTCGTGCGGCATGGGGAGACGCAGTGGAGCGTCGAGCGGCGCCACACGGGTCGCACCGACATCCCGCTGTCCGACGCCGGACGTCGCCGCGCGGCCGCGCTCGGTTCGCTGCTGCAGCGGATACCCGGCGTTGACGCGGCCGCCGTGGCGACCAGCCCTCGGCAGCGCGCCCGCGACACCGCCGCGCTGGCCGGATGCGGCGATCGCGCCGAAGTCTGGCCTGAGCTCGCCGAGTGGGACTACGGCGTTTACGAAGGCCGGCGGACGAGCGAGATCCGCGAGTCGATCCCGGACTGGTCGGTGTGGACCCATCCGATCGAGGAGGGCGAGAGCCTTGCCGACGTGGGGGCGAGGGTCGACGGGGTGATCGATCGGCTGTTGACGATCGATCGGCCGGTCGTGCTGTTCGCCCACGCTCACGTGCTGCGCATCCTTGGCGTCCGCTGGTGCGGACTCGATCCGTCCGCCGGTCGGGCCCTGACCCTCGATCCGGGCGGCGTCTCACTGCTCGGCTGGGAGCACGACTACCGGGTGGTCGAGCGCTGGAACCTGTCGCCGGACCTGGGTGAGTAGAGCCCGACTCCGGGAGGGGAGCGCTACCATCGTTCCGATGAGCGCTGACTGCTCAGCACATTCATGACGGCAACCGACACCACGACCACCGTCGTCGTTCCGGGCACGCACCTCATGTCTGCGCTCGTCGGCCCACGGGACCAGTTCCTCCGGCAGATCGAGGACGCTTTCCCGAGCACCGAGATCAGCGTTCGCGGCAACGAGGTTTCCCTCCGCGGCGACCAGGCCGATCAGGCGGCTCACCTCTTCGAGGAGCTCGTCGGTCTGCTGCAGCGCGGCCACGTGCTCGACGAGGGGAGCCTGCGCCGGGTGATCGGCATGGTCGACGACGACGAGCTCCCCAGCGAGATCCTCACCCACGACGTGCTGCGCGGCGCCAAAGGTCGCCTGATCCGGCCGAAGTCGGCGGGTCAGAAGCGGTACATCGACACGATCGCCAACAACGTCATCACGTTCGGCATCGGGCCGGCGGGGACGGGCAAGTCCTGGCTTGCCGTGGCGATGGCGGTCAAGGCGCTGCAGGCCAAGCAGGTCCAGCGGATCATCCTGACCCGCCCGGCGGTCGAGGCCGGCGAGCGGCTGGGTTTCCTCCCCGGCGACCTGATGGCGAAGATCGACCCGTACCTGCGCCCGCTGTACGACGCCCTCTACGACATGGTCGAACCGGAGGGCGCCCAGCGGCTGCTCGAGCGGCAGACGGTCGAGGTCGCCCCGCTCGCGTTCATGCGCGGGCGGACGCTGAACAACAGCTTCATCATCCTCGACGAGGCCCAGAACACCACGCCCGAGCAGATGAAGATGTTCCTCACCCGCATCGGCTTCGGGTCGCGCGTGGTCGTCACCGGTGACGTCACCCAGGTCGACGTGCCGAACGGCAAGAGCGGGCTGGTCGGTCTCGAGCGCGTGCTCACCGGCATCGACGGGCTCGCCTTCGTGCACCTGTCGGCGTCCGACGTGGTGCGCCACCGCATCGTCGCCGACATCGTCGCCGCCTACGAGCGCGACGACAACGTCGGCGCGTCCAGCCGTGGAGGCCGTCGATCCCGTGGATGAGCCACCAAGTACGAGCGCGCCCTCGACGCGCGTCGTCGGTGCCGACGAGCAGGTCGACCTCGCCGTCGACGTCGACCGCTGGTGCCGGCTCGCCGGCGACGTAATCACGAGCGAGGGCGCCCAGGGCGAGCTGACGGTGACGTTCGTCGACCGCGACGAGATCGCCCGACTGAACCACGAGCACATGGGCGTCGACGGGCCCACCGACGTGCTCTCATTCCCGCTCGACACGTCCGACGCGGTCGTTCCGGCGGGAGTTCCCGTGCTCCTTGGTGACGTGGTCGTGTGCCCCGTCGTGGCGGCCGAACAAGCGACCACGCACGCCGGAACGCTCGACGACGAGCTCGCCCTCCTCGTCGTCCACGGGGTCCTCCATGTCCTCGGCCACGATCACGCCACGGACGGGGAGACGCAAGCGATGCAGACTCGCGAGCGGGAGCTTCTCGAGCGCCACCACTGGCGCGGGCCGACCCCGCCGGGATTCCGCCAGGATCACGGAGACGGTTGAAGATGGACTCGATCGAGCTCCTGATGCTGCTCGGGATCATCGTCCTGCTGCTGATCCTGTCGTTCCTCGCCGTCGCCGAGACGGCGCTCAACCGGATCTCCCGGGTCAAGGCCCAAGCCCTCGCCGAGACCGTCCAGACCAAGTCGGCGAAGTCGCTGTACCGCCTCGTGTCCCACCCCGAGCGGTTCATCAACCCGCTCCTCGTGACGATCACCGTCCTGCAGACCGGCCAGGCGTTCCTCACCTCACTCCTCGCCGACCGGCTGTTCGGGGCCAAGGGCATCATCATCGGCTTCGTCCTCAACGTGATCCTGTTCTTCGTCCTCGCCGAGGCGATGCCGAAGACGTGGGCCGTGCTGTCGGCCGAGCGGGCGGCGCTGCTCACGGCGCGCCCCACCGAGCTGCTGGTGACGTTCCCACCGTTGAAGTACGTCAGCCGCGCGCTCATCGGGCTGACCAATGTGCTGATCCCCGGACGCGGCCTCAAGGAAGGGCCCTTCGTCAGCGAGCAGGAGCTGCTCGGCATTGTCGAGGCGGCGGCGGAGGACGAGGTCATCGAGCACGAGGAGCGCGAGCTCATCGAGAGCATCATCGAGTTCGGTGACACGGTGGCGCGGGAGGTGATGGTCCCGCGGCCGGACATGGTGATCATCGAGCACGATTCGACGGTCACCGCCGCCCTCGACCTCGCGATCGCCCACGGCTTCAGCCGCCTGCCGGTGCACGCCGAGGACGGCGACGACATCATCGGGCTCGTCTACGTCAAGGACCTCATCCGCGCCGAGCGTGAGGGTCGCGGCGACCACCCCGCGCTCGAGCTGGCCCGGCCGGTGCGCTTCATCCCCGAGAACAAACCGGTGGCCCGCCTGATGCGGGAGATGCAAGCCGGCAAGTTCCACCTCGCCATCGTCGCCGACGAGTACGGGCGGATCGCCGGCCTGATCACGCTGGAGGACTGCCTCGAGGAGCTGGTCGGGGAGATCGTCGACGAGTACGACATCGAGGAGCTCGCCGTGCAGCGGCTGCCGAGCGGCGACTACCTCGTCGACGGCGGGATCCAGGTCGAGGAGCTCAACGAGCTGCTCGACATCCACATCCCGGACGAGGAGTGGGACACGCTCGGCGGCTTCCTCTTCGGCACCCTCGAGCACGTCGCCGAGACGGGCGAGTCGGTCGAGTACGACGGTTGGCGCTTCGCCGTCGAGGAGGTCGAGGGCCGGCGGATCCGGCTGGTCCGGGTGAGTGCCCTGCCCTGGCCCGACAGTGACTCGAACGGCGACCGGCAGGACGAGCCCGCCGACCGGGCCCGCCAGTGACGCGCATTGCGTTCCCCGGCCACGCAGGCCGTTGATTGCCGCTCGCTCGCTGGCGCTCACTCGCTCGCATCGGTGGGAATGCTCCACGGACGCCGCTCGGGCTACGTTCGTCCGCCGTGGAGATCTCACTCGACGGCAAGGTCGCCCTCGTCACCGGGGCGTCGAAGGGAATCGGCAAGGCGATCGCGGCTGAGCTCGCGGAGGCCGGCGCGCGGGTCATGCTGAGCAGCCGCAAGCAGGATCAGCTCGAGGCGGCGGCGGCGGAGATCAAGGGCGAGACGGCAGTGTTCGCGGCCAACGCCGGCAACATCGAGGCCGCGGCGGCGTGCGTCGACGCGACGATCGAGCGCTTCGGCGGGCTCGACATCCTCGTCAACAATGCCGGGACCAACCCGTACTACGGCGCCACGCTCGGCGTGGACCCGGCGCGGTACGACAAGACGTTCGAGGTCAACGTGCGCGGGCCGGTGTTCTGGTCGCAGCACGCATGGGAGCGGTCGTTCAAGGACCATCCCGGCGTGATCGTCAACATCGCCTCGGTCGGCGGACTGCGCGGCGACGTCGGGCTCGGCGTGTACAACGTCACCAAGGCGGCGCTCATCCACTTGACCCGCCAGCTCGCCGGAGAGCTCGGACCGACACGCGTGGTCGGGATCGCACCCGGCCTCGTGAAGACCGACTTCGCCGCCCTGCTCGTCGCCAACTTCGGCGAGTCGCTGGCCGCGTCGATGCCGACGAAGCGCCTCGGCGAGCCCGAGGACATCGCCCACCTCGCCGTCTTCCTCGCCAGCGACAAGGCGAGTTGGATCACCGGCGAGACGTACGTCGTCGACGGTGGCGCCGGGGTCGCTCCGCGCCATTAGCCCATGCCACGCTGGCGGCGGTGCCGCGCCTCTTCGTCGCCGTGTGGCCGCCGCCCGCGTTCGCCGAGCAGCTGACATCGCTACCCCGCGCTGAGCGGCGCGGGGTGCGCTGGATACCACCGGAGAACTGGCACGTCACCCTGCGCTTCCTCGGTGAGACCGATGCGGACGAGGTCCGGGCCCGGCTCGATGCCGCCACGCTCCCACCCGCCAACGCCACATTGGGTCCGGTCGTGCAGCGGCTCGGCCGCGGCCTGGTCGTCGTGCCGGTCGGCGGGCTCGACGAGCTCGCGGCGGCCGTCGCCGAGGCCACGTCCGACATCGGAGAGCCGATCGGCCACCGCGGCTTCCGCGGTCACGTGACGCTGGCCCGCTTCCGGCCGTCGGTGCGTTGCCCGCTGGCCGGGACTTCGGTGTACGCCGCCGCCGCGATCGGGGAGGTCGTGCTGGCGCAGACCCGGCTCAGCCCGACCGGGGCGACGTATCAGCGGGTCGGCCGCTGGCGGACGGGTTGAGTCTGGTGACGTCGGCGCGGCGGATCTTGCCGAGGGCCGTGCGGGGGATCGCCGTGACGACGACGAGGCGGCGGGGCGCGCAGTGCGGGGGGAGCTCCTGCTTGACCGTGTCGCGGAGCTCGTCGAGGCTCGGAGCGTCGCCGGCGGGAACCACGTAGGCGGTGACGGCCTGTCCCCATTCCGCGTCGGGCTCACCGGAGACGGCGACGTCGGCGACGCCGAGATGGCGGCGCAGCACCGCCTCGACCGGCTCCGGCCAGACGTTCTCCCCGCCGGAGATGATCAGGTCGCTACGCCGGCCGTCGACGACGAGTCGGCCGGCGGCGTCCCATCGCCCGAGATCGCCCGTGGCGAACCATCCGTGCTGCAACGGAACGGTGCCGTCGCGGTAGGCGCGTAGCAGCATCGGGCCGCGGACGCGGATCTCGCCGTCGCCGTCGATGCGCACGTCGACGCCGTCGAGCGGTCGGCCGTCGTACACCACGCCGCTGCCGGTCTCGGTCATCCCGTAGGTCGTCACGACGTTGGCCGGCAGTCCCGCCGGGGGCTGGGCGCCGCCGAGCACGATGGTGCGGAAACGCGCCGGATCGATCCGCGGCAGGATGGTGGCGACCAGCGAAACGAGCGTCGCCCCGACGGCCATGACGGAGACGGGGTCGAACCCCGGCAGCACGGTCAGCCGGGTCCCGCCGGCGAGGGCCCGGGTGACGACCGACAGCCCGCCGACATGAGCCAGCGGTAGGCAGGCCAGCCAATGATCGTCGACGCTCACGCCCAGCCGGGCGTTCGTGGCGCGAGCGGATGCCGCGACGGCGTCGTGGGTCAGCACGACGCCCTTGGGGACCCCGGACGCCCCGCTCGTGGCGACGACGAGGGCGTCACCGGGCTCGACCGCAGCTCCGCCGCCGAGTGATGTCTCGTCGCCGCTTGCGTCGATCGCCGTGGCGGGCGCCATCGCCGCCAGCGCGGCCGCCTTGGCGACGGGCGGCAGCCGTTGGTCGAGCGGAAAGGCGGCGTCGCCGCGGTCCCACACCCGCCGCAGCGCGTCGACGAAGTCCGGACCGCCGGGGAGATCGAGGGCGACGAGCGTTGCGCTCAGTGCGGGTCGATCGGAGTGATCGGGCCGAGGGCCTGCTCGACCGCCTCGGCGGCGGCGAGGACGACGAGGTCGGCGAAGCGGTTTCCGGTGAACTGCGCGCCGACCGGGAGCCCGTCGACGACCCCGGCCGGGACCACCGCGGCCGGCAGCCCGAGCAGGTTCGCCGGCAACACCGGACGCATCAGTTCGAGCGTCGCCAACGCACCGTCGAACGAGGCGACGTCGGCGCCATGGACGAACGGCGGCTGCGTCCACGTGGGCGACAGCAGCACGTCCCAGGTCTCGAAGAACCCGGACCAGTCCCTGGCCACGGCGTGCCGCTCGATGAACAGCATCGACCAGTCGGCGGTCTCGATCGGCGGGAAGTACGCGTTGGCGAAGTCGAGGAAGGCACGGGCGTCGTCGCTGATCAGCTCGTCGAACAGCGGGCGTACGGCGCGGATATCGGGGAGCAACAGCTCGGCCCACAGCTCGATGCTGCGGGCGTAGCTGGACGGCGCCGCCTCGGCGACGTCGTGTCCCGCATCGGCAAGGGTGTCGGCGGTCCGCCTGATCGCGGCTGCGACGCCGGCGTCGGTCGACCCGTCCGGCGGCTCGGCGAGCACGGCGATCCGTAGCCGGGAGTCGGGCGCGGCCGGCGTGAGGGTGACCGGCAGGCTCAGCGGGTCGCGCGGGTGCGCGCCGGCGACGGCGAGGAGCCCGGCGCGGAGGTCGGCGACGTGGCGCGCCATCACCCCCTGCACCGCCATCAGCTGGAACATCAGCGGGGAATCCTCGGGCGGGATCGCCGAGGCGTCCGGCACCACGCCCACCGACGGCTTGATCGCGGCGATGCCGCAGCAGTGGGCCGGATTGCGGAGCGAGCCGCCGAGGTCGTTGCCGAGCCCGAGCGGGGTCATCCCGCTGGCCAGCGCGCTCGCCTCGCCGCCGCTCGAGCCGCCGGCCGTGACGTCCGGGTTCCACGGGTTGCGGGTGAGCCCGCGCAGCGACGAGTCGGTGTGCACGCGCAGGCCGAAGTCGGGAAGGTTGGTGCGGGCGAACGGGATCGCTCCCGCCGCCCGCATCCGCTCGACCATCGGGGCGTCGATCGGCGGCACCGCGTCGGCGAGGGCCGGTACGCCCTGGGTCGTCGGCCACCCGGCGACGTCGATGTTCTCCTTCACGGTGATCGGCACGCCGTGCAACGGACCGAGCGGCGCCCCGTCGGCGACGGCCCGGTCGGCCTGCTCCGCGGCCTTGACCGCCTCGTCGCCGAGCAGCGCGACGACGGCGTTGAGGTCGCCGTTGACGGCGTCGACCCGGTCGACGAGGGCGTCGAGCACTTCCCGGCTCGTTGTCTCCCGGTTGCGCACCGCCGCCGCGATCTCCAGTGCGCCCAGTTGCCACAGCTCTCCCACCGCTCCATCATGACGCACTTGTGGTCGTGACCAGCAAGGCACCAGCGGCCCGGCATTGGTTCGTCGGCGCGCGTCCCCGCACGCTCCCGGCCGCCGTCGTTCCGGTCGCGATCGGCGCCGCGGCCGCGGTCGGCGAAGGTTCGATCGTCTGGTGGCGAGTGGCGGCGGCGTTGGTCGTGAGCCTCGCCCTGCAGGTCGGCGTCAACTACGCCAATGACTACAGCGACGGCGTGCGCGGCACCGACCGCGCCCGGGTGGGTCCGGTGCGGCTGGTCGCGTCGGGACTGGCGACGCCCCGGGAGGTCAGGCGGGCCGCGTTCATCGCGTTCGGCGTCGCCGGCGTCGCCGGGCTGGCGCTCGCCGCGACCACGTCGTGGTGGCTGCTCGCGGTCGGAGCGGCGAGCATCGCCGCGGCCTGGTTCTACACCGGGGGACCCCGGCCGTACGGCTACGCCGGGTTCGGGGAACTGTTCGTGTTCGTCTTCTTCGGCCTCGTCGCCACCGTAGGCACGACCTACGTCGCGGTGGAGCGGATCACCGGGCTCAGCGTGGTGATGGGATGCGCGGCCGGATGTCTCTCCTGCGCACTGCTCGTCGTGAACAACCTGCGCGACATCCCGTCGGACGCCGCGGCCGGCAAGCGCACGCTCGCGGTGCGGATTGGTGACGCGCGGACGCGGTGGCTCTACGTCGGGTTGATCGTCGCGGCGTTCGCCCTCGCGATCGGGGCCGGCGTCGGGTGGCGGTCCGAGGTGCTCCTCGCCCTGCTGGCCGCCGGCGCGGCGGTGCCGCCCGTGCGGGCGGTGCGGGCCGGCGCCAGTGGCCGCGCCCTCATCGCCGTCCTCGTCGCGACCGGCCGGCTACAGCTCGTCTACGGCGCGCTGGCCACGCTCGGTCTGGCCCTCGGCGGTTAACCAGGCCTCGAGGACACCGGCGAAGGCGTCGGGTTGTTCGAGGTGCACCGCGTGTCCGGCGCGCTCGACCACCTCGAACGCGGACTGCGGGATCAGCTCCGCCAGCCGCCGGCCGATCGCGACGTACCTGGCGTCGCGCGCGCCGGCGATGACGAGCACGGGCATGGGCAGCTCCCCCAGCCGGTCCCACAGCGACTCCTGGGCTCCGGCGCCGGCCAGGCGCAGGCTGGACGCCAGCCCGCCGGCGGAGTTGCGGCGCCGATCGTCGAGAGTGGCCGCGTCACGGGGGAGGGTCGCGAACAGTGGGAGGGCGAGCCAGCGATCGAGGAAGGCGTCGACCCCGTCCCGCTCGATCGACGCGGCGAGGGCCTCGTCGGACTGACGACGGGCGGCCCGCTCGGTCGGATCCTCGATCCCGGCCGTGGTGCTGACGAGGACGAGCCGGCGGACGAGGTCGGGGTGGGCGACGGCGAGGTGGAGGCACAGCCGGCCGCCCATCGAGTAGCCGACGTAGGTCGCCGGCCCGCCGGTGGCACCGAGCATTCGGGCGGCTGACGGAAGGTCGGCGCGGACGGCGCCGGAGTCACCGTGGCCGGGCGCGTCGACGGCGACCACCTCGTACCGCTCGGCCAGCCGCGGCGCGATGACGTCCCACGCACGGGCGGTCTGGGTGAAGCCGTGGACGAGCACGATCCGCTCGCCCCGACCACCGCGAGTGGACGCCAGCGCGTCAGCCGGCACGTTCGGCGCGGTCCGCGCGGTCGGCGAGGCGGCGCAGCACTTGGACGAACACGTCCGGGTCCTGGGCGCCGGGGATCGACCACCGACCGTCGATGACGTACGTCGGAACCGCGGTGATCCCGGCCTCCGCGGCGACCGCCAACGCCTCGGCAACTTCGGCGACCCCTTCGTCGCCGGCGAGCATCCGGAGGACATCCTCGCGATCGAGTCCCACGCGGGTGGCCTCGGTGGCGAGCAGGTCGGGATCGGCGACGTTCGATCCGTCGGTGAAGTAGGCGGCCAGCAGCCGTTCCTTCAAGGCGACCTGCGCGCCCGGGGGTCCGCTCTGCCGCGCGTACCACAGGACCCGGTGGGCGTCGCGCGTGTTGGCCCGCTGGGCCAGCTCGAGGTGGAACTCGAGGCCCGCGGCGGCGGCGATGCCGGTCACGTGGTCGATGATCGCGGCGGCTCGCTCGGGTCCGCCGAACTTGCGGGCGTATGCCTCCGGTGCCGGCATCGTCGTTCCCGGAGGCGCGTTCGGGTCGAGCTGGAAGGGCCGGTACACGACGTCCAGCTGGTGGTGGAAGTCGGTGTCGTCGGCGAGCCGGGCGGCCGCGGCCTCGAAGCGGCGCTTGCCGATGTAGCACCACGGGCAGACGACGTCGGACCACACCTCGACGATCACGCCCTTCACGCTACGGCCCGTATCGTCGACCACCATGAGTGAGGTGACCGCGCAGGCGACGTTCTGCACGACCCTCGTCGACGAGTGGGCGGAGCGGGGGGTGCGGCACGCCGTGGTGGCGCCGGGCAGTCGGAACACGCCGCTGGCCCTCGCCCTCGCCGAGCGGGCGGACGTGGCGGTCCACGTCGTCCACGACGAGCGGGCGGCGGCGTTCGTCGCCCTCGGCCTCGGGCTGTCCGGGACGCCGGCGGTGCTGCTGTGCACGAGCGGCACGGCGGCCGCGAACTTCCATCCGGCGGTCGTGGAGGCCGACCTGTCCGCGGTCCCGATGCTCGTCGTCACCGCGGACCGGCCTCCGGAGCTGCGCGACGTCGGCGCGCCACAGACGATCGACCAGACCCACTTGTACGGACACGCGGTGCGGTGGTTCCACGATCCCGGTGTCGCCGACGCCGCCTTGGCGTCGACGTGGCGGTCGCTGGCCCGGCGGGCGATCGAGGCCGCGGCGACGGGGCCGGTGCATCTCAACCTGCCGTTCCGCGACCCGCTCGTCGGCCGCCCCGGAGCGCTGCCGCCCCGTCGCGCGGTCGGGGGCTGGACCGCGCACGATCGCCCGCTTCCCGTCCTCTCCGACGACGTGATCGCGGCACTCGATCAGGTGCGAGGCGTGATCCTCGCCGGCGGCCGCAGCGGCGTCGGCCCCGACGACGTGGCCGCGCTCGCCGCGGCGACGCAATGGCCGGTACTGGCCGACCCCGCGTCCGAGCTACGGGGTCGGACCGGCGCCGTCGGCTCGTTCGACGCGCTGCTGCGGCATCCTGGGTTCGCCGCCGACCATTCGCCACACGTCGTCGTGCGGGTCGGCCGCCCGGCCGCGTCGAAGGTGCTCGCCGAGTGGATCGGGCGCTCGGGCGCAACCATGGTGCAGGTCGGCGGCCCGGGCGAGATCGACCCGGATCACGGCGTCGCCGCCCGTCTCGACCCACTCGCCGTGCCGGTGCTGGCTGGAAAGGTCAGTGGCGCGACCGGCACGCCGTGGTTGGCCCGATGGCGCCACGCCGCCGAGCGGGCCGAGCGGGCGATCGATGCAGTGCTCGACGACCAACCTGCGCTGACCGAGCCGGCGGTGGCCCGAACCATCGCCCGTTCACTGCCGTCGGACGCGGAGCTCGTGGTGGCCTCGTCGATGCCCGTCCGCGACCTGGAGTGGTATGGAGGCCCGTCGGCGCGGGCTCACGCCAACCGGGGCGCCAACGGGATCGACGGCGTGGTCTCGACCGCGCTGGGTGTGGCCCTTCGCCGGGTGCCGACCGTGGCCCTCGTCGGCGACATCGCCTTCCTCCACGACGGCGGGGCGCTCACCGCGCTCCGGAGTCGGGGCGTCGACCTGCGGATCGTCGTCGTCGACAACGACGGCGGCGGGATCTTCTCGTTCTTGCCCCAGGCGACCGATCTGCCCGAGAAGCGGTTCGAGCAGCTCTTCGGGACCCCGCACGGCACCGACGTCGTCGCCCTCGCCGGTGCCCACGGGCTCGACGCCGTGACGGTGACGACGGCGGACGAGCTCGCCGAGCGGATCGCCAAGCCCGGCCCGTCCGTGACCCGCATCCCCACCAACCGCCAGGACAACGTCGCCGTCCACGCCGCGCTCAACGCCGCCGTCGTCGCCGCCCTCGGCTGACCCCACCCGAGGGTTTCGTGTCATCCGAGGGTCTCCTGCAGACACGTGTCGCGCGAAACCCTCGGATGGCGTGAAACCCTCGGATGCCTAGGGGCGGATGAGCGCGGACAGCATCGCCTGGAACTTGGCCTGGGTCTCGGCGAGCTCGACGAGGGGATCGCTGTCGGCGACGATGCCCCCGCCGGCGTGGAGCCGGGCTCGGCAGCGGTCGTCCGACAGGTCGGCGCACCGGATGGCGACCGCCCAAGTGCCGTTGCCCGCGGCGTCGACCCACCCGACGGCGCCCCCGTAGCGGTCCCGCTCCACGCCTTCGACCTTGGCGATGAGCGCCAGCGCCTCGTCCCGCGGGTGCCCGCCCAGCGCCGGCGTCGGGCTCAGCGCCCGCACCAACTCGAGCACGCTCGGCGGTGGCGACGACAGCCGCCCCTCGATCCGGGTCCCGAGGTGCTGCACGTTCGCCACCGTGACGATCGACGGGTCGGGCTCCCAGTCGAGGTAGCTGCACCACGGCAGCAGGGTGTCGTGGACGACGTCGATCACCACCCGGTGCTCGACCTGGTTCTTCGTGCTCGCCACCAGCGCCTCGGCGATCTCGGCGTCGCGCTCGATGTCACCGGTCCGCGGCGCGGTGCCGGCGAGTGGGCGCGACCGCACGTCCGGGCCGTCGACCTCGACGAGCAGCTCCGGGGACGCGCCGACGAACCCGTCGACGGCGAAGCGGTAACTCGACCCGAACGACGCCTTCAGCCGATGAAGCACGCTGTGGCGATCGATCGGCCGATCGGCGACGACCAAGATCTCACGGGCGATCACCGCCTTCGTCAGACCCCCGTCGCGCACCGCGTCCCGGGCCGCCCGCACGGCTTCCAGGTACTGCTCGACCGGCGTCACCGGTTCGATCCGGTAGCCGGCCGCCGACGGTTGGGGCGGACGAGGCGGCGCCAGCTCCTCATCGGCGCCGTCGATGCTCGTCACCCAGTGCCGTTCGTCCGGCCCCTTGCCAACCACCACGGCGGGGACGACCAGCTCACCGGGCGCGCCGGGGGTGAACGGGACCCAACCGATCGCGATCGGACCAGCGCCGGCACCCGCGCCCGCACCGCCGCGCTCGTCGACGTGCTCGATCGAGGCGAGGAACGCCGGACCGGCCTCCACGGCGATCCGCGCGGCGACGCCGCGCCCGGCGATCCCGGCCCCGTTCCGGACGAACAGGAAGCCGTCGTCGCGCGCGATGTCGTTGAGGTCGAGCGCGGCGACGGCGTCGTCAGCGGGACGGGTGATCGCGCGCATCAGCGATCGCGCGTGCCGGTGAGGAGCTGGGTGATCCCGCCGCTGAGGGTCCGGTGCGAGGCGTCGCCGAACCCGGCGCGGCGCAGCATCGCCACCATCTCCGCCGGCTCGGGCAAGTAGGCCACGCTGCGCGGCAGGTAGCGGTAGGCGGCGGGGTCCGACAGCCAGCCACCGATCCGCGGCACCACCCGCCCGAAGTACACGCGGTGACCCCAGCGCACCACCCGGTTCGGCGGCACGCCCACGTCGAGCAAGGCGATCCGGCCACCCGGCCGCACCACCCGGCCGAGCTCGGCGAAGAATGGATCGAGGGCGACGAGGTTGCGCAACGCGAACCCGCACGTCGCCCCGTCGGCGATGCCGTCGGGGACCGGCAGCCGGACGATGTCGGCCTGCACCCGCGGCGCCCCGCTGTGATCGGCGCGCAGCATGCCGGCGCTGAGGTCGATCGAGATCGGCCGGTGGCCGGCGTCCCGGACGTCGGCGCACAGGTCCCCGGTGCCGCTGGCCAGGTCGAGGACCAGGCTCCCGGGGGGGAGCTGGAGTGCCCGCACCGCCTGCCGCCGCCACCGCACGTCGAGGCGGAACGTCATCACCCGGTTCACCAGGTCGTACCGGGGGGCGATGGCGTCGAACATGTCACGCACCGCGTCGCGCTTCTCGTCGCCCTGCGGGAGGGTGTCGCGGTCCCACGACGTCGGCGCAGCCATCGAATGCAGACTACGAGTGCGCGGCGACGATCTCCCGCGCCCAGCGGTAGTCGGCCTTGCCCGACGGCGAGCGCTCGATCGCGTCGACGAACACGATCGCCTTCGGGAGTTTGTACCGGGCGAGCTTCTGAGCCGCCGCGTCGAGCAGTTGGGCGGCCTCGACGTCGGATCCGTGGCGCCGGCGCACGACCGCGACCACCTCGTCGCCCCAGCGCTCGCTCGGCCGGCCGGCGACGACGCAGTCGTAGACGGCGGGATGAGTCTTGATCGCCGCCTCCACCTCCTCGGCGAAGATCTTCTCCCCGCCCGAGACGATCGTGACCGCGTCGCGACCGCACAGCTCGATCTCGCCGCCGGCGTCCAGCCGCGCCCGGTCGCCGGGCACCGCGTACCGCCGGCCGCCGATCACCGGGTACGTCTGCGCCGTGGCCTCCGGGTCGCCGAGGTAGCCGAGCGCCATCCGCCCGGACTTCGCCAGCCAGCCGACCTCGTCCTCGCCGGCGGCCAGCTCACGATCGAGCGCGGCCGAGAGCACGTGGTTGCCCGGCCGCGATGGGAACCGGCCCGACGCCGCCCGGCTCGCGGTCGACACGTGGGCGAGCTGGCCACCGGCCTCCGACGACCCGAGCCCGTCCACGAGCATCACGGTCGGCAGGCGCTCGAGCAGGGCCTGCTTGTGCGGGAGTGACAGCGCCGCCCCGCCGGACAGGACGACGTTGAGGCTGGACAGGTCGTACGAATGTCGGTCGAGCTCGTCGAGGAGCGCGCCGGCGAAGGCGTCCCCGGCGATCAGCACGAACTCGATCCGCTCGCGCTCGATCGTCCGCCACACGTCCGGCGGGTCGAGCCGGCCGAGGCGGGAGCCCACGAACACGCTCCCGCCGCTCAACCACGTCCGGAACGCCACCCACTGGCCGGCGCCGTGCATCAACGGCGGGGTGACGAGGGTCCGGAACCCGCCACTGGCCTCGGCGACGAATCCGGCCACGTCGGTCGCCGCAGTCGATCCGCCGAAGCACTCGACCAACGCGTCGCCGTTGCGCCAGAGCACACCCTTGGGTCGGCCGGTGGTGCCGCCCGTGTACAGCACGTACAGGTCGTCCGGGTCCCACGGCACGTCCGGCCGCCGACCCGATGACGCGGCGAGGGCGTCCTCGTACCACGTCGCCCCCGGCAACAGGTCGTGGCCCGAGTCGTCGCCGACCTGGAGGATCAGCCGGAGCCCGGGGAGCGCGTCACGGACCGCGGCGAGGGTCGGGGCGAGCGCCGAGTGCACGACGATCGCCGCCGCCCCGCAGTCGCTGAGGAGGTAGCGCAGCTCGTCGGTCACGTAGCGGTAGTTGACGTTGACCGGAGCGACCCGGGCCTTGAACGCGCCGAGCATGCTCTCGAGGAACTCGTTCCCGTTGTGCAGGTAGATGGCGAGGTGGTCCTGCCCGCTCTCGTGCCCGGCCAGGCGGTCCCGTTCGGTGTGGCACCCGAGCCCGTGGGCGACGAGGTGGTTGGCCAGCCGGCGGGTGCGGTCCGAGACGTCGGTCCACGTCAGCCGCCGGCCTCCCGCCACCAGGCACACCGCGTCCCGACGCTGCTCGGCGATCGCCTCGTGCACCGTGGCGACGTCCGGTTCCGCCATGCAACCCGACGGTAGGACAGTCCGAGCACGGAGTCCGAACCCGCCGCCGCGTGACACTACGTTGCGGGTGATGAGCGATGACACCATCGTGTTCGGGGCGTTCATGCCGCAGGGTTGGAAGATGGAGCTCGCCGCCATCGAAGGGGCCGCGGCGAAGTGGATCAAGGCGGTCGAGATCGCCGTGCTCGCCGAGGAGCTCGGGTACGACTCGATCTGGGTCTACGACCACTTCCACAACGTCCCCCGCCCAGCCCACGAGACGGTCTTCGAATGCTGGACGACCATGGCCGCGATCAGCCAGCGGACCAGCCGCGTCCGCCTCGGGCAGATGGTGGGGTGCAACAGCTACCGCAGCCCCTCGCTGCTGGCGAAGATCACGTCCAACGTCGACGTCATCTCGGGCGGGCGCCTCGACTGGGGGATCGGCGCCGGCTGGTACGAGAACGAGTACCGCGGCTACGGCTACGAGTTCCCGGCGCCGAAGGATCGCATCGGGATGCTGCGCGAGACGGTCGAGATCGTCAAGAGCATGTGGACCGAACCGGAGACGACGTACCGCGGCGCGTACTACGACGTGTCCCGCGCCAACTGCGACCCCAAGCCGCTGCAGGCGCCGCACCCGCCGGTGTGGATCGGGGGTGGCGGTGAACAGTTGACGCTGCGGGTCGTCGCCCGTCACGCCGACTGCTCGAACTTCGGCGGAAATCCCGACGTGTGGGCACACAAGCGGGAGGTGCTGAAGGCGCACTGCGCCGACGTCGGACGGGACGAGGCCACGATCCGCAAGACGTGGTCACCCGAGGTCTTCATCCGCAGCACCGAGGCGGAAGTGCTGGCGGCGGGGAGCAAGAGCCTGTGGGGCGAGGCCGCCGAGAGCTGGCGGGCCAGCAACCTCGTCGGCACACCCGAGCAGGTCTGCGAGAAGATCGAGACCTACCTCGACCTCGGCTGCCGGGGCTTCATCACGTGGTGCTCCGACTACCCCGACACCGAGACGCTGACGTTGCTCGCCCGCGACGTCATCCCGCAGTTCCGCTGAATCACGCGAGTCATAGGGTTCGGCCGCAGTGCCGGAGGCCCGTGAACGTTTCGTCAGGTCAGGATCGGCCCGGCTCTACGTCCGGGACGTGGGCGCAGGACGTCCGGTCGTGGTGGTGCACGGTGGCCCGGACTTCGACCACGAATACCTGCTGCCGGAACTCGATCGGCTGGCCGACGAGTGCCGCCTCGTCTACTACGACCAGCGCGGCCGAGGTCGCTCGTACTCCGGCGAGGGCGCCCGCGACATCACATTGGGCAGTGAGATCGAGGACCTCGACGCGATTCGGCGGGAGCTGCAGCTCGGTTCGATCGCGGTCCTGGGGCACTCGTGGGGCGCGTTGGTGGCGATGGAGTACGCGCTGGCGTTGCCGGCGACCGTCTCCCACGTGATCCTGATCAGCCCGGCCCCGGCGTCGCCCGACGACGCCACGACCCTGCGCGCGAGCCTGCAGGCCCAGCGGTCAGCCGAGCAGCTGGACGCCATGGCCGCGCTCCGAGCCGACCCCGACTTTCGGCGGGGCGACGTCGACGCCGACGCCGCCTACTACCGGATCCACTTCGCCACCGCGCTGCGAAGAGCAGAGCTCGTGGACAACGTGGTCGGTCGCCTCCGGCGCAGCTTCTCCAACGACGGCATCGTCGCCGCTCGGGCTATCGAGGAGCATCTGTACGAGCAGACCTGGCGAGCTCCGGACTACGACCTGCTGGCCCGGCTCGCGCAGCTCCGGGTGCCCACGCTGATCATCCACGGCGCCACCGACCTCATTCCGCTCGCGGTCGCCCGTCACATCGCTGATGCGATCCCCGACGCCCGGCTGGAGGTCCTGAGCGACTGCGGCCACTTCGCCTACCTCGAGCAACCCCAGCGGACGTTCCGCGCCATCACCGGCTTCCTCGGGGCGAACCGTTCGGATCAGGTATAGACGCGGAACAGCACCTCGGCGACGCACGACGGCTTGCTGGCCCCTTCGACCTCGAAGGAGAACTCCATCTTCATCTGCGCGCCGCCCGCGATCTCGGTGACCTCGAGCAGCTTGGCACCCAGCCGAAGCTTCGAGCCGACGGGGACCGGGGCGGGGAAGCGGATCCGGTCGGCGCCGTAGTTCACGCCCATCGACACGCCGCTGACGGCGTAGATCTCCGGCGCCAGCCGCGGGCCGAGCGAGAGCGTGAGATATCCGTGGGCGATCGGCGCGCCGAACGGCCCGGCCTTGGCCCGCTCGACGTCGACGTGGATCCACTGGTGGTCGCCGGTGGCGTCGGCGAACCGGTTGACCATCTCCTGGGTGATCTCGACCCAGTCGCTGTAGCCGAGGTGCTCGCCGGAAAGCGTGCGCAGCTCGTCGATGCCGTTGATCGTGCGTGCAGCCATCCCGCCAGCATGGCAAACCCTCCTTGCGTGGTACGAATGCCGGCTATGGACGTCCTCACCGCCTACGCCCAGCTGCACCCGGACAAGCTCGCCCTGGTCGACGACCGTGCCGGCGGCGAGGTCCGCACGTTCACGTTCGCCGAGCTCGACGCCACGTCCAACCGGCTGGCGCGTGTCCTCGCCGACCGTGGACTCGGCCCGGGGGTCAAGGTGGCGTGGTGCGGGCAGAACTCCGAGGGTGTCGTCAACCTGGTACACGCGGCGCGCAAGATCGGGGCGACCGCGGTACCGGTGAACTACCGGTTCTCTGATGAGGAGGCCGCCTACGTCACCGACCACAGCGATGCCGCCGTCGTGTACGTCGATGCCGAGCTGGCGCCGCTGTTCGCCCGCATCCGCGAGCAGATCCCCAAGGTGCGCACGCTCCTCGTCTACGACGGCGAGACGCCGCCGGGGATGGCATCCGCCGACGAGCTGACCGCGTCGGTGCCTGGGGACCCGCTCGACGCGCCGGATGCCGAGGGGGCGGCCGCGACGATGATCTACACGTCCGGCACGACCGGCCGGCCGAAGGGCGCGCTGCGGGTGGACGCGGCCGACCCGGCGCAGACGGCGGCGATGCTGCAGCTCATGGGCTACACGCCCGACGACGTGTACCTGACGACCGGACCGCTGTACCACAGCGGACCGTCGGGATTCATGGGGGTGGCCATCGCGCTCGGCCAGACGATCGTGCTCCAGCGCCGGTTCGAGCCGGAGGACTGGCTCCGCCTCGTCGAGACGTACCGCGTGACGTCGACGTTCTCGGCGCCGACGCCGATCCGGATGGTGTGCAACCTGCCCGCCGACGTGAAGGACCGCTTCGACCGCTCGTCGATGCGGATCATGGTCGCCAACGCGGCGCCGTGGAGCTTCGCCCTGAAGCAGCAGTACGTCGCCGACTTCCCCGCTGACTCGCTGTGGGAGGTGTACGGCTCGACGGAGCTGGGTGTCAACACGATCCTCCGGCCGGACGACCAGCTGCGCAAGCCGGGCTCGTGCGGCAAGGAGGCGCCGATGGTCGAGATCCGGCTGTACGACGAGGACGGCAACGTGGTCGACGGCACCGGACCGGAGGCCACCGGTGAGCTGTACGTGCGCAGCCCGGCCGTGTTCGCCGACTACTACAAGCAGCACGACAAGTTCGAGGAGGAGAACCGCGACGGCTGGCAGACTGTCGGCGACATCGCCTACCGGGACGACGACGGTTTCCTGTACATCTGCGACCGCAAGCGGGACATGGTGATCACGGGGGGCATGAACGTCTACCCCGCCGAGATCGAGGCCGCCCTCGAGGAGCATCCGGATGTGTTCGAGGCGGCCGTCTTCGGCATCCCGTCGGAAGAGTGGGGCGAGTCGGTGCACGCGGTCATCGTCAAGCGACCGGGGTCCGACCTGTCGGAGGCCGCCATCCTCGCCCACGCCCGTGAGCACCTCGCCGGCTACAAGGTCCCCCGCTCGATCGCCTGGATGGAGGAGCTCCCCAAGACCGGCTCCGGGAAGCTCCTCAAGCGCGAGCTGCGCGCCCCGTACTGGGCGGGCCGGACCGCCAACGTCTGATCGGCGGCGATGCGCTCGGGGTTCGTGACGTTCGTCGGCCGGCCCAACGTGGGCAAGTCCTCGCTCGTCAACACGATCTGCGGCGAGAAGATCTCGATCGTGTCGGACAAGCCGCAGACGACGCGTCACCGGGTACGGGGGGTGCTCGATCGTCCCGACGCCCAGGTCGTGTTCGTCGACACCCCGGGCCTGCACAAGCCGGTCACCGCTCTCGGGCGCAAGGTCAACGCCACCGCGATCGAGAGCGTCGCCGACCGCGATCCGGACGTCGACCTCGTGGTGCTCGTGCTCGACGCCACCGAGGCGTTCGGCGCCGGTGACCGCTGGGTGGCGGACCACCTCGATCTGCCGTCGACGGTCGTCGTCGTGAACAAGATCGATCTCGCCCGGCGCGAGCAGGTGGCGGCTCAGCTCGCCGCGGCGGGCGAACTCGAGGCCGAGTCGTACTTCCCGGTCTCGGCGCGGACCGGTGAGGGCCTCGAGGCCCTGGTCGACCACCTCGTCGCCCGGTTGCCGGAAGGCCCGCCGTACTTCCCCGCGGGCACGGTCCGCGACGTTCCCGACGAGCAGTGGATCGCCGAGCTCGTCCGGGAGCAGCTCCTCGCCGTCACGCGCGACGAGCTGCCGTACTCGATCGCCACGCGGGTGAGTGAGTGGGAGGGGAATCGCATCACCGTCGAGATCGTCGTCGAGCGGGACAGCCAGAAGGGGATCGTCATCGGCAAGGGGGGCCGCGTGCTCAAGCAAGTGGGGGAGCGGGCCCGGCGACAGCTCCCCGAGGGCACGTACCTCGACTTGCGGGTGAAGGTCGACAAGGACTGGCAGCGCCGGCCCGATCGCGTCGAGCGCCTGGGCTACTGACCCGACATCACTCGGCCATCTTCACGGTGGACTCTGGAGTGGTCGTGGCCGTGACGGTGCTTGGCGGAAGGCTCGGGGTCACGTCGGCCTGTTCGAGCAGCGATTCGTAGTCCTGGCGGGCGACCGGTTCGCCCGGCTCGCTCAACACGTTCCCGCGCTTGGGGACCGGCAGGTCCTCGCCATCGAGGGTGAAGCTCACCTGACCGATCCCGGGCCGGCGGGTCAGGGTGAGCACGATCTGGGCGATCGCCCGCCGCTGCTCGTCGCCGCCCTCGATGTTCTCGAAGATGTCACCGACAAGGTCGACCGTCGCCACTCCCGTTCCCGACTCGATGACCCCGCGTGTGACACCGGCCGGGAGGGCCGACGTCAGCCCGACGGCGACGGCGGGCGGCGGTGGACCGGACTCGAGCGCGCGCAGCACTCCGAACGGGGTGATGCCGCGGAAGGCGTCCTGGGTCACGTACTCGAGCACGCTCCCGGCGACGTAGTACAGCTCGATCTGTTCGGTGGCGACGGTGCTCGTCGTCGACGCGATCGTGGTCGTGCCGGCGGCGGTGTCGATCGGCAACGTCGTGGCCGTCGTGGTCGTCGTGGTCGTCGTGGACGTCGTCGTCTGGTCGAGGCCGGCGAGATCCTCCGACCGGATCTGCTGGAGGTTGCTGCCGCCGCCGATGCCGCAGCCCGCGGTAAGGGCGGTGATCGCGGCCGCGAGCAAGGCGACCCTGCTCAACGGTTCGCCCCCGACGGAACGCGGACGACGAACCGGGCGCCGCCGCCGGGACGGTCCTCCGCCCACGCCTCGCCCCCCTGGGCCGCGGCGTGCTCCGCGACGAGGGCGAGCCCGAGCCCGGTGCCCACCCGGTGGCGCGCCGCGCTGCCCCGGGCGAACCGCTCGAAGATGCGCACCCGTTCGCCGCGCGCCACTCCCGGCCCGGCGTCCTCGACGGCGACGAGCAGGTAGGGGCCGTCGGCGCGCTCGATCGAGATCCGGACGGGGCCACCGCCGTGCTGCACGGCGTTCTCGAGCAGGTTGGCGATGATGCGCTCGAACCGGAGCTTGTCGATGACGGCCCGGGTCGGTGCCCGCCAGTTGACCTCGACCGGGAGGTGCGGGAACCCGTTGCGGGCGGCCACCCGCCGGCACAGCTCGTCGATGTCGACCTCCTCGGTGTGCAGGTCGGTGGCCCCGGCGTCGATGCGCGACAGCTCGAGCAGGTCCATCACCATCGCGTCGAACCGCCGCACCTGGCCGACGACGACGTCGAGGGCCTGCCGGGTGCGCTCGGGCAACTCACCGCGGCGGCTGTGCATCACCTCGGCGGCGGCGGCCAGGGCGGTGATCGGAGAGCGCAGCTCGTGGCTGACGTCGCTGGCGAACCGAGCCTCGCGCTCGATCCGCCCCTGCACGGCGTCGGCCATCTCGTTGAACGAGTCGGCGAGGCGGTCGAGATCGGGATCGCCCTCGCGGGCGACGCGAGCGTCCAACCCGCCAGCGGCGATGTCGCCGGCGGCGTCCGTGATGCGGGCGAGCGGTCGGAGCAGGCGGCGGCTCGTCCACCAACCGAGGGTGGTGGCGAGCAGCACCGTCACGGCCGAGCCGATGAGCAGGGCGAGCAGGATCGCGTTCAGCGTGCGTGCCGTCGGACCGAGCTCGAACGCCTGGTAGTAGTTGGCGTCGACCTCGGCGATGTGGATGCCGACGCCGATGTAGCTCCGGTCGCGGAACGCGAACTGCTGGACGCCGGACACGCCCTGTTCCACGGCGCCCCGGAGCTGATCGGGCAAGGCTTGGTCGGAGAACAAGTTGTTGCTGGTGCACGAGTTGCCGTTGGCGAAGTCGACCAGGGCGAAGCCTTCGGCCTCGATGCGCACGCTCGGGATCCGCTGGGGAAAGCGCTCGCAGAAGCCGTTTTGGGCGGTGCGTAGCTGGTCGCGCACCCGGCTGGCGTTGAGCACGGCCTGCTGGCGGGCGACGTCCAAGCGCTGGTCGAGCAGGGACTCGCGGGCGTAGACGTAGGTGACGACCGTCAGCGTCACCGTCGCCACCAACGCGATGAGGCCGAAGAACAGGGTGACCTTGGTGCGTAGGCGCATCGGACGGCGTCGGAGCACGGCGTCAGTGTGCCAGGCGCCGGATCCCTCCGATAGACGCGGAAACGCCGCTGCCGGTGAGGCACCAGGGGGAGGAAGGCACCTCACCGGGGCAGCGTGAACACCGATCATCCTCAGCGAGACGTGTGACGAGCCGACCGCAGGATTGCGCGATTTGTGTAACAAATCGGTTTCCGGCCCGACCCCGCCACAATGGGCGCCGCTGTGCACACCTTGCTGTTCATCGAAGACGACGATCAGATCCGCCTCGCCTTGACGATGGCCCTGGAGGACGAGGGTTACAAGGTACGCGAGGCCGCCGACGGGCGCACCGGCCTGGGCGAGTTCGCCGACCACGAGATCGACCTCGTGCTGCTCGACCTGCGGCTACCCGACATGTCGGGGTTCGACGTGTGCCGGGCCCTGCGGGCGCGCAGCATCGTGCCGATCATCATCATCACCGCCCAGACCGACACCCACGACCTCGTGGCCGGGCTGGAGGCGGGCGCCGACGACTACGTCACCAAGCCGGTGGTGCCGAAGGAGCTGGCGGCGCGGATCCGCGCCCTGTTGCGGCGGGTGCAGTTGCAGGAGACGGCGACGCCGAGGTCGACGGTGTTCGGCGACGTCGAGCTGCGCCGCGAGCAGGGGATCGTGCTCAAGCAGGGACGAGAGGTGTCGCTGACGAAGACCGAGTTCCGGCTGCTGTGTGAGTTCGCCGACCACGCCGGCGCCGTGCTCTCGCGCGACCAGTTGCTCGAGCGGGTGTGGGGCTACGAATACCTCGGGGACTCCCGGCTGGTCGACGCCCACGTCCGCCGGCTGCGGGTGAAGGTCGAGGACCAACCCGACGAGCCCCGCCTGATCGTCACCGTCCGCGGCCTGGGCTACCGCCTGCTCGGCTGACCCCGTTCCCCCGATTCTCAGGCGGATCTGGATCGCTGAGCGATCCCCAGCAGGCTCAGAACTCAGATATCGAACTTCACGCCTTGGGCGAGGGGGAGGGAAGTCGAGTAGTTGACGGTGTTGGTGGCGCGGCGCATGTACGACTTCCAGGCGTCCGAGCCCGATTCGCGGCCGCCGCCGGTGTCCTTCTCGCCGCCGAATGCCCCGCCGATCTCGGCACCGGAGGGGCCGATGTTGACGTTGGCGATGCCGCAGTCCGACCCCTCCGACGACACGAACCGCTCGGCTTCGCGCACGTCGTTGGTGAAGATGCTCGACGCCAGCCCGTGCGGCACCCCGTTGTGCAGGGCCAGTGCCTCGTCGAAGTCGTCATAGGCGAGCACGTACAGCAGCGGCCCGAAGGTCTCGGTGCGCACGATCTCCGTCTGTTCCGGCATCACGACCATCGCCGGGGTGACGTAGCGGGCATCCGGTGCCTCATCGGCCAGGACGCGGTCGCCACCAGTGACGACCTCACCCCCGTCGTCGACCGCCGCGCGCAGCGCCTCGCCGAGGCGATCGAACGCCGGGGCGTCGATCAACGGTCCGACGAGCGTCCCGTCGGCGAGCGGGTCTCCGATCGGCACACTGGCGTAGGCCTTGGCGAGCCGGTCGACGAGCTCGTCGTGCACCGACCGGTGGACGATCAGCCGGCGCAGGCTGGTGCAGCGCTGGCCGGCCGTCCCGACGGCAGAGAAGGCGATGCCCCGGACGGCGAGCTCGAGGTCAGCCGTGGGGGCGACGATCGCCCCGTTGTTGCCGCCGAGCTCGAGGATCAGCCGGCCGAAGCGGCCGGCGACGAGCGGGGCGACGGCCCGGCCCATGCGCGTCGACCCGGTCGCCGACACGACCGCCACACCGGCGTGCGCAGCGAGGGCGGCACCGACGTCACCGCCGCCCTGCACCACCTGATTGAGGCCGGCCGGTGCACCGATGTCAGCGGCCGCTCGCTGGAGCAGGGCGTCACACGCCAGTGCAGTGAGCGGGGTCTTGTCCGACGGCTTCCACAGCACCGGGTCGCCGCAGACGAGCGCCAGCGCGGCGTTCCACGACCACACCGCAACCGGGAAGTTGAACGCCGTGATCACCGCGCACGGACCGAGTGGATGCCACGTCTCCATCAGCCGGTGGCCGGGGCGCTCGCTGGCGATGGTGAGCCCGTAGAGCTGGCGCGACAGCCCCACGGCGAAGTCGCAGATGTCGATCATCTCCTGCACCTCGCCGAGGCCCTCGGAGCGGATCTTGCCGGCCTCGATCGACACCAGCTCGCCCAGCTCGTCCTTGTGCTCGCGGAGCAACTCGCCCAGGCGGCGCACGACGTTGCCGCGCTCCGGCGCCGGGGTCCCCCGCCATTCGGCGAAGACCTCGGTGGCGCGGGTGACGGCGGCGTCGACGTCCGCCGGCGAGCCGGACGCGCCCAGCGACCCACCGGTGATCGGAGTGCGGCCGGCCAGGTCGCCCTGGGGCGCGGTGGCGCCGCACGCGGCGAGGATGCCGGCGGCTCGTTCTGCGAGGGCGTTGGTTGAAGGAAGCATCAGCGATGATCTCCTGAGATCGCGGTCAGCGCGTCGTCCATGATCGACATCGCGGTGTCCGCTTGTCCACGGGTCACGACGAGCGGGGGAGCGAGCCGGACCGAGCGCTCGCCGCACGTGAGCACGAGCAGCCCGCGCTGGAAGCAGGCCCGTTCGAGGGCCACCGCGGTGTCGTGGTCGGGCAGGTCGATCCCGATCATCAACCCGCGTCCCCGAACCTGCTCGACCAGCGGTTGACGGTCCTGCAGCGAGACGATGGCACCGAGCAGGTGCGCGCCGACGTCGGCGGCGTTGGCGGCCAGCTCGCTTTCGACGAGGTCGAGCGTGGCGAGGGCGGCCGCGCAAGCGACCGGGTTGCCGCCGAACGTGGATCCGTGTCCGCCGGGCTCCCAGTCCATCACGTCGGACCGGGCGACGATACCGGCCAACGGCAGACCGCTGGCGAGCCCCTTGCCGACACACATCACGTCGGGCGCGATGCCGTCGTGCTCGATGGCCCACAGCTTCCCGGTGCGGCCGACGCCGGACTGGATCTCGTCGACCACGAGCAGGATGCCGTGCTCGTCGCACAGGGTCCGCAGGCGGGCGAGCCATCCCGGCGGCGGGACGATGTAGCCGCCCTCGCCCTGGATCGGCTCGACGAAGATGGCGGCGACGTCCGTCGGTGCGGTCAGCTGGGTGAACAGGACCTCCTCGATGTAGTCGGCGCCGGTCGGGCCGGGCCCGTGGTATGGGTCGGCGAAGGGGGCGTGGAAGCTGCCGGGAGCGACGATCCCGAAGCCGGCGCGCTGGCGCGACTTGCTCGCGGTGAGCGACAGGCTGCCGAGCGAGCGCCCGTGGAACGCGCCGAGGAAGGCGATCACGTTGGGTCGGCCCGTGTGGTGGCGGGCCAGCTTGAGGGCGGCCTCGACGGCCTCGGTACCGGAGTTGGAGAGGAACACCTTGGCGTCGGGTATCGGCGCCAGTGCCGCCAGCCGGGCGCACGCGTCGGCGTAGGCGGGGAGGTAGAAGTCGCTCGAGCAGTAGTGCAGGATGTCGTCGACCTGGGCGTGGATCGCCGCGTTGATCTTCGGATGGCCGTGACCGGCGGCGACCACGGCGATGCCGGCGTTGAAGTCGAGGAAGCGGTTCCCGTCGACGTCTTCCACGACGCAGCCCCGACCGCGCCGCACGACCAGCGGGTACACCCGGGTCAACGACGGGCTGGTGACGGCCTCGTCGCGGGCGATGATCTCGCGGGCGCGCGGACCCGGCAGCTCGGTGACCAGCGCGGGCGCCACGCTGGTGGATTGCAGTTCGGTCGAGTCGTCGGTGATCGTCATCGGCTGGCTCCTCCGTTCCGATTGATCCTTCCACTGTAACGTTTGTGCCGTGAGCGGCGCGGGGCGTGGACTGGTCACGTGACGATCTCGTCGACGGGATGGCCCTCCGACCTGGAGGATCTGGAGCAGGCACTGCTGGGGAGCATCCAACGCTTGACGGGCGGGACAGCGGGGCCCGCGGGCACCCCGCTGGCGCCCGGTTCGTCGTTGACCGCCGAGGCGCTCGACCGGCTGTTC
Organism: Actinomycetota bacterium; assembly: GCA_046723555.1. Lineage (GTDB taxonomy): Bacteria > Actinomycetota > Acidimicrobiia > Acidimicrobiales > Ilumatobacteraceae > JALZMG01. The sequence continues at coordinate 24,253 of JBKOUV010000016.1, read as the reverse complement.
GACGCCCAGCTCGCCAGCCGTCACCTCGACCATGCCGCCCGCTGGCTCCGCGCTCAGGGCCACGGCTTCTACACCATCGGCTCGGCCGGCCACGAGGCCAACGCGCTGGTCGCGGCGGCGCTGCGGCCGACCGACCCGGCGCTGCTCCACTACCGGTCGGGCGGGTTCTACCTCGCCCGGGCCCAGCAGGTTCCGGACCACGACGGGGTGCGCGACGTCCTGCTCGGTCTGCTCGCCTCCTCCGCCGAACCGATCGCCGGCGGGCGGCACAAGGTCTTCGGTCACGCCGACCTGGCGATCATCCCGCAGACGTCGACGATCGCGTCGCACCTGCCGCGCGCGCTCGGCGTGGCGTTTGCCGTTGCGCGGGCCCGGCGGCTCGGGTTGCGGACGCGCTGGCCCGACGACGCCATCGTGATCTGCAGCTTCGGCGACGCGTCGCTGAACCACTCCACCGCCCAGGGCGCGCTCAACGGCGCGGCCTACACCGCCCATCAGCGCATGCGCCTGCCGCTGCTGTTCGTGTGCGAGGACAACGGCTGGGGGATCAGCGTCCCGACGCCGGACGGGTGGGTCGCCGACGCCCTGTCGTCCCGGCGGGCGATGCGGTACGAGCAGGTCGACGGCACCGACCCGATCGGGGTGTACGACGCCGCCGAGGAGCTCGCCGATCACGTCCGCACCGCCGGCCGTCCCGCGGTCCTGCATCTGCGGGTTGTCCGGTACGGCGGCCACGCCGGCACCGATGTCGAGTCCGCCTACCGGACGGCGGCCAGCCTGCGGGCCGATCTCGCCCGCGATCCGTTGCTCGCGAGCGCGGCCACCCTGGTCGCCGCGGGCCACACGACCGCGGCGTCGCTCATCGACCGCTACCTCGCCAGCCGGGCCGCGGTGCGCGCCACGGCCACCGAGTTGATCGGCACGCCCCAGCTCGCCTCGGCGGCCGAGGTGATGGCCCCGCTCGCGCCGCGGCGGCCCGTCGAGATCGCCACCCGCGCCGCCCGCGCCGCGGCACCGGACGAGCGGGCTTCGTTCTTCGGCAAGCTCCCCGAGGACGAAGGGCCGCTCACCCTCGCCGAGTCGATCAACCGCGCCCTCGGCGACTTGCTCGCCGGCGACGACCGGGTGCTGGTGTTCGGCGAAGACGTCGGGGTCAAGGGCGGCGTTTACGGCGTCACGCGCGGACTGCAGCGCAAGGCCGGCGCCGCCCGGGTCTTCGACAGCCTGCTCGACGAGCAGTCGATCCTCGGATTGGGCCTCGGCGCCGGGCTGTCCGGTCTGGTGCCGATCCCGGAGATCCAGTACCTCGCCTACCTGCACAACGCCGAGGATCAATTGCGGGGCGAAGCGGCCAGCCTCCGCTTCTTCTCCAACGGGCAGTACGAGAACCCGCTCGTCGTCCGGGTGGCGGGCTACGGCTACCAGAAGGGCTTCGGCGGCCACTTCCACAACGACAACGCGATCGCCGTGCTGCGCGACATCCCCGGCCTGGTGATCGCCTCACCGGCGCATCCGGCGGACGCACCCGCGATGCTGCGGACGTGCGTCGCCGCGGCCGTGACCGACGGAGCGGTGTGCGTGTACCTCGAGCCGATCGCGCTGTACCACACGCGGGACCTGTTCACGCCGGGTGACGAAGGATGGCTCGCGCCCTACGACCCGCCGGCGCGGTGGGCCGAACGGCACGTGCCGCTCGGGGAACCCGCCCTGGTTCGGGACGGCGACGACGTGCTGGTCGTGACGTGGGGGAACGGGTTGTACCTGTCGCGGCGCGTCGCGGCCCGACTGGCCGAGGACGGGATCTCGTGCCGCGTGCTCGACTTGCGCTGGCTGGCCCCGCTGCCGGTGGCCGAGATCGCCCGCCACGCCCATTTGGTGGGCCGGGTGGTCGTGGTCGACGAGACCCGACGGTCCGGTGGCGTCGGCGAGGCCGTGGTCTCCGGGCTGGTGGAGGCGGGCTACCGCGGCGCGTTGAAGCGGATCGCCGCGTGCGACTCGTTCATCCCCCTCGGTGACGCGGCGCGGCTGGTGCTGGTGAGCGAGGACGACATCGAGGCGGCGGTCCGTTCGATCGCGCCCTAGCCCGAAATCTGGGCGGGAATCGTCGCGACAGGCGAGACGAATCCCGCCCAGATGACCTGGTGGGACGGATCCCGCCCAGATGTGGGCAGCTAGTCCCAGCGCGGCGGGCGCTTCTCGAGGTACGCGGCCATTCCCTCGGCGGCCTCCGGTCCGGCGAACAGCTCGTCGGACAGCCGGCGCATCCGCTCGAACGCTTCGTCGCGACCCAAGCCCGGTACCTCGCGGAGGATCCGCTTGGTCGCGGCCACGGCGGTCGGGGCACCCAGCCTGACCCGCTCGCACAGCGTGGCGACCGTGGCGTCGACGTCGTCGGCGACGTGGGTCACCAGGCCGACCGCCCGGGCCTCGTCGGCGTCGAACAGCTCGCCGGTGAGGAAGGCGGCGGCGAGCCGGGGCCCGCTCGCCCGGCGCAGGATCGGCACCGAGATCATCGCCGCGGCGACACCGACGCGGACCTCGGTGAGGGCGAACCCGACGTCGCGCTGCACGACGACGAGATCGCACGACGCCATCAACCCGATGCCACCCGCCCGCACCGGTCCCTTCACGGCGGCGATCGTCGGCACGTCGACATCCATCAGGCGCTGGAAGGCGCGGACGATCGGGCGCGAGTCCGGTACGCCCTTGTTCCGTTCCTTGAGGTCGGCGCCGGCGCAGAACGCCGGCGGGACGTGGGTCAGCACGAGCGCCCGGACGCCGGCGTCGGCCACCGCGGCCTCCGCGCCGTCGAGCGCCCGGTTGAGGTCGGCGACGAGCCGGCTCGAGAGGGCGTTGCGGTTGGCGGGCGAGTCGAGCGTGATCGTCGCGACCGCGTCGGCGACCTCGACGTGGACCAGCTCGTCAGCGTTCATCCGCGGCGACGGTACCGCGGGCCGGTCGCCGCCGGCGCCTGAACAGCCCTTGCACGGTGGGCACGACGCCGCGGGGGAAGCCCAGGAACAGGGCGATGATCACGGCGCCGTAGATCATCAGGCGGTACTCGTTGAACGACTCGAGCCACTCGTCGAGGATCGTCAGCGCAGCGGCGCCCACAACCGGCCCGAGCAGGCTGCCGATCCCGCCGAACGCGAGCATCACCAGCACCCGCACGTCGACGTTGTCGAAGCTGTACGTCGAGGGGCTGATGAACCCTTCGGTGTGGGCGTACAGCGCCCCAGCAAGTCCGAGCATCGCCGAGCCGAGCGTGCCCGCGATCACGCGGTAGCGCTTGACGTCGACGCCGGCGAGCTCGGCGGCGATCTCGTCGTCGCGCAGGGCCCGGAACGCCCAGCCGACGTGGGACCGCTGGAGCAGGCGGAACGTGACGAGGTAGATCGCCACGAGGGCGAGGAACACGTAGTAGGGCGCGACGAGCTCCCCGAGCAGGGTGTCGGAACCGGCGTCGACGACGAGCCCGGTCTCGCCGGAGGTGAGATCGCGCTTGCCGAGGAGGAGGTTCTGGAACGCGAGCGAGAACGCGAGCGTGACGATGCCGGTGAAGATCACGCCGAGCGACCGGCTTACCGCGATCCAGCTCAGGAGACCGCCGACGACGGCCGACATCGCGCTGGCCAGCACCATCGCCAGCACCATCGGGAGGCCCTCGCGGTCGCTCAGGATCGCCGACGCGTACCCGCCGAGCCCGGCGAGCGCACCGACGCACAGGAAGAGCTGACCGGTGCAGCCGAAGATGACGTTGAACCCGATGGTGTAGGCGGCGAACAGGACGCCGACGATGATCACCCCCATCATCGTGCGGGAGTCGCCGTAGCGCAGCGGGAGCAAGGCGAGGATTGCCGCGGTGACCGCGATCGGCAGGTAGGCGCGGATCGTCTTCATCCCCGCTCCGTGTGGCCGGCGCCGAGCAGCCCGGTGGGGCGCAGCACGATCGTGATCGCCGCCGCGCCCAGCAACACGATCGTGGTCACGTAGGAACCGATGTAGTGGGCGCTGACGGTGTTGACGATCCCGAGGAGGACGCCGGCACAGAACGCTCCGGCGACGCTGCCGAGCCCACCGACGACGGCCACGATGAGGGCGAGGATCGTGAAGTCGATCCCGGCGTTGACGGTCACCGGCGACGTCATCGAGCGCGTCACCGCGACGAGGGCGGCGAGCACCGCGCTGAGGACGAACACGAGGCTGCGCACCACCGCCGGGCTGATCCCGCAGAGTTGCGCCCCCTCCTCGTCCTGCACCACCGAGCGCACGGCTTTGCCCGTGATGGCGAACCGGAAGAACGCGAACAGGACGGCACCGGTTGCGATCGCGATCGCCGACGCGAGCAGGCTGCCCGTGCGCATCGCCACACCGAAGACGTTGACGGGCTCGCCGCCGATGCGCAGCGACAGCGCCCCTATGGGGTAGCGCCACGTGAGGAAGCCGTCGATGATGAACGCCACTCCGAGCATCAGAAGGAGTCCGAGCAGCACCCGCGACTCTCCGCGCCGCCGGTACACCGGCCGCATCAGTGTCTGGTCGAGGATCAGCCCGATCAGCCCGGCCGCGACGAGTCCGGTGATCACGGCCAGCGTCGCCGGTGCGCCGGCGTCCATCCGCAGGGACACGACGATCGCCCCGAACACGGCGATCGGGCCGTGAGCGAGGTTGAGCACGCCCCCGAGCCCGTAGACCAACGTCAGCCCGACCCCGAGCAGCCCGAACTGCAACCCGAGCACGATCCCGTCGAACACGACGGCTTTCATGCCCGGCTCCGGCTCACGCGACCCCCAGGTAGGCCCGCTGGACGTCGGGGTTGCCGGCCAGCTCGGCCGAAGATCCGCTGAGTTGGATCCGCCCGTTCTCGAGGACGTAGCCACGGTCGGCGAGCTCGAGCGCCAGCGGGACCTGCTGCTCGGCGACGACGATGGTGATCCCGCCGCCGCGGAGTGCGGCCAGCGCGGCGTAGGCCTCGGCGGCGAGCCGCGGCGCGAGGCCGGTCGTCGGCTCGTCGAGCACGAGCACGCGCGGGTCAGCCATCAACGCGCGACCGACGGCGAGCATCTGCTGCTCGCCGCCGCTCATCGTGCCGGCCCGCTGCCGCCGCCGCTCGGCGAGCCGGGGGAACAGGTCGAACACGAGCGCCCGGTGGTCGGCATCAGGCCGCTTGGGGTAGGCCCCGAGGTCGAGGTTCTCGGTCACGGTCATCTGCGGGAAGAGGTGGCGCTCCGCGGGCACGTAAGCGAGTCCCTTGCGGGCGATGTGGTGGGCCCGCCGCCCGGAGATCGCCTCGCCGTCGAACGTGACCGTGCCGCGCGACGGCCGGCGCAGTCCACACATCGTCCGGAACAGCGTCGTCTTGCCCGCTCCGTTCGAGCCGATGACGGCAACCACCTCGCCGGCGGCGACGGAGAACGAGACCTCGTGGACGACGTCCTCGCCGACGTAGCCGGCCGACAGGTTGCTCACCTCGAGCACTACGCGGCTCCCTCGGTCCCGAGGTAGGCGGCGACGACATCGGGATCGCGCATCGCGACCTCCGGCGTGCCGTCGACGAGGAGGCGACCGACGTTGAGGACCACAACCCGTTCGGCGAGGCTCATCACCGCTTTCATGACGTGCTCGACCCAGATCACGGTGACACCCAGGCGGTCACGGGCCGTGCGCACGATGTCGATGGATGCGTGCAGCTCGGTGTCGTTGAGTCCGGCCATGACCTCGTCGAGGAGCAGCAGCCGGGGCCGCCCGGCGAGGGCTCGGGCGAGCTCGAGGAACCGCTGCTGGTGCAGGTTGAGCGTCGCGACCTCGTCGTCGGCACGGGCGGCGAGGCCGACGAAGCCGAGCGCCTCCTCGGCGCGATCGAGCGCCTCGGCTTCGGAGAGCCGGCCGCCGACCGATCCGAACAGCGCGCCGAGGGCGGCGTTCTCGCGGACGCTCATCGCGTCGAACTTCCGCGGGTTCTGCAGCACCATCGAGATGCCGGTGCGACGGGCCCGATGGGGCGGGATCCCGCCGACCTCCACTCCACCGAACCGGATCGTGCCGGCCGTCGGGGACTCGAGCCCGATGATCGTCCGCAACAGCGTCGTCTTGCCGGCACCGTTGGGGCCGACGAGGGCCACGATCTCGCCCTCCTCGACCGCCAGCGACAGGTCCCTGACGGCCGGTAGGCCGCCGAAGCGCTTCTCGACCCCGACGAGCTCGAGCAGAGGAGAACTCGCAGGCAAGGATCGGGCTACTGCGGTGGCTCGTACGGCTCGAGCGGGTCGGGCAGGATCAGCGTCTTCGGATACCAGTCACCGGCTTCGTTGACGCCTTCAGGTGCCGGGCCGGGGCCGAGGATGCTGAACAGCGGCTGGGCGGTCGCCAGCTCGCCCCACTCGGTCCAGCCCATCTGGAACGAGTACCCGGGCAGGTCGTACGCCTGGCCGTGGAGGTACTCGGCGATCGCCACCGGATCGTCGCCGGCGTTCTTCACCGCGTCGGCGAGCATCGTGACGATCCCGTAGCCGGCGACCGCGTCATCGTCCATGAACTGGTTGTCGGACATCGCCAGGTAGCGCCGGGCGAGGTCCTGGTACTCGTCACTCTGGAAGTCGGCGCAGTCGAAGTCGCTGTACCGGTCGATCGCGGCTTTGCCGGCGCCCGACTCGACCAGCGCCCACGGCGAGTACGCGCCGGTGACCGGCACGTCGAGGCCCAGCTGCTCGGACTGCACGGTGATCGGGCCGGATCCCGGCGGGTGGCCGGTGGCGACGAGCAGCTCGGGGCCGAACGACTCGAGGTTGCGGAGATACGTGGTGAAGTCGGTCTCCGGCACCGGTGCCACCTCGACCTGCAGGTCGACGCCCTCGAGGCCGCCGATGGCGTCCTCGAGCGCGGCGCGGAACGACTGACCCCACGCGTAGTCGGCGACGATCGCGCCGACCTTGGTGACGCCCTGGTCCTGCACGTACTGGGCGATCGGCCCCGCCACCATCGGCGCCGCCGGCAGACACGTCCGGAACGTGTACCGGCTGTCCCGGGTGAGAATCGCCTCGGACCCCGCCTTGACGAGGAACAGCGGCACCTCGAGCTCCTCGGCCGTGCGCGCCGTGGCCAGGCCGACGTCGCTGGAGATGACGCCACCGATGCCGACCACGCCGTCCTCGATGAGCCGCTCGATCTCGGTCGTGGCCTGCTCGGGGTCGGTCTGGTCATCGGCGATGTCGAGCTCGAGCGGCCGGCCGTCGACGCCTCCGGCGGCGTTGACCTCGTCGACCGCCAGCTGCATCCCGTCGCGTACCTGCAGACCCCACGGAGCGAAGTTGCCCGTGATCGACGTCAGCACGCCGATCTTGACCGGCTCACCGGTGGGCGCCGGGCCGCTCGTGGCCGGGCCCGCTCCGGTCGTCGCGGGAGCAGCGCCGGTCGTCGCCGATGCCGCTCCGGTCGTCGCGGGAGCGGCGCCGGTGGTCGCCGATGCCGCTCCGGTCGTCGCGGCGGCTCCACCGCCGTCATCGTCGTCGCCGCACGCCGCGGCCACGAGCGTGAGCGCGGCCGCGACAACCACAACCTTCGAACGCCCCCTGGTCATCGTGGTCCCCCCTTTGCGACCGCTCACCGCTCCGGGCCGTCCGGAACAGGTGTCTAACACAGGTTCGACGGAGACTCAACCACCCTGACACTCACCGTCTTGGACCGCCCGAGGCGTGAGCGCTAGTTCGTGTCGAGGGCGTCGGCGTGATAGAGCGCCTTGACGTTCCAGAGGATGAACCCGTCGGCGCCGGTCGCCGCGGCCGCATCGATCTGCGCCCGCACCTCATCCGGGCCGTACGGGACGCCGCGAGACGAGAAGTCCTGCAGCCACGGTCGCACCGCCGCTCCGCTGCCCGCGGCGAGCCGTTCGAAGTCGGTCAACGACGCCGAAATGATGTCGGCGGGTTGTTCCACCGGACTCTCCACGCCGTACTGCCCGGAGCCCCACAAGGCCGGGTACACCATCGGGGAGATGTAGTCGACGAGCGGGGCGAGCAAGCCGACGTCCTGCGCGGTGTCCTGCGGTGCGGCGGCCGAGACCCCGAAGACCGAGACCCCGAGCAGCGCGTCGGTCCCCTGGAGGGCGGTCTTGGTCTCGCCGACGAAGCGGGCGATCGACACATCCGGCGGCATCTCGAGGCCGGGAAACGTCATCGCCGACAAGTCGCCCTCCGGGCGACGGACGTAGTCGTAGAGGATCTCGTCGAAGCCGAGCTTGACCGCTTCCCGCGCCAGGTCGATCTGGTATTGGCGCACCCGCCGATTGGCGAAGTTGGTGAACACGGCCGTCCCGTAGTCGTTGGCGAGGGGCGCGTCCCCGCCGCCGTCGAGCACGATCATGTCTCGCTCACCGTTGTTCCACGCCCACTTGGCGAGCACCGGATCGAAGAAGTTGACGATCCGTCCAATGACCCGGACGTCCAGCGCGTGCAGCTCATCGGTCGCTTCCCGGGCGTCGTAGTAGGTCCGGACGGCACCGGCCTCGTTCGCCAGGGCGACCTTGCTCTCGTAGCCGACCTCGCCATCTTCGTCCTTGATGTCGAGCTCGACCGCGTTGATCAGCCCCGCCTGGGCCATGGCGACGATCTCGTCGTGGACCGCCGGAGTCGCCCAGCCCTCGATCGTGACGTGCACGGCCCGGACCACCGGCGGATTGGCGCGCGACGGATTGGGCCTGATCGCCACCACCATCCGGTTCTTCGCCCCGGCACGGTCGGTGGCGACGAGCCGAACTCGTTTCCACTCCTGCGGGAGGTGCACCGCGAACCCGCCCCCACGGTCCAGTTCGACCGGGTCCCCGTTGGCGGTCAGCGAGACGGCCCCGTCCACGAGCCCGCGCAACGTCATCACCCGGCCGGGCACCGACGGCGTGATCTCCGTTGGCACCGACAGGTGCGGTCCGACCGCGCTGGCGACCTTTCCGGGGGCCACGCGACCCGTCAGCGTCACTCGGGTGATCGAGCGCACCGCCAGCAGCCCGCCGAGGAGGGCGACCGCGACGAGTGCGGCGACGAGCAACCGGAGGTTGTCGTTGCGGCGAACCGACCGCCGACGGTCCGGCATCGGACGGCGCTGTCGCGCCGGCGCCGTGCGCGCGGCACGCGCGGACGTGTACCGGGGCGCCCGACGTGGGTCGAGGACGTCCTGGTCCCGGATCACGAGAAAACTCTATTGGCCCTGGTCAGGTACCGACGTGATCAGGCGGAGGAACGCCTCGACCTCGGCGCGATCGCGCGTCCGCCGCATCGGCGGGAGCGCCCGCACGATGTCCCAGCGATAGCGGGCGGTACCGAGCCGGCGGTCGAGGACGGCGACAACGCCGCGGTCCGTCGCGTTGCGGATCAATCGGCCCGCGGCCTGGGCGAGCAGCATCGCCGCCCGGGGAAGGTCGATCTGGCTGAACGCCGCCGGGCCCAGTCGCTCGCGGCGTGCCGACAGCAACGGATCGTCGGGGCGGGGGAACGGCAACCGGTCGATGACGACCAGGCTGAGCGTGCGGCCGGGCACGTCGACGCCCTGGAAGAACCCGGCCGTGGCGAACACGCACGTCGACTCGTCGCGGGCGAAGCGGGCGACCAGCGCCGGCTTGGGAAGGTCGCGCTGGGTGAGGATCGGCACGTCGATCCGGTCCCGTACGGCGGCGGCGGCCAGGTCCATCGCCTTCCAGCTCGTGAACAGGGCGAGGGTGCGACCGCCCGCCGCCGTGATGAGGGCGGCGAGCTCGTCGTGGACCGCCTCGCGGTACCCCTCGGCGCGGGGATCGGGCACGTGCATCGCGCAGTAGAGCAGTCCCTGGTCGGCGTAGTCGAACGGGCTGCCGACGTCGGCCACTTCGACCCGATCCTGGGGCAACCCGACCCGCGCCGGCAGGGATGCCGGGATCGTCGCGCTGGTCAGCACCGCGCTGCGACGGGCCCACACGTTCTCAGCCAGGAACGGCGCCACGTCCAGCGGTGCGATCTCGAGCCGGGGCAGCTCGGGCGAGCCGGAGACGAAGTCGACGTAGCCGTCATGGTCACCGAGGGCGAGGTCGAGGTGCTCGATCGTCCGCCCGGTCATCAGCTGCGCCCGCAGCTTGCGTTGCTTGGCGTCGTCGAGCGGCGTGTCGATCCCCGCCAACGCGGCGAGGACGCGGTCGAGCCGGATCCGCGCTTCGTTGAGCGCCTCCTGCACCGTGTCGGGGTACGGGACCGGCAGCCGCTCGCCGGCGAACGGACCGATCGCCTCACGGAGCTCCTCGGCGAGCTCGACGACGCCGGCGAGCAGGGTCGGGTCGTCGAAGATGCGACGCACGATCCCGGCGAGGGTGATGAACCGCCCGGGGGCGAGCTGGACGCCGATCGTGTCGCTCATCACGTCCTCGAGGACGTGGGCCTCGTCGAACACCACCACGTCGTGCTCGGGCAGGATCGCTCCGCCGCTGCCGACGTCGAGGCCGTAGAGATGGGTGTTGACGACGACCACGTCGGCGGCGGACGCCCGCCGGCGGGCGCGCTCGGCGAAGCACGGCTCGCCCATCGGGCAGCGGTCGGCACCGGGACACTCGTCGCTGCCCACGCTCACCGACCGCCAGGCCGCGTCGGTCGGCGCCCACGTGAGTTCGGCGGCGTCGCCGGTGGCGGTGCGGCCGGCCCAGCGGGCGAGCTTGCGGATCTCGTCGCCGATGGAGCCACCCATGCCTTCCAGCTCGAGCTGGTCCTGGCCGGGGGTCTGCACCTCCCGTAGCCGCTGGAGGCACAAGTAGTTGCTGCGCCCCTTGAGCACGGCCCACTCGAATTCGGTCGGGAGCGCCGAGGCGAGGAAGGGCAGGTCCTTGTTCGCCAGCTGGTCCTGCAGCGCCTTGGTCGCCGTCGCCACCACGACGCGGGCGCCTGATTCGATCGCCGGTACCAGGTAGGCGAGCGTCTTGCCGGTGCCGGTGCCGGCCTGCACGACGAGGTGGCGGCCGGACTCGATCGCCTCGGCGACGAGCTCGGCCATCCGCTCCTGACCCGAGCGCTGTTCGGCGTCGGGCAGTGCCGCGGTGACCACACGGAGGTCCACGGTCGACGCGCTCACCGCGTCACGAGACCAACGCGAGGGCGGCGTCCAGCTCGGGTTCGTCGAACTCGGGCCACGTCTTGCCGGTGAAGTGGATCGCCGCCCCGGCGCTCTGCCAGAGCAGGAAGTTGGAGATCCGCAGCTCGCCGCTGGTGCGCACGAGCACGTCGACCGGCGGGAGCTCGGGCAGGTAGAGGCGCTCGGCGATCACCTGCGGGGTGATCTCGACGGCTTCAGTCCGGGCGCGCCGCACCGCGTCGATGAGCTCCTGGCGGGCGCCGTAGTCGAACGCCACGGTCAGCAGCATCCCGGTGTTCCGCTCGGTGTCGGCGATGGCGTTGCGGATCGCCCGCTGGATGTAGCGGGGGGTGCGGGCGTCGGCCGTGTCGAACGGCCGGCCGATCCATTGGATCCGCACGTTCAGTTCGTTCAGCTCGGCGACGCGGCCGAAGAGCTTGTGATGGAGGCTGAGGATGTGGCGGACCTCGGTCCGCGGGCGGACCCAGTTCTCCGTCGAGAAGCCGAAGACGGTGAGCCAGCCGATCCCGCGCGGCACGGCGAGCCGGACCACCCGGGCCAGGTTCTCCTCGCCCTCGGTGTGGCCCGCGGTGCGGGGCAGCCCGCGCCGCATTGCCCATCGCCCGTTGCCATCCATGATGCAGGCGACATGGGGCTTGCGACTCTGGGCGGCGGTGGACACGGTCCCGTCAAACTACGTCGGCTATGGCCGAATCATCGCCGCGTCCGCGTGGGAGAATGCCGGTATGGGTTCGCTCGCGCACGTCATGATCGTCGCGGGCACGTCGCGCCAGTGGGAGCTGGTCGACGACGGCCAGTGGCACGAGCGGGCCGAAGCGCTGGGTTCCGTGGTCGCGGCCGCAGGGGGGTCGTGGGTGACCGTGCGGGCGTACGAGGGGGAGGGCGGTAACGGTGCCACCACCGACCGGCCGCGCCGGGAGCTGGTCGTCGCCGACGGTCGCTGCACGGTGATCATCGATCCGGTCAGCGACGGGCGCGAGCGGTTCGCCGAGGCGATGCGACGGTTGCCTCCGGGGGTCAAGGTCGACGAGAAGTCGGTCGCCGGTGTCCTGTACGAGCCCGCCGATGTCGAACCGGACCTGGTGTTGATCCTCGGTCCACCGACGCGGCTGCCGCCGTCCCTGGTGTGGGAGCTGGCGTATGGCGAGTTGGTGTTCCTGCCGGTGGGGTTCGACGAGCTGGGCGCCGAGCATGTGGCCTCGGCCCTCGACGACTACTCCACGCGCCGTCGTCGCTTCGGCGGCTTGGACGACGGATGACGGCGTGAGTCACCTGTACCGCGACACGGCCGTCGTGTTGCGCACCTACAAGCTCGGGGAGGCCGATCGCATCGTCGTCCTGCTCACCGAGGAGAACGGCAAGGTCCGCGCGGTGGCCAAAGGGGTGCGCAAGACGACGTCGAAGTTCGGCGCCCGCCTGGAGCCGATGAGCCACGTCCGGCTGCTGCTCTATCGAGGGCGGGAGCTCGACATCGTGAGCCAGGCCGAGTCGGTCGAACCGCTGTCGCCGCTGCTGGCGAGTCTCGATCGGGCGTCGCAGGCGCTCGCCGTGCTCGAGGCCGCCGATCAGCTGGCCCTCGAGCGCGAGCCCAACCCCCGCCTGTATCGCATGCTCGTCGGCGTGCTGCGCACGATCGCCGAGCGCGGCTCACCGCTCGTCGTGCCGGCGTTCTACTGGAAGTTGCTCGCCGCCGAGGGGCTGCAGCCCGAGCTCGACGGCTGTGTGCGCTGCGGCGGAACCGAGCCGGACGTGACCCTGGTGGCGTTCGACCTCGGCGAGGGCGGGGTGCTCTGCCGGTCGTGCCGGTCGGGCACGCCGATCAGTCCCGCCGCGCTCGGGTTGCTCCGCGACGTGCTGGGCGGGCGGTTGAACGAGGCGCTCCGCGCGCCCGAGTCACCAGCCATCCACGAGGTGGGGGTGCTGGCGACCCGGGCGCTCGAGCATCACATCGAACGCCGCCTGCGCACGATCGCGATGTTCGAGTAAGCCGGTCAGCTCGAGCTGTCGTCGGGAGCGGTCGTTCCACCGGGCGCGCCGTCCTGCTCGCGTTGGTCGCCTTGGTCGCCTTGGTCCGAGGCGCCGTGATCGCAGCCGGCCCGGTCGCCACGCGACGGGGAGTCGTCGGGCGGAGTGGTGCTGTCCGTCGTCGAGTTGTCGGTCGTCGAGTTGTCGGTCGTCGAGTTGTCGGTCGTCGGCGGCTGCTCGACGACCGAGTCGTCGGTGCCGCCATCGTCGTTGCTCTGGGCCGAGGCGATGCCGGCGCCGACGGTCAGGGCCGTCAGCCCAGCCGCCACTCCAAGCAGGGCTCTGTTCCTCATCGTTCCTCCTGGGTTGGTGGGATGGCACCAACAAACCGGCCCGACCTGACGGCTCGCGGAGGATCGGCTGAGAGGTTCCCTAGCACTCCGGCTTCTGGGTGCAGATCTTCTCAGCGGCTGAGAACAACTGCGCCCAGATCGGCTGGTATTGGCGGACGCGCTTATGTGGCCAGCGGCAGGCGGATCGTCACCGTCGTTCCCGCGCCGAGCGCGCTCTCGACGGTGATCGTGCCGCCGTGGGCGATCACCGCGGCGTCGGAGATCGCCAGCCCCAGCCCGCTCCCGCCCCGGTCCCTGGCTCGGGCCCGGTCGGCCCGGTAGAACCGCTCGGTCACCCGGGCGGCGACCTCGGGGGCCATCCCCGGGCCGTGATCGGTCACCGTGACGCGGGCGTCGCCGTCGGCCGTCGTCGCCGCCAACTCGATCGGCGCGCCGCGTGGTGTGTGGACGAGGGCGTTGCCGACGACGTTGGCGAGCACCTGGCGCAGCCGGTCCTCGTCGCCGAGCACCACGACGGGGCCGTCGAGCTCGGTCGTGATCGGGCGGTCGGGGTCGACGGCCCGGGCGTCGCGCGCGGCGTCGGCGATCAGCGCGGTCAGGTCGATCGGATGAAGATCGAGTGGGCGGCCCGCGTCAAACTTGGCCAGGGCCAGCAGGTCGTCGACGAGCCGGGCCATGCGCACCGCCTCCTGCTCCGTGCGCCGCATCGCCTCGTCGAGCTCGCCCGGTCCGGCGAGTCCGCCCATGCGGTACAGCTCCGCGTAGCCCCGGATCGTCGTCACCGGCGTGCGGAGCTCATGGGAGGCGTCGGCGACGAACCGGCGCAGCCGCTCCTGTGACTCGGTCCGTTCGGCGAACGCCGTCTCCAGCGTCTGGAGCATGTCGTTCAACGCCACCCCGAGCTGGCCGGCCTCGGTGGACGGTGCCGTTGCGGGGACCCGTTGGGACAGGTTCCGCTCGCCGGCGGCGATGGCGGTTGCGGTCCGGGTCATCCGCTTGATCGGTCGGATGCCGAGACGGATCACCCACCACGTCACGGCGCCGAGCACGGCGACGATGATCAGCGTGGCGACCACCTCGACGGTGATCAACCGGGAGATCGTTTCGTCCACGTCGGTGAGCGGCAGGGCGGTGACGTGCAGTTCGTCGTCGCCGGCGCGGACCCGCACGCGGTACCGCAGGTCACCGCCGCCGACGGCCCCGGTCGTGAACGAAGCACCGGTGGACGCGGCGCTGGCGGCCCGTTCGGGATCGATGTCGGGCGCTGGAAGTTCCTCCCCGCTCGGGTTCGAGGGGAAGATCGTGCGCAGCTGACCGTCGCTACCGATCACGCCCTCGTAGAGATCCCCGAGCCGTTCGCCCGGGCCGCCGGCGGGCGGCCCGTGGGGGCCGAGGTCGTCGCGTTCAGGGCCTCCGGCGGCGGCGAGCCGGTCGTCGATCTGGTCGATGAGGTAGGCGCGGGTGGTCGTCGTGACCGTTATCGCGACGAGGATGAGGGCGGCGACCACGACCGCCATACCGGCGAGCAGGCGCGCCCGGAGTGACAGCCCTCGCACTTCGCGTCACCTCGACGTGACGGGCTCGCGCAGCGTGTAACCGACGCCACGGATGGTCGTGATCAGGCGAGGCTCGACGTTGTCGAGCTTGCGGCGGAGATAGCCGATGTAGGTCTCGACGATCCCGCCGTCGCCGCCGAAGTCGTACTGCCAGACGTGGTCGAGGATCTGCGCCTTGGACACGACCCGGCCCTGGTTCAACAACAGGTAGCGGAGCAGGTTGTACTCGGTGGGGGAGAGCGACACCTCGACGCCGCCCCGCACCACCCGGTGGGCGTCGTCGTCCATCGTGAGATCGCCGCACGTCAGGACGGTGCGGTCCTCGCGGGCCCGCCCGGTGCGGCGCAGCACCGCTGCCACCCGGGCGACCAGCTCCTCGAGGCTGAACGGCTTCTGCAGGTAGTCGTCGCCGCCCAGGGTGAGCCCGCGCACCTTGTCCTCGGTGGCGTCGCGTGCGGTCAGGAACAGCACCGGCGTACGGTCGCCCCCGGTCCGCATCCGCCGGCACACCTCGAAGCCGTCGAGGTCGGGGAGCATCACGTCGAGCACGACGAGGTCCGGCCGCTCCGTCGTGACGGTCGCCAAGGCGTCGCGACCGTTGGCGACGGACGACACCTCGAAGCCGTGGTGGCGGAGGGCGGCGGCCAGCATCGAGCGCAGGTTGTCCTCGTCGTCGACGATCAGCAGGTGTTCACCCGGCACGGCACCAGTTTCGTCGCCGATCCTGAGAGTTGGCTGTGAATCGTCGCTGAGCCGTTCGAGAGTGACCTGAGAGCAGAGTCTCTGCCCGTTCCCAGCTGGCACTCAGCTTCGACGTTCACGCTTGCCCGCCATGAACACCGCCGTGGCCCCCCAACCGAGTCTCGATCACGGATCACCGCCCTCCCACCGACGGCGCCGTCGTCGCCGCTGGCTGATTGCCGGCGCGAGCGTCCTGGTCGTCCTGCTGGCGGTCGCCGGTGGCGGGATCTGGTGGTTCCTGCACGACGACGCGCCCGCTGCGGTCGACTTCCAGTCGGCGACCCAGGCGATCGACGGCGGGGCCGGCCTGGCGTCGGGCGCCGTCACCGACGTGAGTGGGACGTGGGCGGTGGACACGTCGATCGGCACGTTCTCGTACGACGACTCGACGGGAACCTTCGTCGGCTTCCGCATCGACGAGGAGCTCGCCGGGATCGGGTCGACCACGGCGGTCGGACGCAGCCCGGACGTCGCCGGCACGATCACCATCGACGGCACGACGCTGACCGCCGCGTCGATCGAGGCCGACGTGTCCGCGATCACCACCAACGACAGCCGGCGCGACGACGAGATGCAAGAAGCGCTCGAGACGTCGACGTACCCGACCGCGACGTTCGTGCTGGCTGAGCCGATCGAGCTCGGTTCGGCCGCCACGAGCGGCGAGGCCACGACGGTGACCGCCGTGGGCGACCTGACGATCCATGGGGTCACGAGGCGGGTGAGCGTGCCGCTCCAGGTCCAGCTCGTGGACGACACCATCGTGGTCGTCGGATCGCTCGACGTCACGTTCTCCGATTACGGGGTCAGCGTCCCCACCGCGCCGATCGTCCTCTCGGCGGCCGACCAAGGCGTGATCGAGCTGCAACTCTTCTTCACCAAGGGCTGAGCCATGGAGCATCACGACCGCGAAAACCACGACCGGGGACTGGCGTTCGACCTCTCCACACTGATCGGCCGCCGGCGCCTCCTCGCCCTCGCCGGGGCGGGCGCCGGCGCGGCCCTGCTGGCGGCGTGCCGCTCCGGCGGATCCTCGGGCGTCGAGGCGACGACGGCGAACTCGACCGGCTCGAGCGCCCAGTCCGGCTCGTCCGGCTCGACGTCGGCGACGACGTCCGGCGCGAGTTGCGCGCCGATCCCCGACGAGACCGCCGGCCCCTATCCCGGCGACGGCTCGAACGGGCCCGATGTGCTCGCCGAGAGCGGCATCGTGCGCCGCGACATCCGCTCCAGCATCGGGTCGGCCTCCGGCGTCGCCGACGGCATCCCGCTCACGGTCGAGTTGACGGTGACCGACACGGCGAACGGCTGCACCCCGCTGGCCGGAGCGGCCGTGTACCTCTGGCACTGCGATCGTGAGGGCCGGTACTCGATGTACTCGCCGGGTGCGGAGAGCGAGAACTACCTGCGGGGCGTCCAGGAGACCGACGCCGACGGTCGGGTCACGTTCACGAGCATCTTCCCGGCGTGCTACTCGGGGCGCTGGCCGCACATCCACTTCGAGGTCTACGCCGGCGTCGACGACGCGACCGGCGGCGGCGAGCCGGTCGCCACGTCGCAGCTGGCCTTCCCGGCCGACGTGTGCTCCGCCGCGTACGCCACCGACGGCTACGAGCAGAGCGTGGGCAACCTCGCCCAGGTGTCGCTCGACACCGACATGGTCTTCGCCGACGGTGTGTCGCAGCAGTTGGCCACCGTGACCGGTGACGGTCAAAACGGGTACACGGCGACGCTCGCCGTTCCCATCTGACTGCTGCTTGGTCCGGATTTTGCTTGCGCCTTCAACCGATTTCCGGACCAAAGCGTTTGGTGGTCGGTCGTAGCCTTGGCCCATGCCCGCGACCGAGCTGGAGCAGATCGTCAACCTGTGCAAGCGCCGCGGGTTCGTGTACCCGTCGGCCGAGATCTACGGCGGGTTCCGCAGCGCCTACGACTACGGGCCCCTCGGCGCCCTGATGTTGCGCAACGTGAAGGAGGCGTGGATCCGGGCGATGGTCCAGGAGCGTGACGACGTCGTCCTGATCGATGCGGCGACGCTCGGTCCCCCGCAGGTGTGGGAGGCGAGCGGCCACCTGGCCAGCTTCCACGACCCGTTGGTCGACTGCACCAACTGCAAGCAGCGGTTCCGCCAGGACAAGCTCGACGATCCCGACACCTGTCCGAACTGCGGCGCCCACGGCAGCTTCACCGAGGCCCGCCAGTTCAACCTCATGTTCAAGACCTACGCCGGGCCCGTCGAGGAGTCGGCGTCCGTCGCCTACCTGCGGCCCGAGACGGCGCAGGGCATGTTCGTCAACTTCGCCAACGTGCTGGCGACGACGCGCAAGAAGCCACCGTTTGGCATCGCCCAGGTCGGCAAGGCGTACCGCAACGAGATCACGCCGCAGAACTGGATCTTCCGCACACGCGAGTTCGAGCTGATGGAGGTCGAGTTCTTCGTGCCGCCGGCCGAGAGCGCCCAGTGGTACGAGTACTGGTGCAACGAGCGCCTCGACTGGTACGTCCGCCACGGCATCCCTCGTGACCTGTTGCGGCTGCGGCCACACGCCTCCGACGAGCTGTCGCACTACTCGTCGGGCACGTCCGACGTCGAGTTCCGGTTCCCGTGGGGCTTCGACGAGCTGGAAGGCATCGCCCAGCGCACCGACTTCGACCTGCGTCGGCACGCCGAGCACTCGGGTGAGCGGCTCGACTACTTCGACCAGGCGACGGGGGAGCGCTTCTACCCCTACGTCGTCGAGCCGGCGGCCGGGGCGACGCGCACGATGGCCGCGTTCCTCCTGGCCGCGTACGACGAGGACGTCATCAACGACGAGAAGCGCACCGTCCTGCGACTGCACCCGCGCCTCGCCCCGTACCAGGTCGCCGTGCTGCCGTTGTCGCGCAAGGAGCCGCTGATCTCGATGGCCCACGACGTGCGCAAGGCGCTCAGCCAGCGCTACATGGTCGAGTACGACGAGACCCAGGCGATCGGCCGCCGCTACCGCCGCCAGGACGAGATCGGCACCCCGCTCGCCGTCACGGTCGACTTCGACTCGCTCGACGACAAGGCCGTGACCATCCGTGACCGCGACTCCACCGACCAGGTCCGCGTGCCGGTCGACGACGTCGTCGCCGAGGTCGCCGACCGTCTGGGCTTCTGACCACCCGAGTGTTTCGCGCCGCCCGAGGGTTTCCTGCGGACACGTCGCGACGCGAAACACTCGGATGACGTGAAACACTCGGCTGGTTGATGAACACCTACCTCGACCGGATCGTCGCCCGCCACCGTGAGTTCGCCGCCGCCGATCAGCGGTCGCTCGACCCGCTGGTCGAGGAGGCCAGGCGAGCGCCGCCGACCCGCGGGTTCCGGCGGGCGCTGGCCCTGACGCCCGAGCTGGCGGTGATCGCCGAGGTCAAGCGACGCTCGCCCTCGAAAGGAGCTCTCGACGAGCTGCTCGACCCGGGCAACCTCGCCATGGCGTACGCCCACGGCGGGGCGTCGTGCCTGTCCGTGCTCACCGACGAGGAGTTCTTCGGCGGATCGGTGGCCGACCTCCAAGCGGCGCGCGATGCGACCGCCCTGCCCGTGCTGCGCAAGGACTTCACGGTCGACGCGCGGGACGTCGCTGATGCCCGGCTGATGGGCGCCGACGCGGTGCTGTTGATCGTCGCCGTCCTCGACCAGCTCGAGCTGATCGACTTCGTCGAGCTCGCCCACGAGCTCCACCTCGACACCCTCGTCGAGGTGCACGACGAGCCCGAGCTCGAGCAGGCGCTCGAGGCCGGAGCGACGACGATCGGGGTCAACCAGCGCGACCTGTACACGTTCGAGGTCGACACCGACCGCGCCGAGCGAATGGCGAAGGCGATCCCCGGTGGGATGGTCAAGGTCGCCGAGTCCGGCATCCGCGACGGCTACGACGCCGGCCGCCTCGCCGACGCCGGCTACGACGCGATCCTCGTCGGAGAGGCGCTCGTCACGGCGCCCGACCCGGCCGTCGCGCTCGCCAAGATGCGGCCCCGCTGACGCCGCGCTGGCCGCGCCGCGGACGGTCTGCCACAGTGGCGGGCATGGTCGAACAACGCGCAGGCGTCAACCGGCGGACCGTCGACCTCTCCGAGTTCCCGGACCTCGTCGTCATCTACCTGGGCATGCGCGTCCGCGAGCTCCGCGGGCTGCGCAAGCTGATCCGGACCGGCCGCCAGATCCAGGCCGGCGTCGCCCAGAATCCTCCCGGACTCCTGCTCCACGAGAACTTCGTCTTCTCGCTCATCCCGCCCCACTTCGGGATGCGGCAGTACTGGCGCGACCTCGATGCCCTCGAACGGTGGACCCGCGAGCTCCCGCATCAGCAGTGGTGGAAGGAGTTCCTCCGCGATTCGGCCGGTACCGGCTTCTGGCACGAGACCTATCTGATGCGCGGCGGTATCGAGGCGATCTACGACGACATCGACAAGCCGATCGGCCTGCTGGCCGTCGCGCCGGCCGAACGGGCCCGCGGCCGCATGTTCAGTGCCCGTACCCGGCTGGGACTCGGTGAGCCCTCGGTGGACGCGGTGGTCCCCGAGCACGCACTTCCCGAGTGAGGGTCACGCGTGCGTGAGGACGCCGACCCCGGGTTGCCGCTGAAGCTGTGGCCGTGCTCGAACGGCGAGTTCCTGCCGCCGGCGACGGACGAGCTGCGCGCCGAGGCGATGCGCCGGGCCCGGGCCGCGGTCGACGACCACGCTCGCCGCCACGGATGGTCCCGCCGGCGGTTCCTCCTCTCGTCCGCCGGGATGATCGCCGGTCTTGCCGCGCTCGAGTCGTGCAGCCGGGACCGCTCGCGATCGGCGGGCACCCAACCCGGCGGGACGTTCAACGTTCCCGAATCGGCGATCACCGATCCGGAGGAGGCCACCTCGACCGTCCACGGTGCGCCGTCGACGACGACGCGGGAGACCACCCCACAGCCATCGACGACCACGCCGCCCCCGCCGGAGGACGTCGTGGTGGACGTGCAGACCCACTTCCTCGAGTCGGGTGAGTTCGGCCTCGGGTTCCCGCAGGCGTCGTGCGGCGAGGCCGAGCCGATCGACTGCTTCTCGGCCGAGTACTGGCGCGACCTTGTGCTCGCCCAGAGCGACACGCGGGTCGCCGTGATCTCCGCGGTGCCCGTGGTCGGCGCGGCCGATCCGCTGTCGGTCGAGGCGATGGAGCGGGGGCGGGCGCTGGCCGCCGGGCTCTGCGGCGACGGCCACGTCCTGATCCAGGGCCACGCGGTCCCCGACGTCGGACCGATCGAGGCGGCCGTGGCGTCGATGGAGGAGGTCGCCGCGTCCCACCGGCTGAGCGCCTGGAAGGTGTACACCCACAGCCCTTCGGGTTGGTTCCTCGACGACCACGACGGCGCGGCTCCGGCGGTCGGGCAGCGCTTCCTCGAGGCCTGCCGGTCGACGGGTGTGCCGACGATCGCCGTGCACAAGGGCCTGTCCGGCGGCAACCCGTACGCCTCGCCGGTCGATGTCGGCCCGGCCGCCGCGGCCCACCCCGACCTGCGCTTCCTCGTGTACCACTCCGGCTACGAGGCCGGCTCGACCGAGGGTCCGTACGACCCCGACGGGCCGGGCGTCGACCGCCTCGTGCGCAGCGTCACCGAGGCCGGGATCGGAACGACCGGCAACGTCTACGCCGAGCTCGGCTCGACCTGGCGCCGGCTGATGGGGAGTCCGGACGAGGCCGCGCACGTCCTCGGGAAGCTGCTCGTCGCCTTCGGCCCGGAGCGGATCCTCTGGGGCACCGATTCGATCTGGTACGGCTCGCCGCAGGACCAGATCGCCGCCTTCCGCGCCTTTGAGATCACCCCCGCGTTCCAGGAGCAGTTCGGGTATCCCGCCCTGACGCCCGCGGTGAAGCGCCGCATCCTCGGCCTGAACGCCGTCGAGCTGCTCGGGATCGACGTCCCGCCGGCGAGCTGCACGGCAGCCGAGGTGGAGGGGCTGCGGATGGGCAGCGTGGCGGGCAACCGGACGCTCGGTCCGGTGTCCCGGCGCGACGTCGCCAGGACGTTCCTGCGCGAGCACCCGTGGGTCGGGCAACGAACCCCGTAACGAGCGGGGGCGAGCGATACCGTTTCGCTCACATGTTCGTGAAGATCTGCGGGATCACCAACGAGGACGACGCCCTGCTGGCGGTGGCCATGGGCGCCGACGCGGTCGGCTTCGTGTTCGCCCCCTCGCCGCGGCAGATCGCTCCGCAGCAGGCGTACGACATCACCCGCCGGCTGCCCCCGGAAGTCCTCACGGTCGGGGTGTTCCGCGACGAGCACCCCAAGCTGGTGACCGACATCATCCACCGATCCGGGGTCAAGGCGGCGCAGCTTCACGGAAACGAAGGACCGGACGTCGTCAGAGAGGTCGCGCAGGCGGCCCGGTGGGTGATCAAGGCGTATCCGGCGGGCTCCTCGAAGCTCGCCGACGTGAAGGAGATGCCGACGGACCTGATCCTCGTCGACAGCGCCTCCCCCGGATCGGGTCAGCTCTTCGACTGGAGCCTGGCGGGCGAGGTCCCGGAGGGCAAGCGGCTGATCCTCGCCGGCGGGCTCGATCCGGACAACGTCGCCGACGCGGTGAAGGCGGTCGAGCCGTGGGGGGTCGACGTCTCGACCGGCGTGGAGCGGTCGCCGGGCAAGAAGGACCCGCTCAAGGTGAAGCGGTTCGTCGAGCGGGCGCGAGCCGCCGCGCCGCTGCCGTACCTCGGCGGCGACGACCTTCCCTACGACTGGTCCGACGAGTGAGTGACGCAACCTCGCTGATGGGGGAGCCGACGGCGGAAGGCCGCTTCGGCGAGTTCGGCGGCCGGTTCGTCCCGGAAACGCTGATGCCGGCGTGCCTCGACCTGGAGGCGGCGTTCCGGGACGCATGGGCGGACCCCACGTTCCGCGGCGACCTCGATGCGGTGCTGCGCGACTACGCCGGGCGGCCGTCGATCATCACCGAGTGCCACAACCTCGGCGGACAGTTGGGGCTGCGCCTGCTGCTCAAGCGCGAGGACCTCAACCACACCGGCTCGCACAAGATCAACAACGTCCTCGGGCAGGCGTTGCTGGCCAAGCGGATGGGGAAGACCCGGCTGGTCGCCGAGACCGGTGCCGGCCAGCACGGTGTCGCCACCGCCACCGCGGCGGCGCTGTTCGGGATGGACTGCAAGATCTACATGGGCGCCGTCGACGTGGCCCGGCAGGAGCTCAACGTGTTCCGCATGCGCCTGCTCGGCGCCGAGGTCGAGGCCGTCGACAGCGGCAGCCGCACGCTCAAGGACGCCGTCAACGAGGCCCTGCGGGACTGGGTGGCCACGGTTGGCGACACCCACTACTGCATCGGTTCGGTGATGGGACCGCACCCCTACCCGTGGATGGTGCGCGAGCTCCAGCGGGTGGTCGGCGACGAGGCACGCGAGCAGTGCCGGGCGTTGCTCGGCGGCGAACCGGACGTCGTCGTCGCGTGCGTCGGCGGGGGATCCAACGCCGCCGGGATCTTCTCCGGCTTCGTCGATCGCACGGCCCGCCTCGTCGGCGTCGAGCCCGCGGGCGGAGCCGCGGTCGGCCGGGGCGTCCCGGGGGTCGTCCACGGCATGCGCAGCTACCTGATGCAGGACGAGTACGGACAGGTCGAGGAGGCCCACTCGGTGTCGGCCGGCCTCGACTACCCCGGCGTCGGACCGGAGCACTCCTTCCTCGGATCGATCGGCCGGGCGGAGTACCCGTCGGTGTCGGACGCCGAGGTCCTCGATGCGTTCAGCCTGCTCTCCCGTACCGAGGGGATCCTCAGCGCCTTCGAGCCGGCCCATGCGATCGCGTGGGTGGTGCGTGAGGCACCCGCGCTGGCCGGCCGCACGGTGCTGGTCAACCTCTCCGGACGCGGGGACAAGGACGTCGACCAGGCCATGCAGCTGCTCGGCGCGGACCTCGGTGTGGGCGCGCCGGCCTGATGGAGCGCCAGTTCCGCGCCGCCCGTGACCGCGGGCGCAAGCTGCTCGTCCCGTACGTCACCGGCGGCTACCCCGGATGGGAGGACGCGATCCGGGCGGCCGCGGCCGCCGGCGCCGACGGCATCGAGATCGGTATCCCGTTCTCCGACCCGGTCATCGACGGGCCGGTGATCCAGCGGGCGTCGCAGGCGGCGCTCGACGCGGGCGCCACCCCGCCCGCCGTTCTCGATGCCGCCGCTCGGCTGGACGTCGGCATCCCGCTGGCCGCGATGACCTACTACAACCTCGTCCACCACGACGGTCACCGCCGCTTCGCGGGGCGGCTCGTGGCGGCGGGGATCGATGCGTGCATCCTGCCCGACCTGCCGCTCGAAGAATGTGAGCCGTGGTGCCGGGCCGCCGACGAGGCGGGCGTGGAGACGGTGCTGCTGGCCGCTCCCACCGCGTCGGACGACCGACTCGTCCGCATCGTGGCCCGGGCACGCGGCTTCGTCTACTCCGTCGGGTTGCTCGGCGTCACGGGCGAGCGGTCGGCGCTCGCCTCGACCGCCACCGAGTTGGCCGGCCGGCTGAAGAAGATCACCGACCGGCCG
>JBKOUV010000348.1:0-27588 GCA_046723555.1 Actinomycetota bacterium | reverse complement strand
TCGAGCCGGGTCGTGACCGCGCCGAGGTGGCTGAGCAGGACGAACGGCTCGTGGTACGGGACGTCGTACGTGTGGACCTGGCGTCCTGCCTCGCCGGCGGCCCGCTCGGGGTGACCGCCGACGACATGCTCGGCGGCGAGGAGATGGTCGAAGCCGGCGTCCTCCACGGCCTGGGCGAACTCCTTGAAGAAGCCCGGGTCGTCACCCAGGTCAGGATGGCTGAAGGTGACCCCGAGACGCATCGTCACACCACCCGCGGTGAGCGATGAGCGCGCATATGACGCTCATCGCTCATCGCGTGCTACTCGGCGACGAAGCTGACCTCACCGAGGCGGTCGAACAGCGCCATCACCGTGTCGCCGGGGGCGAAGGGGATCGCCTTGATGAACGACCCGGAGAGGATCACGTGTCCCACCTCGGGCACCACACCGAACTCGTGCAGCTTGTTCGCCAACCAGGCGACGGCGTTGATCGGGTTGCCCATGACCGCCGACGCCACGCCGCTCTGCTCGACGCTGCCGTTGATCGACAGGCTCGCCCCGATCCGGCGGATGTCGACGTCGGTGAGCCGGGCCGGGCAGCCGCCGAGGACGACCCGGCCGCATGCCGCGGCGTCGGAAATGCTGTCGACGAGCGGGTTCGGCCCCCGGCTCTTCTGCCGGACGTCGACGACCTCGAGGCACGGCAGCACGAAGTCGGTCGCCCGGATCACGTCGACGGCGTTCACGCCGGGCCCGACGAGCGGCTCCCGCAGCACGAAGGCGAGCTCGGCCTCCACGAGCGGACGGTTCATCTGGCTGCGCGGGACGATGCCGCCCTCGAGGATGAACCAGTCGTCGAACAGCGTCCCGTAGTCCGGCTCGGAGGCGCCGGTGAGCTCGCGCATCGCCTTCGACGTGAGGCCGATCTTGTGGCCCTTGACGATGTGGCCGGCCTTGACCTTGAGTTCGGTGACGGCGATCGAGATGCGGTAGGCGTCCTCGACGTCGGCGTCGGGATAGGTCTCCGAGATCGCCGCCGTCGGCTCGTTGTCGAGCTCCGCCTGGTAGAGCGCGGAGGCGGCCTCGGCGACCTGCTCGTCGGTCAACATGCGCGGCAAGGTAACACGCCGCGCTCAGAGCGTCCGTAGGTACCGGTCGATCTCGAACGGCGTGACCTGGGACTTGTAGCCCGTCCACTCCCGCCGCTTGTTGCGCAGGAACCACTCGAAGATGTGCTCGCCGAGGGCCTCGGCGACGAGCTCGGACTGCTCCATCGCGTTGAGGGCGTCGTTGAGCGACTGGGGCAGCGGCTCGAGCCGTTCCGCCGCCCGCTCCTCGTCGGTGAGCTCGAAGATGTTGGTGGCCGCTTCGGGTGCGAGCTCGTAGCCCTCTTCGATCCCCTTCAGCCCGGCGGCGAGGATCACGGCGAAGGCGAGGTACGGGTTGCACGCCGGATCGGGGGCGCGGTACTCGATGCGGGTCGACTGGGCCTTGCGCTTGGCGACCGGCACCCGCACCAGCGCCGAGCGGTTGTTGCGGGCCCAGCTCACGTACGCCGGAGCCTCGAACCCGGGCACCAGCCGCTTGTACGAGTTCACCGTCTGGTTGGTGACCGCGGTGATCTCGTGGGCGTGGCGGAGCAGGCCGGCGATGAACCCCTTGGCGACCTTCGACAGCTTGTACGGATCGCCGGGCTCGTGGAACGCGTTCTCGTCGCCCTCGAACAGGCTCAGGTGAGTGTGCATGCCCGAGCCCTGGACCCCCTCGAGCGGCTTGGGCATGAACGTGGCGTAGAGCCCCTCCCCGATCGCCGCCTCCCGCACGACCAGCCGGAACGTCATCACGCTGTCGGCCATCGACAGCGCGTCGGTGTGACGTAGATCGATCTCGTGCTGGCTCGGCGAGTCCTCGTGGAACGAGTACTCGACGGGGATGCCCATCGCCTCCAGGGTCTGGATCGTGCGCTTGCGCAGCGAGCCGGCTACGTCGGCGGTCGTGAGGTCGAAGTAGGAGCCGGTGTCGAGCGGCGTCGGGCGCCCGTCGTCGCCGGCGGTGAAGTAGAAGAACTCCATCTCCGGGGCGACGTAGAACGTGAAGCCGCGGGCCCGCGCCCGCTCGAGGTTGCGCCGCAGCACCTGCCGAGGGTCGCCCTCGAACGGAGTACCGTCGAGGTTGAAGATGTCGCAGAAGATCCGCGCCTCGGGAGCCTGGGGATCGGCCCACGGGAGCACCTCGAAGCTGTTGGCGTCGGGCCGGGCGAGCACGTCGCTCTCCTGCACGCGGGAGAAGCCGTCGATGGCCGAGCCGTCGAACGTCATGCCTTCCTCGAGCGCGTTCTCCAGCTCCGCGGGGCTGATCGCGAAGCTCTTCAACTGCCCGAGCACGTCGGTGAACCACAGACGCACCAGCCGCACCCCGCGCTCCTCGACCGAGCGCAGGACGTAGTCCCGCTGCCGCTCCATGGCCACCAGTCTCGCGCCCCGATGCCCCGTTCCGCCGGAGCCGACGTGTTCATCCGGCGTTAACAATCGGGCAACAGCCGGGACACGGCCGGCCGCCATCGTGACGGCGGCGAGCGAGCGCCGCCCCTATTCCGCGCGCAGATGATGGAGGAAACGTGACTGAACGGAACCCGGCCGAGGTCCTTGGCATCGTCGAGGAGGAGGGTGTCGAGATCGTCGACCTCCGCTTCTGCGACCTGCCGGGGCTGATGCAGCACTTCTCGGTGCCGGCCCACGAGCTCACCGAGAACTCGTTCGAGGAGGGCTACGGCTTCGACGGGTCGTCGATCCGCGGCTTTCAGGAGATCCAGGAGTCGGACATGATCCTCATGCCCGACCCCGACACGGCCGTGATCGACCCGTTCCTTCAGCACAAGACGCTCGTCCTCAACTGCTTCGTGCGGGATCCGGTAACCGGTGAGTCGTACTCCCGCGACCCGCGCTACATCGCCAAGAAGGCCGAGGAGTACCTGCGGTCGACCGGCATCGCCGACACCGCCTACTTCGGCCCCGAGGCCGAGTTCTACGTGTTCAACGACGTGCGTTTCTCGCAGGACCAGCGCTCGGCGTTCTACCAGGTCGACTCGGTCGAGGGGTCGTGGAACACCGGCCGTGACGAGGGTCCCAACCTCGGCTACAAGCCGCGGTACAAGGAGGGGTACTTCCCGGTCCCGCCGATGGACCACTTCCAGGATCTGCGCTCGGAGATGATCCTCACGATGGAGCGTCTCGGGATCGAGGTCGAGGTCCAGCACCACGAGGTCGGCACCGCCGGGCAGGCCGAGATCGACATGCGCTTCGACACGCTGCTGGCGATGGCCGACAAGCTGATGCTGTACAAGTACATCGTTAAGAACGTGGCCAGGAAGCACGGCCTTTCCGCGACGTTCATGCCCAAGCCGATCTTCCAGGACAACGGCTCGGGGATGCACGTGCACCAGTCGCTGTGGCAGGGCGACGAGCCGCTGTTCTTCGACGAGGTCGGCTACGCCGGTCTGTCCGATATGGCGCGCTGGTACATCGGCGGGCTCCTCGCCCACGCCCCGGCGATCCTCGCCTTCGCCGCCCCGACGACGAACAGCTACAAGCGGCTCGTCCCCGGGTATGAGGCTCCGGTCAACCTCGTCTACAGCCAGCGCAACCGCTCGGCGTGCGTGCGGATCCCGCTGTACTCGACGAGCCCCAAGGCGAAGCGGCTCGAGTTCCGCTGCCCCGACCCGTCGTGCAACCCGTACCTGGCGTTCCCGGCGATGTTGATGGCCGGGCTCGACGGCGTGATGAACAAGACCGAGCCACCGGACCCCGTCGACAAGGATCTCTACGACCTCCCGCCGGAGGAGCTGAAGAAGGTGCCGCAGGTGCCCGGATCACTCGACGAGTCGCTCGCGGCACTGGAAGCCGACAGCGAGTTCCTCAAGGCCGGCGGCGTCTTCACCGACGACCTGATCGAGACCTGGGTCGAGTACAAGCGGGCCAGCGAGATCGACGCCGTCCGCCTCCGCCCGCACCCGTGGGAGTTCCACCTCTACTACGACATCTGACCATCGACGCTCGGAACCGCGTCTACTGCGCGCCCGAATCTGGGCGCAGTTGTTCTCACCAGCCGATCTGGGCGCAGTTGTTCTCAAACGTTGTGAAGATCTGCACCCAGAAGCTGGGATGAGAACGATGGCGCCCAGATAAACCCCACCAGCAACGAGAGATAGTCGTGCGAGACGTCATTCTGTACATGTCGATGTCGCTGGACGGGTTCGTCGGCAGCGACCGTGAGCACCCGGCGGTCGCGGTCCCCGAAGGCGCTGACCTGAAGCAGTGGAAGCTCGACCGCATCAGTAAGGCCGGTGCCCACCTCATGGGTCGCATCACGTACCAGGAGATGTCGTCCTACTGGCCGCAGTCCGACGACCCGTACGCGCGGCCGATGAACGACATCCCAAAGGTCGTGTTCTCGAAGACGCTCAGCGACGCCGAGGCCACCTGGCCCAGAACCCGGGTCGCGCGGGGCGATCTCACGACCGAGATCGCCGCCATCAAGGCCGAGCCCGGCCCGGACGTGATCGTCTGGGGCGGTAGCCGGTTGGCCGGCGGGCTCGCCGCGGCTGACCTGATCGACGAGTACTGCCTACTGGTCCAGCCGCTGGTCCTGGGCCGCGGACAGGCCCTGTTCGACCAGCTGCCGGAGTCGCGGCATCTGGACCTCGTCGAGACCACGCCGTTCCCCAGCGGCGTCGTTGTGCACGTCTACCGACCCCAGCGCACCTGAGGAGGGAGGCTCCGTGGGCAAAGTGCAGGCGCAGGCGATCATGTCTCTCGACGGGTACGTCGCCAAGCAGGACAACACCATCGGCCCGTTGTTCGACTGGCTGCAGAACGGAGAGGTCACGATCCCGACCCCCGCTGGGGACTTCAGCGTTCACCTCACCCCGCCGAGTGCAGAGCACTGGCGGCGGTGGGTGTCCTCGCTGGGTGCGCTGGTCTGTGGTCGGACGCTGTTCGACGTGACCGAGGGCTGGCAGGGCCGGCACACGCTGGACGTCCCTGTTGTCGTGGTGACGCACCGGGTCCCGACGGCCTGGGTCGACGCCCACCCCGACGCGCCGTTCTCCTTCGTGACCGACGGGGTCGAGGCCGCGATCGCACGGGCGCAGGAGCTCGCCCGCGACGGGGTGGTCGCCGTCGCCGGGGGAACCATCGCCCGGCAGTGCCTGGACCTGGGGCTGCTGGACGAGGTGGCCGTCGACCTGGTGCCGGTGGTGATGGGCGCGGGAAACCGGCCCTTCTTCGGCGAACTCTCCTCAGAAGACGTCCTGCTCGGCAACCCGACGGTTTGCGTCCAAGGCGACCGGGTCACCCATCTCGTGTTCCCGGTTCTGCGGTGACTCGACGGCGGCGAGATGAACCTCCGCAACACGTCCGTCGGCGAGGGCTGACCGCCACCGCCTCTCCTGGTTCGCGTTGTCCCGACGACGTAGCGCGCCGGGCGGACGCCACGATCTGCACGTTCGACGTCGCGATGGTCCCACCGGCCATCGACGTCGACTCGTCGACACCTCGTGCTTCACCCACCACGATCCTGTTCCGGTCGAGTGTCGCGACGCCACCGCGCGGCCCCCACCATGTCCTTGACAAGCACTTCGGCGGCGATGGCGTCGGCCAGAGGCCGGGCGATCGTCAACATGCCCGTCCCCGCTAGTCCGCTCACGACGACGAGGCCTGCCGCGGCGCGCGGCTGGTCCTTCGCGGCGAGGCAAGCCGACGGCAAGCGGGTGGCAGGTGCGCGGCAAGCGGCCGAGCCCACCGTTCCATCGTGCACCGACGTCCGAATACGCCAGCGCCCATGCCGGCCAGGCCGGCGATCCCCGACCGGTCACGCTGGTTCGACGGGTACGCGGCCGAGTTGCGGCTGCATCACCGCGTCGAGGACCTGCTCGAGCATCTCGGCTCGACGCTCGACGCGCGCGACGCGCTCGCTCCCGCCGGGGAGCTCAGGGAAGTGCTCGCCGCCCACCGTGACGTCGAGGACGCCGACGTGCTGCCGCTCTTTGTGCGCCACTTCGACGCCGACGAGTGCGCCGCCTTCGACGCCCAAGCGGTCGAGCGGGCATCGCTACGCCAGCGGTGCTTCACCGTGCCGTGGCTGGCGGCGACCGTCGAACCGGCGGTGGCCAGCGGCGACGTGCTCGACCTTGTTGAGCTTCCGATCGCGGGACTGATCTCCGACCGCACCGTCGAGGAGGTCGCCGCTCAGGTGCTCGGGCTCGAGCAGCCCGGCGCGGCCTGGGCTCGGCACTGGAGGCCCCGGCGATGATCTTCTCGCTCGTCTCGCTCGGGGTGATCCCGGGTCTGCGGCTGACGAAGAACCGCAGGCTCGTCGACGGCGTCGCCTTCCCGCTGGTCCCTGTGGTCGTCGAGCCGTGAGCATCGGCGTTGCGATCGCGGTCATCGCCGGCTCCGTGGTGGTCAGCGTCGCCGCGATGCTCTTCTTGCGTGCGCGCCTCGCCCCGGAGGGCGGCCACTTCCGCGACTCCGATCGCGCCTCGGGCATCTTCGGGTTCGTCGGCGCCGGCTTCGCGATCGTGCTCGGCTTCGTCATCCTGCTCGCCTTCCAGGGCTACTCGCACGCCAATGTGCAGGCCGAGCAGGAGGCAACCGCGGTGTTCGAGCAGTACCAGGTCGCCTCGCTGCTCCAGCCTGATTCCAAACGGAACCTCCTCGGGGGCGAGCTGGCCTGCTACGCGCGGGCGGTCGTCGAGGACGAGTGGCCGGCGATGAAGCGGGGCCAGCGCAGCACGCTCGTCGACACCTGGATTGAGCGGCTTGAGGCAGAGTTGCCGCGCGCCGAGATCGCGACGATGCGCGAGGGCACGGCGTACAAGGAGTGGTTCGAGGGCATGAGCGCGCGGGACGACGCGCGCCGCCAACGGCTGCTCGAGGCGAACGGTTCGTTGCCCGACCTGCTCTGGCTCATGCTGATCATCGCCGCGGTCGGCGTCGTCGGCTTCGTCCTGCTCTACGCCGACCCGGCGGAGCGCGCCCTCGGCCAGGGGGCCTTCATCGGCACGGTGACCGCCATCATCGTCAGCAGCCTGCTCGCCGTCGCGCTGCTCAGCTCGCCCTTTCACGGCGGAAGCGGCAGCATCGGGCCGCGTGGGATGCGCTACACGATCACCCTGATCGAGGACGAAGCGAAACTCCTGAAGGACCCGCTCGCGACGCCGTGCGACGCGCGCGGCAACCCGACCGAGGCGACCGCTGAGCAATCCGAGTGAGGGTGCTGGCGTTGTGGGTTGGGCGTGCAAGGCACGTCTGATCCGAACAGTTATTGGACTGTGAGTATCACTGCAGCCGGTCGCGGTGATCGGGATTCCCGCGTGCGCGACGCTACAAGCATCCTCGTGGTCGACGGCAACAACGTGATCGGGTCGGTCGCCGACGGCTGGTGGCGTGACCGACCAGCGGCGGCACGGCGACTGCTGGGCCGTCTGAAGTGTCTCGGTGCGCCGGCGACGCTCGTGCTCGACGTGGCACAGCCCGACCTGCCCGAGGGCGACCACGATGGAATCGCGGTCCGCTACGCCACGCGACGCGGCCGCGACGCGGCTGACGACCTGATCCGATCGCTCCTCGCCGAGATTCCGGACGCAACGGTGGTGACCTCCGACCGCGCCTTGCGGCGCGATGTCGAGGCCGCCGGCGCAACGGTGATCGGCTCAGGAGCGTTCCTTGCCATCCTCGAGTCGGCGGACTGTTGACGGCGACTGCGACAGACCGCACCGCGAGCGAATGGCATCGCGGAGCTTGCGAACAGGAGCAACTATGCACAACTACGGGCGGATCGAATTGCCTACGGGTGTGGCGCTCGATGCTGACGTTCTGGGCGCGGTCCGCCGAGCGACTTTCCCGAAAGCTGCTGCCGGCAGTCGGTCACCGATTCGGGGTCGCGACGGTCGCCGATCTGTCGGCGGTTGGTGTGGCCGCGGCGGACCCGGACCTCTCCACCGGCTCAGAACTCGTTGGACGTTGCCAGCACCCGATCGTGGCGAGCAGCGGAACCGGCGGATTTGCAGGCTTCACCGGGCGCCGTTCCGGGCGGCTCGCGGCGAGCCGGAAGTCGTGGTCGCCTGCCCCAGGTCTGCCCCCGCGCCGTCGGCAGGCCCTTCCAGCCCGGGTCGGGACACCGCCCGTCGCCGTGTGCACGCTCGTTTTTCGGGGTATGCGCGAGCGACAGAGGTGAAAGGAGATCGTCGTGGACGACCTGCTGCAGCTGTACCGACGGGCCAGCGACTGGACGGGCGAGAAGATCGCGGGTGCGGCAAACGACCTCGATGCCCGCACACCATGTGACGAGTGGGACGTGCGCGCGCTGATGAACCACATGGTGGACACTCAGCGCTACTTTGCCGGGTCGGCCCGCGGTGAGGACGTGTCCCTGCCGTCGCCAGATCCGCCCGACCTGATCAGCGATAACCCCCGGGCCGACTTCGAACGGGTCCGCCAAGACGTGCTGGAAGTCTTCGGCCAACCGGGCGTGATCGAGGCGACGGGGCCATCGTTGGCCATCGCATTCAACGACCAGCTGGTGCACGGCTGGGATCTCGCCCGGGCAACCGAGCAGGACGCCCGGATGCCGGAGGGACTCGCCGAGGCCGCCTACGGCATGATTTACGGTCGCCTCACCGACGAGCAACGCAAAGGCATGTTCAAGCCGGCGATCGACGTTCCGGACGACGCGTCCCCGCAAGACAAACTGCTCGCCTACACCGGTCGCCAACCCACTGGCGAATAGCTCGACCCAACTGCGACATCACTCGGTTTGTGTCACCGTTCTCGCCGGCAACCGGCGGTTTCGGTGACACAAAGCGGTGGAGCCGAGCCCAGCATGGGTGCGGGCGTCACGACTCGTAGAACAAGCGCTCCATCACCCGCCGCGCCCGGCGGGTGACGCGGCGGTAGTCCTCGCGTAGCTGCGACGGGGTGGTGTCGAGCGAGCGGGCGAGCCAGCGGAGCAGCGTCGACTCCTGGGGCGGCAGCGCGTCGCCGGGACCGCTGGCGACCAGGTACAGACGGTTCCGCGTGGCCTCGCAGAAGCGGTACGCCGTCGCCAGCACCTCGGCGTCGTCCCGCGCCAAGACCTCGTGCTCGACTAGGGCGTGAATCCCACCCATCGTCGACGGTGACCGCACGCCCCACCGCAACTGCAGCAACTGCACCGTCCACTCCACATCCGAGAGTGACCCCCGCCCCAGCTTGAGGTGGAACGCCGGATCCTCGCCAGGCGGGATGCGCTCCCGCTCGATGCGAGCCTTCGTCCGCCGGATCTCGCGGACGTCGTCGACGGACAGCCCAGGCTCCCACACGAACCCCTCGAGCAGAGCCATGAACCGGGCCGCCACATCCGCGTCGCCGGCGACCGGCCGAGCCCGCAGCATGGCCTGCCGCTCCCACGCCAGCGCCCACCGGTGGAAGTACGTCGCGTACCCCTCGACCGAGCGGGCGACCGGGCCTTTCTTCCCTTCCGGGCGGAGGTCGAGGTCGACGCTCCAGATCCGCTCGGCCGGTGTCGCGCCGATGACGAACTGCCGGAGCCGCGTCGCCACGCGGGTCGCCTCCTCGAAGTCGCTCGCCGCCGATCCGTCGTACACGAACACCACGTCGAGGTCGCTCGCGTACGAGAGCTCCGCGCCCCCGAACCGCCCGAGGGCGATCACGGCGAACGGCAGCGACGAGCGCACGGCGCCGACGGCGCGCAGCGCAGCCTCCAGGCTCGCCTCGGCGATCGCCGTGATGCCGCCGCCCACATCGGCGACCGATGCGCCGTGGAGCACGTCGCGGGCCATCACGCCCAGAAGGTGGCGATCCTTCCACCGCCGCAACGCCCGCTGGCGTTCGGCGAGCTCGTCTCGCCAGCCGAGGGCGAGCATCGCCGACTCGACCAGCTGGCCCCGCTCCCGGGTGGTCAGCCGGGCCGGATCGGGGAGCCGGTCGACGAGCTCGGGGTTGCGTTGCAGGGTGTCGGCCGCCAGCCGGCTGGTGCCAACCAGGTGACACAGCCGCCGCGCCGCCTCCGGCGACTCCCTAAACGTTCGAGTCAGCTCGGCGGTCCGCCGCGGATCGTTGAACAGGTTGCGCACGTTGAGCAGCCCGAGGTCGGGGTCGGGACTTTCCGAGAGCCAGCCGAGGATCAACGGCAGGACCTGCTGCATCAGCCGGGAGGTGCGGTTGAAGCCGCGGGTCAGTTCCCTCACCGCGGCCCGGGTGCGCAGCCCGTCGGAGAACCCGAACGCGCTCAGCCGCGCCTCGATCGCGCCCGGCCGACGGAGCAACTCCTCGTCCTCGGTGGCGAACGCCTCGAGCAGCGGACGGAAGTAGAGCCGTTCGTGAATCGCGCGCACCGTGGCCTGGTGACGGGCGAGCGCGTCGTCGAGCTGCTCGACCGCGCTGCCAACCACCGAGTCGCGGAATCCCAGCGTGCGAGCGATGCGCATGCGCTCGCCCTCGGCAACCGGCATCGCGTACACCTGGCTGCTGTCGCGCAGCTGGAGCCGGTGCTCGAGCCCGCGGAGGAAGCGATACGCCTCGGCGAGCCGGCTGGCGTCGTCGTCGTCGACGTAGCCGGCCGTGCCGAGCTCAGCCAGCGCCGTTAGCGTCGTCGGCGACCGCAGATCGGGATCGAGCCGCCCGTGGACGAGCTGGAGCAGCTGCACGGCGAACTCGATGTCCCGGATCCCACCCCGGCCGCGCTTCACCTCGCGATCGGTCAGCCCGCGGCGAGCGAGCTCGCCCTCGGCGCGGGCCTTGAGGTGACGCAAGGTGCGCAGGTCGTCGGCGCTGAACGTCCGCGCCCACAGGTGGCGCTCGGCGGCGGCCCCGAACGCGGCACCGAGCTCCTGGTCGCCGGCGATGGGACGGGCCTTGAGCAGCGCCTGGAACTCCCACGGCTGGGCCCACCGATCCCAGTAGGCCTCGAACGAGGCGAGCGAGCGGACCAGCGGACCGGCACGGCCTTCCGGGCGCAGGCCGGCGTCGACCCGGTAGCAGCGGCGTACCGTCTCGACGAGCCGGCGAGCCGCCCGCTCCAGGTTGGCGGGCTCGCCTTCGCCGACGAACATCAGGTCGATGTCGCTGGCGTAGTTGAGCTCGTCGCCGCCGAGCTTGCCCATGCCGATCACGGCGAGCGGAGGCCCGTCCGCCGCCACGAGATCGAGGGCGACCCTGACGACGTCGGCGGCGACGGCCGAGATCGCCGCGACCGTCACCTCGAGCGGGTCGAGGCCGAGGAGATCGCGGGCGGCGATGCGGAGCTCCTCGCGACGCTGGGCGGCGACCAACTCGTCGACGGTGCCGGTCCCGATCGGAACCCGCTGGTCGAGCGCGGCGAGCACCGACAGCGCCTCCGGGTCGGTCTCCACGACTCGCGACAGCGACCGGCTCAGCCCGGTGACGGCGACAGTGGCGGCGATGAGGTCCGGATCGTCGGCGAGGAGCTTGGCCGCGTCGGGCCGGGCGTCGACGAGCCGCTCGATCGCCCGCCGGCTGTCCCCCGGCGCCGCCGAGCGCTCGATCGCCTCGTCCAGCGTGGCCACCACCTCAGTGTGGCCGAGCCGGCGGATCAGTCCATGCGCCAGCGGGTGACGTTGCCCGGGAACCCGCTGAGGCTCCAGGCGTACACCACCGCCGGCCGGACCATCCAGAACGGCCGGAACGGCGTGTCCTCCCCGTAGTACTGCGGGTACTTGGCCCGCTGGGCCTCGCTCGACGGGGCGACGAGCGGGTGATCGGCGTCGGTCACCAGCTCGGCCGTGCCCTCGAGGATGACCACGTCGTCGTCGCCCGGCACGTGTACGGAGATCTTCGGGTTGTCCTGCAAGTTGCGCACCCATCTCGTCTTCGGCGAACCGCCGAAGGTGAGCGCGCCGTCGACCCACACGCCGTCGACGGGGCGGGCGTGGGGCGCACCTCCGGGTCCGACCGTCGCCACCCAGTAGTTCGGGGCCGCCCGCAGGCGCTCCTCGACGAAGTCCCACGGCAGCATGCCGTCCGTCTCCGCCGGGACGCCGTACTCAGGTGGGAAGTCGGGACGGGCTGCGGGCACGGACGAGCACCCTACGGCGCGGCCTGCCGGCGTCTGCTACATCGTTTCCGATGCAGGTCGAGCGGGGCACCGTGTTCGCCGAGCGCGAGGGGTTCCGGGCGTTGGAGCTCGACGTCTACCGGCCGAGTGAGCCCGCTGAGGGTCCGCGCCCGCTGCTCGTGTACGTCCACGGTGGCGGCTGGCGGCAGAGCCACCGCAACCGGGCGCCTCGCGAGACCCGTGACTGGAGCCGCGGCTTCTTCGACCGGCTCACCGACGCCGGCTTCGTGGTCGCCACGCCCGCCTACCGGTTCAGCGGGGAAGCCCACTTCCCGGCCCAGCTCGACGACGTCGTCGCGGCGCTGCGCTGGCTGCGCGGGGCCGGCGAACAGCTCGACGTGGACGGCGACCGCACGTACCTCTGGGGGGCATCGGCGGGCGGCCACCTCGCCGCGCTCGCCGCGCTCTCGACGGACGCGCCGGCGGTGGCGGGGGTCGTGTGCTGGTATCCGATCACCGACCTGCTCGCCCTCGACCGGGCGGCGACCGATTCCTTCGAGGCCGCCCTCCTCGGAGGTCCGATCGGCGACCACGTCGACCTGGCCCGCGCCGCCAGCCCGGTGACGCACGTCCACGCCGCCGCGCCGCCGTTCCTGCTCCAGCACGGCGAGGCCGACACCTGGGTGCCGTGCGACCAGAGCGTCCGCTTCGCCGACCGGCTGCGCGAGGTCGGCGCCTCGGTCGAGCTCGAGATCGTCCCCGGCGCCGACCACTTCTTCACGGGCGCGTCCGACATCGAGCCGATCTTCGCCCGTGCCGTGGACTTTCTCCTCCGCCTCGACCGCACCTAGGCAGCCGGTCTGTGTCACCGAATCCGCCGGCGACGACGGATTCGGTGACACAGATCCGTTAGGACGGCAGTCCGAACTCGTCGAGGTCGACGCCGC
The DNA here is from genome assembly GCA_046723555.1 of Actinomycetota bacterium. GTDB lineage: Bacteria > Actinomycetota > Acidimicrobiia > Acidimicrobiales > Ilumatobacteraceae > JALZMG01. The sequence goes on along the minus strand of JBKOUV010000348.1, from coordinate 14,588 downwards.
AGACCACCTCGCCGTCGACGTGGGGGCGCACCCGTGCCTCCCACTCGTCGACGGTCGGCTCGAGATCGCCGGGCACGAGGTGCGACAGCACGACCGTGGCCACGCCGGCCCGCTTGGCGACCTCTCCCACCTCCTCGGGCGCCGAGTGCGAGCTCGCCAGGTGGTTCCGCAGGGCGTCCCGGTTGGGCATGCGGGAGACGCGCCCCATCAGCCGGTCGATGTCGATGACCTCGTGGACGAGCACGTCGGCGCCCCGGGCGAGGCGGACGACGTTCTCGCACGGGCCGGTGTCCCCGGAGAACACGACCGAGCCGTCCGGGGTGTCGAAGCGGAACCCGAACGCCGGGAACACCGGCGCGTGCTGGACGAGGATCGCGCTGACCCGGACGCCGCGGTCGTCCTCCGGGTAGATCTCGACCGGCTCCATCGACGGTGATGCGGCGCTGGCACTGCTCCCGTCGCCGACGACGCCGAGGTCGATGTCGGGTGCGTAGTCGCCGCGCCGCACCCCGACCTCGTGGACCCGAACGGAGTCGGCGACGTTGATCCGGCCCTCGTCGGCCACCCGCAGGTTGATGTTGTAGGCGAACGCCCGCATCAGGTGCCCGACCGTGCCCCGAATGCCGGGGGCGGGCTCGTCGGCGAACGCCAGCGGGCGGGAGGCCCCCGGCGGGAACTCGGGGATCGGCAGACCGGCCGGTGCCGGCCCGTAGACGTCGATCGTCGGCGGCGGCCAGCTCATCTGGAACAGGTTGGCCAGGTCCACGATGTGGTCGGCGTGGAGGTGGGTCACGAACAGCGCCCGCACCGCCGGCCAGGTCGGGGCGAACGCCGGGTTGACCGTGAGCCCGGCCCGCCACAGCTGCTGGTGCACGCCCTCGCCGCAGTCGACGACGTAGACGGCGTCGTCGACCACGACCGCGTTGGCGAACCCACACCGGCTGACCCTGGGGTGGCCACCGCCGCCGGTGCCGAGCAGCACCAGCTTCGTGCCGGCGTCGGTCCGTCGCGGCGCACGGTGGGGCCTCACGAGTCCGCGACGCTACCGACGCGTCAGGCAACCTGACGTGTTGCGGCGAGTTGGTAACCTTCGCCCGTCGCCGGCCACCGGGCACGGTCGGCGCTCAGATCAACAGGGGGATCGAACGTGACCACCACGACCGACGAAGTCGTCTTTCCGAAACCGGACGAGATCGAGGGGTTCTGGGCGCTCGACAAGATGCACGCGCCGCGGCCGATCACCCCGCTTTCGTTCGATCTCGTCGTGCGCACGCTGGCCGAGGGGTTCACCAAGGCGCAGGCCGAGTACGACTGTCCGATCATGGTCACGACGAAGGAGATCAACCACTTCTTCTACGTCGCCTTCCACCCGCTCCCCGACGAGGCCGAGATCGCCCGGCGGATGCTGACGTACCACGAGAAGCTGGCCAGCGACGTGCCCGGCGTGGGCAAGACGTGGGAGGAGAAGTGGAAGCCGGAGGTGATCAGCACCAACGTCCCGCTCAAGACCGTCGACTGGAGCCGGTTGAGCGACGAGGAGCTGGTCGCCAAGCTCGACGAGCTCACCGACCGGATGCGCTACCAGTGGTGGATCCACGGGCACATCAACATGGTGTTGCTGTCCAGCAGCGCGTTCTGCGACCTCTACGACAAGGTGATGGAGCCCGAGGAGCCCACCGAGGCGTACCGGATGCTGCAGGGCTACCGGACGACCTCCGTCGACGCCGCCAAGGGTCTGTGGGCGCTGAGCCGCACGGTACTGGCCAGCCCGGCGCTGAAGGAGCTGTTCGAGTCCAAACAGGGCGAGGACCTGCTCGCCGCCCTCGACGAGAGCGACGAAGGGCGCGACTTCCGCCGCCAGCTCGACGAGTTCCTCTTCGACTACGGCTGGCGCCACGACGCCGTCTACGACCTCGCCGACGTGCCCTGGCACGAGAACCCGGCGATCCCGCTCTCCAGCATCCGGTCGATGATGGACCTCCCGGAGAGCGACGATCCTGAGCTCCAGTACCAGGCCAATGTCAAAGCCCGCGAGGAGCTGTTCGCCAAGCTCCGCGAGAAGCTCGCCGACGATCCGGACACGATGGCCAAGCTCGACGAGCTGTACGAGGCGGCGAAGTACAGCTTCCCGCTGACCGAGGACCACGCCTTCTACATCGACCAGCTGTACATCGCCGTGTTCCGCCGGTTCATCCTCGCCGTCGGCGACCGCCTCGTGGCCAACGGGGTGTTCAACGAGCGCGACGACGTCTTCTTCCTCTACCGCGACGAACTGGTCGACGCCCTCCAGAACGGGGGCGACAAGCGGGCGCTCGTCGCCGAACGGCGGGCCAGCTTCGAGCGGTCCTGCGCGGTGAGCCCGCCGACGGAGCTCGGCACACCTCCCCCACCGCCCGAGGTCGCCGACCCGTTCATGGACGCGCTCGTCTTCCGCCTGCTCGGCATCGTTCCGCCCGAGGAGAACACCGACCCCGACGCGCTCAAGGCCGTGGCCGGCTCCCCCGGCACCTACACCGGCAAGGCGCGGGTCTGCCGCTCACTCGCCCAGGCCGCCGACGATCTCGAGGAGGGCGAGGTCATGGTCGTCGAGATGACCCTGCCGCCCTGGGTCCCGCTGTTCTCGCTCGCCGGGGCCGTCGTCTCCGACGTCGGCGGCGTCCTGTCGCACGCCGCGATCGTCGCCCGCGAGTGCGGCGTCCCCGCCGTCGTCGGCACCAACATCGGCACGACCGTGATCAAGACCGGTCAGACGATCACCGTCGACGGCAACAAGGGCATCGTCTACCTCGACGGCCGCGAGATCTGACGCCCTCCCCGCGTTCTTGCAGTCAGCCCCAGAGCTGCTTGGTGGCGAGCGCGGCTCCGTCGGCGAGCGCCTGGAACTTCGGCCAGACCACCGTCGGATGCACCTCCGGGTGGTACGACGCGCGAGACGAGAAGCCGCAGTCGGCGCTGGCGATGACGTTCTCCCGGCCGACGAGACCGGCGTACTTGACGATGTAGTCGGCGATGAACTCCGGGTGCTCGACGTAGTTGGTGGCGTGACCGATCAAGCCGGGCATCAGGATCCGGCCCTCGGGCACGTCGACGTCCTCCCAGATCCGCCACTCGTGGTAGTGCCGCGGGTTGGCGACCTCGAAGCTGTTCGCGCCGGCATTGATGGCCATCATGAACGGCACCGCCTTGATCAACGGGATGTCGTTGATGCGGGGCCCGTGGTTGAGCCCGTAGCACGTGTGGTGACGGATCTGCTCGGCGGGGATCCCCCGCAGGGCGTGGTTGAGCGCCTCCACGTGGACCCACGCCGCCTTCTCCCGCTCGCCCTCCTCGAGCGACGGGTTGCTGAGCATGTCGATGAGCAACGGGTCGTCGACCTGCAGCACGAACCCGGCCTCGACGATCGCCAGGTACTCCTCGCGCAACGCCTCGGCCACCGCATTGAGGTACTCCTCGTGGCTGGCGTAGTACTCGTTGCGCCCGAACCCGCTCGGGCCGGTCGACGGCATGAACACGTCGGCGACGTCGTACGGCGCCGCCGCGGCCTTGAGATTGGCGATGTCGATCTGGAGCAGCTCCTGGCCGACGTAGCTGATCGGCCCGCGACAGATGATCCGGCGCAGCGGGGCGATCGTCGACGAGTACTTCTTGAAGTAGTCGGCGTAGTACTCCGGGAAGTCGTCGACCTCCTTCTGCCACGACGGCGCCATCCGGGTCTCGCCCATGTCGACGTCGAACCCGCCCAGGCGGTCCTTGATGTAGCCGAGGAAGCTGACCTTGCTCATCTCGCCGTCCGTGACGATGTCGATGCCCGACTCGACCTGGCGACGCACCCGGTCGGCCACCGCCTCGGTGATCTGGCGGGCCAGCAGGTCGGCGTCGTACGGCCGGCCGTTCTCCCTCTCCTTCAGCGTGTCGAGCAGGTCGTGCGGGCGGGCGAGGCTGCCGACGTGGGTCGTCAGGATGCGATCGGTGCTGCGCTTCATGGATTCTCCGTGTGATCAATGGTCGGCAGGACGGTAGTTCGGGGACGGCCGAGCTGCGATCTGGGCGCAATCATTCTCAGGCGTCGAGAACAATCGCGCCCAGAACGCCCGCTGAGAAGGATCGCGCCCAGATGGCGGGGGTCGCGGTCGGCTAGCCGTTCACGCACGTGATGTAGGTCCAGCAGGCCTGGAACGTCGGGCGGCCGTGGAACAGCACGTCCATCGCGTGGCGGATCAGCGTGAGCCGGTCGGCCACGGCCTGCTCGGTCGCCGGTGCCCCGTCGATCTTCTCCGTGCCGCCCACCCAACCGAGCACGGCGTCGCTGTACGTCACCAGCAGCTCGTACCACTCCTGCACCCTGGCCTCGATGCTGGCCTCGCGCACCGACTCGACCTTGAGCCCGGCGAGCTCGAGCGTCTCGAGGTAGAAGTCGAGCGGCCGCGGGTGCAGGAACACCTTGTCCCGGAACGCCGCATGGGCGGCCATCCGCTCGGTGTTGTCGAGGTCGCCCACGTACGCCGCGTACGCCGGATCGGTCCGGACGAGACCCTCGGCCAGGTCGCCCACCACCCACACCGTCTCGTCGAGGATCCACTCGCTGCGTCGCGCCCGCGGGTTGCGGATGTTGCCCGAGTTGATCAGGACGTGCCCGCCTGGGCGCAGCGCCCGGAGCCACGAACTCACCGTGTCGGCGAGGTCGGGGTACAGGTGGATCGCGTTGGTGGAAGCGATCACGTCGACACCCCGCTCGAGGAGCTCCGGCCCGAGGACCTCTTCGAGCCGCTGGAGCCGCTTCTCGTCCTTCAGGTAGCGCAGGAGGCGCAGGGCGACCCGCGGATCGTCGCCGAACTTCTCCAGGGCGACGCGGAGGAACTTCGGCGAGCTGTCGACGATGACCGCGCCGGCTTGGGTGTCGAACATCCGCAGCTTGAGGCGGTCGACGAGGATCCCGGTGCCACCGGAGTAGTCGACCAGGATCTCGCCGTCGGCGAGCAGATGGGCGAGCTCGTCCACGGTCGGGTCGAGGTTCCGATACCAGCTGTGCTGGGCGACGTTGTCGTAGGACGCACCGAACGCGTCGACGGGGTCGTGGGTCCAGTCCTCGTTCGGGATCCGCGCCCACCCGTCCGGCCAGGCGAACGCGGTGTGCGGATGAGTGACCGCCTCGATCGGCGTCGAGGTCTGCCGATGGAGCTCGATCAGCGGCTCGACCTCCTGGGGCCGGTGCCGGCTCCACCCGCAGTCGGTCGCCACACCGAAGTCGTGGACGAAGCGCTGGGCGGCGACGAGCCGGGCCTTGGCGCCGGCGAGCCCGTCGGCGGGATGCAGCAGCCCGAGGTAGAGCCGCGTCTCCGGGCGCAGAGCGAGCTGGCCGAGGATCTCGAAGAAGGCGACGTCGACGCGACCGCCCTGCACCGGGAGGTGGATCCAGTCGAGCGTGCGGCCGAGGCTGAGCGACAGAGCGTTGGCGATGTCGACGAGGGTCTGCGCGTCGTACGGGCGCTCGCGGTGGTGTTGCTCGTGCCCGTGGCAGAAGTGGTAGCCGAGCTGGACCTCGGCCGGGATGCTGCGACCGAGGCGGACGAGGCGCTCGACGATGCTCGACCGGGGATCCGTGAACCACGACGGCATGACTCCGTCGAGCATGGCGAACTCGAAGTTGGTGTCCCACTGGATCGCCAGCTGGTCGTGCGGGATCTGGTCGAAGATCGTGGTCAGCTCGTGGAGGATGCGGGCCTCATAGAGCGGCTCGATCCGGGCCTGGTCCTCGGGCGCGATGAACGCCGCGATCGGGGCGAGCGGAGTCGGCAGCGACACCTGGAACCGGCAATGGGCGGGGATCAGGCCGTCCCGCTTGCGCCGGGCGAACACGTTGAACGACGAGAGCGCCGCCTGGGCGTAGCCCAGGTCGCCGAAGCGCAGGGTGTCCAACGACTCGCCGTCGCGGACCCGCAGCCGCGGCAGCTTCCGGTGGGAGCTGGGACCCGGTGGACAGACCTCGAACTCCGGCCGCGAGCTCAGCACCGGGTACTGCCACACGATCCAGTCCGCGCGCGGCCCGGTCTCACCGTCGGGGATCTGGCGAACCCGGTCCCCCAGCTCCGCGGCCATGACCTGGAACACCTCTTCGGCGCTGCGCAGCGGAACGCTGCCGACCAGCAGCACGCCCCCTGACGCCACGCCGTTGCTCGTGTCGCTCGTGTCGCTCATGTCCATCGATCCCCTTCGCGATACGGCCGCTCGCGGTCAAGTGTCGGACGACACACGTTCTCGGGCCAAGGGGCCCGTTCGCGACCGGCGAACGGCCTCGCCCGCCCGTACCGACCCTGTTCGCGATCCGAACATCTCAGGGACCTTGATACCTTGCCGAGACGGCCGCGGCCGGTGTACGTTGCCGCCAACACGTCGGGGGAGACGTAGGGGACTCACCTGCAGGGGGGAGAGGGACATGAAGCGTTCACTTCTGGGACTCGCCGCAGCCGGCGTGCTCGTGCTCGCCGCGTGCGGTGACGACGACGACAGCGGCGGGGCGGCGACCACGACGGGCGGAGGTGCGGCGACGACCGCGCCGGCCGCGACCACCGCACCGGCCGCGACCACGGCGCCGGCCGCCACCACCGCACCGGGCAGTACTGCGCCGGGCACCGCACCCGGCAGCACCGCACCCGGCAGCACCGCTCCGACTGGCTCCGCGCCGTCCGGCGAGGGGCCGAGCAACATCCAGAAGCCGGGCGAGTGCGGCATGGGCACCGGCGAGAAGGCGACGGGCGAGCCGATCAAGATCGGCGCGATGGCGACCAAAGCGCCGGTCGCCGACTTCACCTGGATCACCGGAATGACCGCGGCCTATTTCGAGTGCGTCAACGACAACGGTGGGATCAACGGCCGGCCGATCCAGTACATCGCCGAAGAGGAGCAGATCGACCCCCAGCAGATCGCCTCGCTGGCGCGGAAGTTGATCGAGCAGGACAAGGTCCTCGGGATCGTCGGCAGCACGAGCCTGATCGAGTGCAGCGTCAACAAGGACTACTACGCCCAGCAGAACTACTACCTGATCATCGCCGGCGTGGCTCAGGACTGCTTCACCAGCCCCAACTTCTCCGCCGTCAACATGGGCCCGTACTACTCCAGCCTCGGCGGCGCGCAGGCCGCGCTGCGGGCCGGTGCCGAAGGCAAAATGGTCGTCGCCTCGCCGAACCAGCCGGGCTTCGACCTGATCAACAGCGGGGTGGTCGAGTACGCCAAGAACAACGGCCTGGAGGGCGTGAGCATCCTCGAGGACGCCCCGTTCTCTGACCCGGCCGGGTTCGCCCAGCGCCTCGTCCAGGAGGCCGGCGACGGCGGCGGCGTCGTCCTCGATTACACCGGCCCGAACGTCGTCCCGTTGCTCCAAGCGATCGAGCAGCAGGGCCTCGTCGACTCGGTCATCTGGGCGAGCTCCACGCCGCCCAACGACCCCTCCGTCGCCGAGGCGCTGGGCCCAGCGTGGAACGGCAAGTTCCTGATCAACGCCGAGTTCAACGTGCTCGACTCCGGCCAACCGGACCAGAACCACATGAACGAGATCCGCGAGCAGTACGCCAAGGACATCCCCAGCTCGAGCTTCGCCCAGATGGGCTATCTGGCCGGCCGCGTCGCCACCGACGCCCTGCTCGGCATCCAGGGTGACATCACCAAGGAGAGCGTCAACGAGGCGTTCAAGAGCGTCAAGAACTTCACCAGTGACATCTGGTGCCAGCCGTGGTACTTCGACAGCACCGTCGGCTCGAACGTCTCGAACAACGTCGACATCACGGTCTCGCCGCAGGACAAAAAGATGGTCCAGGTCGAGGACTGCTTCCCGATCGCCGAGCTCGACAGCAACCCGCTGGCTGAGATCCGCGCCAAGGAGCAGGAGCTCGGACTGAACGTCGGGTAGCGTCGGCGCCCGTGGGGATTCGGACGGTGGGGGTCGCCGGTGCCTAGCTTCGACGACCTCAAGCCGTTCCTCGTCCTCGGCGTGGCGCTGGGGGGCGTGTTCGCGATGTCCGGGGTCGGATTGGTCGTCCTCTTCCGGGCCACCGGGGTGCTCAACCTCGCTTACGGCGCGATCGGGGCCTGCGGAGCCCTGATCGCGTGGTCGCTCCTCGGCGGCGTCAACCGGTGGCTCGCCTATGGGGCGGGCATCGCCTTCGGCGCCGCCGTGACGTTGCTCTACGGCGTGCTCTTCGGACCGCCGTTCGCCGCTCGCGACCCGCTCGTCAAGGCGACCGCGAGCATCGGGCTGCTGCTGATCCTGCTCGGCGTGATGCTGTGGGTCTGGCCACCGTCGACGACCCGGAACTACACCCTGCCGACCAGGCTGTGGCAGTACCAACTCGGTGACGTGCGGATCAACTGGACGCAGATCCTCGGGGTCGCGTTCCCGATCGTCGTCACGGCCGGCGCGGCGGTGTTCCTACGCGTCACCAAGGTCGGCACGGCGATGCGCGCCCTCGCCAACGATCGCGAGATCACCGCCATGCTCGGCGTGCCCGTGCGCCGGGTCGAGGCGGCGGCGTGGCTCGGGTCGGGGGTCGTCTGCGGGATCTCCGGGATCCTCCTCGGCGACCTCGTCGGGCTCGACCCCGTCGGGGTGACCTTCCTCGTGATCCCGGCCCTGGCGGCGGCGCTCATCGGGCAGCTCAACTCGTTGTGGGTGACGCTGGCCGCCGGGTTCGTGATCGGGATCGTGCAGTCCTCCCTCAACGCGTTCACCGACGTCCACATCGGTGACCAGACACTGGCGGAGTTCCGCAACATCACCCCGTTCGTGCTGGCGATCGTGGCACTGCTGTGGTTCGCCCGCCGCCGCCCGCTCGTGCGGACCTGACGCAGTGACCACAGAACTCACGACGACGACGTTCGAACCCGAGGAGGTCGCCGCGACGCGGCCGGCCACCCGGCCGCTCGAGGTGTTCCGCAACCCGGTCCAGGGGATCATCGTCGCCGCGCTGTTGATCTTCATGCTCGTCGGGCTGCCGGCGTTGCTCAACAGCTATTGGATGCTGGTGACGACCGGAGCGGTGATCTACAGCATCATCACCCTCGGTCTCGGCCTGCTCATCGGCCGGGTCGGGATGGTCTCGTTGTGCCAGTTCGTGCTGGCGGCCGTCGGGGCATGGGTGGCCCTCCGGCTGAACTACGCGACGTCGATCCCGTTCCCGCTGCTGCTGCTCATCGCCGGGGTGGTCACGGGATTGCTCGGGACCCTGATCGGACTCCCGGCGCTGCGCCTGTCCGGCCTGTACCTGGCGCTGATCACGCTGATGGCCGCCGGCGCGATCACGATCGTCCTCCAGACGACGCAGTTCCCGAACGGCGGGGGCGGTTTCTTCGGCAACTCGGCGGCGGGTGGCGCGTCGTCTGCGCTCCCCCGCCCGGCGATCGCTGAAGGTGACACCGCCTACTACCGCTACTGCGTCATCGTCGCCGGGCTGATGTTCCTCGTCGCCGTCGGGCACGTCCGCCGCAAGCCGGGGCGGGCGTGGGCCGCCATCCGCCAGAGCCAGGCCACCGCCGTCGCCGCCGGAGTGAACACCGTGTTGTACAAGCTGTGGGCGTTCGCCCTCGCCTCGTTCATGGCCGGGGTGTCCGGCGCTCTCCTCGCCGCCTCCGCCGGCGGCGTGACCGTCCAGCAGTTCCCCGTGCAGAGCTCGGTGACGCTGCTCGCCGTCGTGCTGATGGGGGGCGTCTACAGCATCTGGGGCGCCGTTGTCGCAGCCTTCCTGCTGCGCGTGTTCCCTGCCCTGCTCAACGACTGGGGCGTCTCGACCCAACTGTCGACGATCCTCTTCGGGATCGGCGTGCTGCAGGTGCTGATGACCGCCCCGGGCGGCATCGTCGACCAGTTCCCGAAGGACATGGCCAAGCTCGGCCGCAAGATCGCCGGGCTCTTCTCGCGGCGGGCGCCGGAGCAAGACGAGCATGGCTGACGCCGTCACGGTCACCGAGTTGACGGTGCGGTTCGGCGGCGTCGTGCCGATCGACCGGATGACGGTCACGTTCGCCGCCGGCACGTGCGGCCTGATCGGGCCCAACGGCGCCGGCAAGACGACGTTCTTCAACGTGCTCAGCGGCTTCGTCCGGCCGCAGTCCGGGACCGTCGACGCCTTCGGCGAGGACCTGCTGGCGATCCCCGACTTCAAGCGGTCGCGCTGGGGGCTGCGGCGCACGTTCCAGACCGAGCAGGCGATCGCCAACCTGTCGGTGTACGAGAACGTGCTCCTCGTCCACGAGCACACCCGGGGCAACCGGTCGTCGCGCCGCGCCGACGTGATGAAGGCCGTGACGTTCGTCGGGCTCGAAGCCGATGCCCGGCGCCTCGTCGGCGGCCTCGGCCCCGCCAAGCGCCGCCTCGTCGAGGTGGCCAGGGCCGTCGTCGGCGCGCCGCGGCTGGTCCTGCTCGACGAGCCCGCGGCCGGGCTCCCCGAGGAGGAGACGGCCCACCTCGGCGGGCTCATCCGCCGGATCCCCCAGGAGACCGGGGCGCTGGTGATCCTCGTCGATCACGACATGAGCCTCGTGTCGGCGTGCTGCGCCACGACGGCCGTCCTCGACTTCGGCCGCCTGATCGCGGCGGGCGAGACGGCCAACGTCCTCCGCCAAGAGCCGGTCATCCGGGCCTACCTCGGCACCGAGGAAGTCGCGTGACCATCGGTTCTGATCGCGATCAGGTGTCAGTACTGAACCAAAACGCGCAGCAGAACACGGCGACCGCCACGCTGACGATCCACGACCTCTGCGTCCCGCGGGGCGGGCGGCCGGTGCTCCACGACGTCTCGCTCGAGGTTCCGCCGGGCGAGGTGACGGCGCTGCTCGGACCCAACGGCGCCGGTAAGTCGTCCCTCGTGCTGGCCGTCGCCGGAGCGATCCGGGCGACGTCGGGGACCGTCAAGCTCGGCGATCAGGACCTCACCAAGCGACGACCGGAACGCATCCGCCGAGCCGGTGTGGCCGTGGTGCCCGAGGGTCGGCGGCTCCTCCCCGAGCTCTCGGTCGCCGACAACATGCGCGTGGCGACGTACGTGCTCGACGAGGACGAGGCCGAGCGCGGCGTCGACTACGCCCTCGAGCTGTTCCCCGAGCTCAAGCAGCGGTGGCGGACGACCGCGCGGTCGCTGTCCGGCGGCGAGCAGCAGATGGTGGTGCTCGCCCAGGCGCTGGTGTCCCACCCGTCGGTCATCCTGGTCGACGAGCTCTCCCTCGGCCTCGCGCCACTAGTCGTCAAGCGGCTCGTCCCGATCCTCGCCTCGATCGCCGAAATTGGTGTCGGAGTGCTCCTGATCGAGCAGTTCGCCCACGTCGCGCTCCGCCTGGCCAACCGGGCGTACATCCTCCAGGGCGGCCGTATCCGGTACCAGGGCACGGCCCGGGCGCTGCAGGAGGACCCCGAGCTGCTCCACTCGGCGTACCTCCTGCGCGTGTAGTGGACGAGCTGGCCGGCCGGGTTGCCGTCATCACGGGCGGCGCGTCCGGCATCGGGCTGGCGATGGCCAAGCGGTTCGCCGGCGAGGGGATGCGGATCGTCCTCGCCGACATCGAACGCCCGGTGCTCGCGCTGGCCGGCGAGGAGCTGACCGCCGCCGGTTTCGACGTCCTGACCGTGCCGACTGACGTCAGCCTGGCCGAGGAGGTGGAGGCGCTCGCCGCGACCACGCTCGAGCACTTCGGCGACGTCCACCTCGTCTGCAACAACGCCGGTGTCGGCAGCCGCGGCCTGCCGATCGCCGAACTGCCGCTGGCGGACTTCACCTGGGTCGTGGCGGTGAACCTGTTCGGGGTGATCCACGGCATCCGCGCGTTCCTCCCCCACCTGCGGGCCAAGGGCGTCGGCCACATCGTCAACACCGCGTCGATGTCGGGGCTGTACCACCTGCCCCGGATGGGGCCGTACAACGCGTCCAAGGCGGCGGTCGTGGCGCTGAGCGAGACGCTGCGGTTCGAGCTCGACGCCGACGGGAGTGGCGTCGGCGTGTCCGTGCTGTGCCCGAGCTGGGTGCGGACGAACATCTCCGCGTCGGACCGCAACCGCCCCGAGCGCTTCGCCTACACGCTCGGCACCGACCAGATGGCGGAGGCGGCCGAGTACAAGGCCCAGCGCCGCCACCAGCTCGCCACCTTCGCCCTCGATCCCCCGGCGATCGCCGACCAGGTGTGCGACGCGGTGAAGACCGACCGCTTCTACGTGCTCACCCATCCGGAGAGCATCCCGCCGTTCGAGGACCGGGCCCGCCGGATCGTCGCCGGCGAGAACCCGGTGGAGCCGCCGCAATGAAACTTGGCGTGATCTTCTCGCAGGCAGATAGCGGCACGGACCCCGACGCGATCCGCGCCTGGGCGCGGCGGGCCGAGGAGGCCGGGTTCGCCCACCTCATGGCCTACGACCATGTGCTCGGCGCCTCGGTCGAGCGACTCGGTCCCGGGCCGTTCGGACCGTTCCCCGCGGCGCCGTACACCGCCGAGCACACGTTCCACGAGATCCTCACCCTATTCAGCCACCTCGCCGCCGTGACGTCGACGATCGGGTTCGTGACGAGCGTCCTCGTGCTCCCGCAGCGCCCGACGGCCCTCGTCGCCGAGCAGGTCGCGACCGTCGACCTGCTCAGCGGCGGTCGCCTCCGTCTCGCCGTCGGCGCTGGCTGGAACGCCGCCGAGTACGAAGGACTCGGCGCCGACTTCGACTGCCGGCGCGATCGGCTCGAGGAGCAGGTCGAGCTGCTGCGGCGGCTGTGGACGGAGCCGCTCGTGAGCTTCGACGGCAGGTACGACCACCTCGATCGGGTCGGGATCAACCCGCGTCCCTCGCGGCGGATCCCGATCTACCTCGGCACGGGCGCCGCCGATCCCGTCCTGCGCCGAGTCGTGCGCCTCGCCGACGGCTGGATGCCGCTGCTCATCCCCGGTCTCGACCGCATCCCCGTCGCGGCCGGCGTGCGCCGGCTGCGCCAGCTCTGCGAGGACGCGGGCCGGGACCCGGCGACGATGCCGATCCACGGGCGCGTGTACCTCGGCGAGGGCTGGCAGGATCAGGTGGAGGAGGCGCGGGCGCTCGGGTTCGCCGACCTGTCGATCGGCTTCAACCGGCTTGCCCATGCCGGTCGACCGCACGACGAGCACCTCGACGCGGTGATCGCCGCGAAGGGGGAACTCGACTCGATCGTGGCGCGGTAGAAAGACACTGAACGAGGGGAGGCCCCATGACCGAACAGGCACACAAAGAGCTCTTGGCCGACGTGCTCTCGCGTTACACCGAGTCGCCGAACCCGCGGCTCCGCGAGATCAACGAGGCGGCGGTCCGCCACCTCCACGCGTTCGTGGAGGAGGTCGGGCTGCAACGCGACGAGTGGTTCGCCGGCATCCAGTTCCTCACCGCGGTCGGCCAGAAATGCGACGAGAACCGCCAAGAGTTCATCCTCCTGTCGGACACGCTCGGCGTCTCGACGCTGGTCGAGTTCGTCACCCACGGCGGCACTGAGGGCACCACCGAGAACACCGTGCTCGGGCCGTTCTACGTCCCGGGATCGCCGCGGCGCGGCCGGGGCGAGACGATGCTCGTCGACCCCGACGACGGCGACCGGGTCGTCATCCGGGGCACGATCACCGACCGCGATGGCACACCGATCGCCGGCGCCACGCTCGACTGCTGGCAGAACGCCACGGCGGGCTTCTACGCCGTGCAGCAACCGGGCGTCCAGTCGGCCGAGAACCTGCGCGGGATCTACACGACCGACGACGACGGGACGTACGAGATCCGCACCGTCCGCCCCGTCCCGTACCCGGTCCCGTTCGACGGTCCGGTTGGCGCCCTCCTCAAGGCTCAGGGGCGGGGATGGATGCGCCCGGGCCACACCCACATGTGGATCAAGGCCGACGGGTTCAAGGATCTGATCACCCACGTCTTCGACGAGGAGTCCGAGTACCTCACGACCGACGCCGTCTTCGGGGTCCGCCCGAGCCTGGTGCGCAAGTTCGCCCCGGACGGCAACGGTGAACTCACCGCTACGTTTGACGTCGTTCTCGACCGCCGGTAGGGCTTCCGTCTATCTCAGTCAACCTGATATTGTCGCCTGGCCGACGCCTTTGCGGGGGGAGGGCGATGACAGTACGAGCATTGCACGAGGGGGCCCCAGCCGGAGGTGCGCGTGACGAGAGTGGCTCACCCACCCTGCTGTACCTCGTCGGCCGGATGGACCGCGTCGTGCGTCGCCACATCCACGACGTGGTCAAGACGCATGGGCTGTCCGTCAACCAGTACACGACGCTGAGCGTGCTCGACCGGCGCAGCGGGCTGTCCAACGCCCAGCTGGCGAGGCGGGCCCTCGTGTCCCCGCAGTCGATGAACGAGGTGCTGCTCACCCTCGAGCGTCGCGGGCTGGTCCGCCGGCGGGCCCACCCCGACCACGGCCGCATCCTCCAGGCCCGGCTGACCGCCAAGGGTCGCCGCCTGCTCGCCGCGTGCGACGCCGGCGTGCGTGAGGTCGAGGCGCGCATGATCGGTGACCTCAGCCCCGGCGACCAGGCCGCCCTCCGCCACGGCCTCCTCAGCGGCGTCCGCGCCCTCCACGGCGGCCTCGACCACGACT
>JBKOUV010000245.1:0-16337 GCA_046723555.1 Actinomycetota bacterium | reverse complement strand
ATCGACGGGCTCACGATCAACGACATCGAAGTCGGCCCGCTCATCCTCGCCGAGATGGAGCGGCGGTACCCGGAACGGGCGACACTGTTCCCCCGCGATCCCGAAGGTCTGCGCCTGGCCTGGGCGGCGATGGAGATGACGTGGCAGGAGACCACGGAACGAGCCCGGGAACTGCCCGACGAAATGAGGCACGCGCGCGTGGACGAGGAGTGGTCGCTCGTCGAAACCCTGCGCCACCTGATCTTCGTGACCGACGGGTGGGTCAGCCGCACCGTCCTCGGCGAAGCGACACCGTTCCACCCGCTCGCCCTGCCGCCGAGCTTCGTCACCGACGTCGACGGGTTCGGGATCGATCCCTCCGCCGACCCGACGTTCGAGGAGGTGCTCGCCGCGCGGGCGGGCCGGCAAGCGGTGGTGCGCAACCTGCTCGCCGGCATCACCGCCGATGAGCTCGCCCGTCGATGCGATCAGAACCCGGCTCCGGGCTACCCCGCAGAGACCGAGCACGTCGTGCTCGACTGCATCCACATCGTGATCGACGAAGAGTGGGCGCACCACCGCTACGCGGTCCGCGACCTCGACGCGTTGACGAGCGGCGCTTGAGGTGGGGTGACTAGCTGGCGAAATCGTCGGGGTTGACGTGCTCGATGAAGTCGCGGAACTCGTCGATGATCTCCTCGGCTTCCTCCTCCGGCTCCGGAGCCGGCTCCTGGCCGACCTCGTCGAGCAGTTCCTCGGAGGCGAACAGCGGGGCGGCGCAACGGACGGCGAGCGCGATCGCGTCCGACGGCCGGCTCGACATCACGGTGACTCCCCGCTCGGCGCTGCGCAGGTGCAGCTCGGCGAAGTAGGTGTGGTCGCGCATCTCGGTGACCACGATCTGCTCGACGGAGACCCCGAGTTCGGTAAGGGTCTGGATGAACAGGTCGTGGGTGAGCGGACGAGGCGGGGTGACCCCTTCGAGCGAGTAGTGGATCGCGGTGGCCTCGGCGGTGCCGATGTAGATCGGCAGCAGCCGCTGACGGCCGGTCTGCTCCCGCAGCAACACCATTGGCGTGTTGGCGGGTACCTCCACCCGCACCCCGAGGAGCTCCAGCGGAACCACGTCTCCGATCGTACCCTTCCCCGGCGCCCCGGCCACGGCAGCTTGCGCGAGCGCTCAGCTGTCCATGTAATGGCGCAGGGCGGCCCGCATCATCGCCGCCCGCAGCTTCGTGCCCAGCCCGTCGAGCTCGTCGAGACGGGCGGCGGCCTGCCCCCGGGCCTGCGGGTTGCGCTGGCGCAACAGCGGCAGGATCACCTGCTCGTACAGGCCCGCCTCGCGCTCGACCGACGTGCGCCAGGCCCGCAGATGGCGGGCATCGATGCCGGCGCGCAGGAACCCGCCCGCGGCGGACGCGATCTCCACGGCCTCGTCGCCGTACAGGTCGTCGACCCCGGCGCGATGCGAGACGACCCCGTAGTCCTCGAGCTGGGCGAGCTGATCGCGCGTGATCGATGCCATCGCGCACAACTCCTCCCGGTTCACCAGCACTCCCGGCAACAACGTGGCCGCAGGTGACGGCGGTGGCTCGGTCGGGCGTCGCCGCTTGCGTGCTGGGGTTGGTTCCTCGGGCTCGGCCTCGGTCGCCGGCGCCGGCGCCGGCTCCTCGGTCGCCGGTTCTGGAGGACTCTCTGCCGCCGGCGCGGTCCGGCGGGCCGCCGGGTGTTTGGCGACCTCGGCCTCGGTCGGCTTCTCCCTGCTGTGCCGCTCGGTCGGGTCGGGAGCGGCGGCGGCCGGGACGTCGGCGGCCGTCTCGATCTCGCCGGAGTCGATGCGGTCCTTGATCACCCGCAGCGGGAGGAACTTCTCCCGCTGCTCGCGCAGGATAAGGCGCAGCAGCTCGACGTCTTCGTCGAAGAACTTCCGGTAGCCCGACGGCGTGCGCTCGGGCTCGATCAGACCCTGACTCTCCAGGAACCGGATCTTCGAGATCGTGACGTCCGGGAACTCCTCGAGCAGGAGCCCGAGCACCTCACCGATCGACAGGTGAGAGGACCCCGGCTCAGCCATCGGACCGTTCGAACAGCACGAGGCGGAACTTGCCGACCTGCAGCTCGTCGCCGTGATGGAGGATCGCCTGGTCGATGCGCTCGTGGTTGACGTACGTGCCGTTGAGCGAGCCGGCATCGGTGACGACGTACCCCTCAGCGGTGCGGGTGATCGAGGCGTGGCGGCGGGACACGGTGATGTCGTCGAGCATGATCTCGCTGTCCGGGTGCCGGCCGAGCCGGATCGTGCCGTCACCCAGGGCGAACCGGTCGCCGGCCTGTGGACCCGACCGCACGATCAACACGGCGGTGTCGCTCGGGAGCTCAGCCATCGGAACCACGACGTCGTCCTCGGCACCGGGCGCGTCCTGCAGCGGGTCGACGGGCGCGAGGGTGATCGTCCGATCGCCCTGGACGTCGAGCGGTGAGCCGCAACTCGAGCAAAAACTGCTGTCGGGTGGGTTGCGGTGCCCGCACTGGTTGCAGAACACATACGCCACGATCAGCTCTCGATGAGCTTCAGGTACGCCGCGGCATCGAGGAGGCTCTCGAGGTGGCTCGGCTCGGAGATCCGGATCGCGCAGATCCAGCCTTCGCCGTAGGGGTCCTCGTTGAGCAGCTGCGGTGAGTCGACGAGCGCCTCGTTGATCTCGCTCACCGTGCCCGACACCGGTGCGTAGACGTCGGAGACGGATTTCGTGCTCTCGACCTCGCCGAATGGATCACCGGCGGTGACGGCCGCGCCGACCGCCGGAAGTTGGACGAACACGACGTCGCCCAGCGCGTCCTGGGCGTAGTCGGTGATGCCGATGCGCACCTCGTCCCCGTCGCGGCGGACCCATTCATGGTCGCTGGAGTAGCGCAGGTCCTCGGGGACGTTCATGGTTGAAACCGTATCGAAATCAAACAGCGGACTCTGCCGCCCGGCCGGCGGCGATGGCGGTGCGGATCTTGCCCCAGTAGACGAAGGCGGTGATCCATGCGATCACCATGCCCGGTACACCCACGATCCAGCCGATCGCCCAGAACAGCGAGTCGAGGCTCCACCCGCTCGACCCGACGACGAACGCCGGGATCGCCCCCAGCAACAACGCGGTTCCGAGCTTCCCCCACCAGATCACGTCGAATCGGGGCATCCGGAAGAACACGGTGGCGATGGCGACGGCGCCGCCGACGAGCAGCTCCCGGATCAGTACCGCCCAGCAGAACCAGACCGGCGCAGCTTCGTCGATGATGATCGCGACGATCGCGACGATGAAGAGGAGGCGGTCGACGGTGGGGTCGAACTTCTTGCCGAACTCGCTGACCTGACCGAGCCGGCGGGCCAGGTAGCCGTCGACCCAGTCGGTGGCGCCGAGCCCGGCGAGCAGCCACCCCGCGGCGAGCCGGTTGTCGAGGCCGAAGAGGAGATACAGGAACAGCGGCAGGCAGAGCAGGCGGAGCAGGGTGAACAGGTTGGGGATCGTGAGCAGGCTGGTGGTCTCCCCCGCCGGCGCGACAGCTTCGCTCACCCAGCAAGATTACGGGACCACTACGTTCGCCCCTATGGCCACGGTGTTCAGTCGCATCATCGCCGGCGAGCTTCCGGGCGCGTTCGTCTGGCGCGACGACCGCTGTGTGGCGTTCATGTCGATCAATCCGATCGCCACCGGCCACGTGCTCGTCGTGCCGATCGACGAGATCGACCACTGGCTCGACGCCCCCGCCGACCTCATCGCCCACCTGTTCGACGTGACCCGGATCATCGGTCTCGCCCAGCGCGACGCCTTCGACTGTCGTCGCGTCGGCGTGATCATCGCCGGCTACGAGGTGCCCCACCTCCACGTGCACGTCATCCCCACCAACTCGATGGCCGACGTCGCCTTCGCCAACGCCGCCCCGTGGGTTGATCCGGCCGACCTCGAAGCGGCGGCGGAGGCGATCCGGGTCCGCCTGCGCGCGATGGACCGGCCGGAGGCGGCCGAGCTCACTCCGTGAGCGGATCGATCAGCTCGGCGCCCTTGTTGCGGACGTTGTTGACCTCGGTGCCGACGGCGCGGACCGTCAGCAGCGCGTCCGGCGCCGGGAGCAGGAGCCCCGACAGCGTCTGGAGGTCCTGGTTCTCGGGGTCGAGCCACTCCTCCCACGCCGACTGGGGCAGGATCACCGGCATCCGGTCGTGGATGGGCGACATCGTCCCGTTCGCCGACGTGGTGACCACTGTGGCGCTGTGCAGCCAGTCGGCGTCCGGGTCACCGGCCGGGTCCCGCCAGGCCGACCACAACCCGGCGACGGCGAGCGGCTCGCCGTCGAGGCGGTTGATGTACATCGGCTGCTTCGCCGGCTTGCCCGACTTGGTGACCGGTCCACCGGGCTCCCCCGCCTTCCACTCGTAGAACCCGTCCATCGGGATGATGCAGCGGGTCTTCTTGAACACACCCTTGTACGCCGGCTTGCTCATCAGCGTCTCGGCCCGGGCGTTGATCATCTTGTACCCGACCTTGATGTCCTTCGCCCAGACCGGGATCAGGCCCCAGTGGAAGACCTCCAGCCGGGGCTGGCCGTCGGGTCCGGCGACGACGGCGTAGATGTCGTTCGTCGGGGCGACGTTGTAGTTCTCGCCGAGCGTCTCACCCTCGAACGCGGCACCGAAATACTCGGCGATCCGTTCGGGTGAGCTGGCGGAGACGAAGCGACCACACATCGGGCCGGACCCTATCGGTCCCCCCGTTCTGTCGTTCGGGAACGGCCGAAGGAACGGAAGTGACCAACGGCAGAAACCGGGGAACCTACGATGCAGTCCAGGATGTCCGAGTCGTTCGACGCGACGCCGATCGCGATCTCGCCGGAGTCGATCCCGCGAGCGCTGGAACGGGCGATGCGCTACCGGCTGCTGAACGACCCGGAGCAGGCCGAGAGCATCTGTCTCGACATCCTGGCGGTGGACGCCGACAACCAGGAGGCGCTGGTCACGCTCATTCTCGCCCTGACCGATCAGTTCGGGGTGAGCGAGGCACCGCCCACCGTCGGCGGCGTGCGGGTGTACGTCGACCAGCTGGCCTCGGAGTACCAGCGCCACTACTACACGGGGATCATCTGCGAGCGGCGGGCCCGGTCGTTCATGCGCCGGCCGATGGGTCGCGGCTTCGCCTATGAGGCGTTCCGCGAGGCGATGACCTGGTTCGAGCGGGCCGCCGCGATCCGACCAGAGGCCGAGGACGAGGCGCTGCTGCGCTGGAACTCGTGCGTGCGGACGATCCGGCGCAACAGTCTCGAGCCCCGCGCCCGGGAACCCGAGTCGTTGTTGGAGTAACTCATGACCGCGGTGAGGGTGACGGTGAGAAGCGCATCGACGCGGCGGACCGATGCCTGGTGGGTGCCGCCGTTGGTGACCGCCGTCGTGCTCAGCGCGTTCGTCCTGTATGCGACGTGGGCGGCGCTCGTCAACGCCGACTACTACGCCGACCCGTACCTCTCACCGTTCTACTCGCCGTGTCTCGCCGAGACTTGCGAGCACTCGACGTGGTCCATCGTCGGTGACTGGTGGACGCTCTCGCCGGCGCTGCTGATCCTGCCGATCCCGCTCGGCTTCCGGCTGACCTGTTACTACTACCGCAAGGCGTACTACCGGGCGTTCTTCTGGTCGCCGCCCGCCTGCGCCGTCCGTGACGCCCGCGCCGAGTACGGGGGCGAGTCGCGGTTCCCGTTCATCCTCCAGAACGTCCACCGCTACTTCTTCTACCTGACCATCCCATTCCCGCTGATCCTGCTGTGGGACGGGATCCGCGCGTTCGACTTCCCCGACGGCTTCGGCATGGGCCTGGGCACCCTGATCCTGCTCGTCAACGCCGGGCTCCTCGGCGCCTACACGCTGTCGTGCCACTCCTGCCGGCACGTGTGCGGCGGGAACATCGACGCGTTCTCACGGACGCCGCGTCGCCATCGCGTGTGGCACTTCGTGTCCCGGCTCAACGCTCGGCACATGGCGATCGCCTGGACCAGCCTGGTGGGCGTTGCACTGACCGACCTGTACGTGCGGCTCGTCGCCAGCGGCACGATCCACGACCCCCGGTTCTTCTAATGGCGTTCCCCGGCCACGCAGGCCGTTACTGGCCGCTCGCTCGCTGGCGCTCACTCGCTCGCACCGGTACAGGGTGATCAGATGACCGACTTCGAGACCCGCTCCTTTGACGTGGTGGTCGTCGGCGCCGGCGGCGCCGGCCTGCGCGCCGCGATCGAAGCGGCCCGCCACGGTGCGCGGACGGCGGTGGTGTGCAAGTCCCTGCTCGGCAAGGCGCACACCGTGATGGCCGAAGGCGGGATCGCCGCCGCTCTCGGCAACGTGTACCCGGAGGACAACTGGCGGGTCCACTTCCGCGACACGATGCGTGGCGGCAAGCTGCTGTCGAACTGGCAGATGGCCCAGATCCACGCCCAGGAGGCCCCCGAGCGGGTGCTCGAGCTCGAGGAGTGGGGTGCCCTGTTCGACCGCACGCCCGACGGGCGAATCCTGCAGCGCGACTTCGGCGGTCACCGGTACGCCCGCCTGGCGCACGTCGGGGACCGCACCGGCCTGGAGATGATCCGGATGCTCCAGCACCGGGCGACGCAGGCCGAGATCGCGGTGTTCATGGAGTGCACGGTCACCCGTCTGCTCAAGGACGGCGACCGCATCGCCGGCGCGTTCGCCTACTGGCGGGAGTCCGGGCGGTTCATCGTGTTCGAGGCCCCGGCGTTCGTGCTGGCGACCGGCGGCGTCGGCAAGGCCTACAAGGTCACGTCGAACTCGTGGGAGTACACCGGCGACGGCCATGCCCTCGCCCTGTGGGCCGGCGCCGACCTCATCGACATGGAGTTCGTCCAGTTCCACCCGACGGGGATGGTGTGGCCTCCCTCGGTGCGCGGGATCCTCGTCACCGAGGGCGTGCGCGGTGACGGCGGCGTGCTGCGCAACTCGACCGGCGAGCGGTTCATGTTCCGCTACATCCCGGAGATGTTCCGGGCCGAGACCGCCGACACCGAGGAGGAGGCGGACCGGTGGTACGACGACAAGTCGGTGCGGCGCACGCCCGACCTGCTGCCGCGCGACGAGGTGGCGCGGGCGATCAACGCCGAGATCAAGGAGGGCCGCGGCAGCCCGCACGGCGGGGTGTACCTCGACATCGCCACCCGGCGCGACGCCGCCTACATCACCCGGCGACTTCCCGGGATGTACCACCAGTTCCGCGAGCTCGCCGACGTCGACATCACCAAGGAGTCGATGGAGGTCGGCCCGACGTGCCACTACATGATGGGCGGCGTGCGCGTAGACGCCGAGACGCAGGCGTCGACCGTGCCCGGGCTGTACGCCGCCGGTGAGGTGGCCGCGGGCCTGCACGGCGCCAATCGGCTCGGCGGCAACTCGTTGTCGGACCTGTTGGTGTTCGGGTGCCGGGCCGGCCGGCACGCCGCGGAGTACGCCGCGGGCGTGGCGGCGCGGCCGGCGGTCGACGCAGCCGACCTCGAGGCGCTGGCGGCGCGGGCGTTGCGCCCGTTCGACGCACCAGGCACCGAGAACCCGTACACGATCCAGCAGGACCTCCAGGAGTGCATGCAGGACCTCGTCGGGATCATCCGCACCGATGACGAGCTGGCCAAGGCGTTGGACGAGCTGGCGGTGCTGCGGGAGCGGGCACTGCGCGTTCACGTCGAAGGGCACCGGCAGTACAACCCCGGCTGGCATCTCGCCCTCGACCTCGACCCGCTGCTCGCGGTGTCCGAGTGCATCACGACGGCCGCCCGCGAGCGCACGGAGAGCCGGGGCGCCCAGACGAGGGAGGACTACCCGGGCACCGATCCCGAGCTGGCGACGGTGAACATCGTCGTCCGTCAGCGGGACGGCGAGCTGTCGCTCGCCCGGGAGCCGCTCCCGAGGATTCCGGCCGAGCTCGACGCGCTGTTGAAGGAGGGCTGATGTCGCAGGTCACGATGCGGGTCTGGCGAGGCGATGCCGACGGTGGCGAGTTCCGCGACTACCAGGTCGGCGCCGAGGACGGCGAGGTCGTGCTCGACGTCCTGCACCGCGTCCAGGCAAGCCAGGCCGGCGACCTGGCGCTGCGGTGGAACTGCAAGGCGGGCCGCTGCGGATCGTGCAGCGCCGAGATCAACGGCTACCCGCGGCTGATGTGCATGACCCGGATGAACCAGCTTCCGCTCGACGAGCCGATCACCGTCGCCCCGCTGGGCGGGTTCCCGACGATCCGCGACCTCGTCACCGACGTGTCGTTCAATTACGAGATGGCCAAGCAGGTGCCGCCGTTCGCCCCGGGGCCGAAGGGTCCCGACGGGACGTACCGCATGCAGCAGGCGGACATCGACCGGGTGCAGGAGTTCCACAACTGCATCGAGTGCTTCCTGTGCCAGAACGTTTGCCACGTGATCCGGGATCACGAGGAGAACAAGCGGGCGTTCGCGGGACCGCGGATGTTCATCCGCTACGCCGAGCTCGAGATGCACCCGCTCGACACCAACGACCGCCGCCAGCTGCTGCAGACTCGCATGGGCCTCGGGATGTGCAACATCACCAAATGCTGTACCGAGGTTTGCCCGGAACGGATCCACATCACGGACAACGCGATCATCCCGCTCAAGGAGCGCGTGGTCGACGACCGCTACGACCCGGTGGTGTGGGTCGCCCGCAAGATCCGGCGGCGCCGTCGTGAGCGCGCGGTCGCCGGTCAGTCCTCCACGTAGGCGATCGCCTCGATCTCGACGAGCATCTCCGGTTCGGCGAGGGCGGCTTGCACGGTGGTGCGGGCAGGCGGGTCCTCCGGGAAGAACTCGGCGAACACCTTGTTCATCGCCTCGAAGTAGCGGATGTCGGCCAGGTACACGTTGCACTTGAGCACGTCACCGAGCGTGGCGCCGCCCTCGCGGAGGATCGACTCGACGTTCGAGAGGACCTGCCGGGCTTGGGCCGTCGGGTCGCCGAGGCCGACGAGCTCGGCTCGCTCGTTCCACGCGACCTGACCGGCGGTGTAGACGAAGCGTCCGCCCCTCGTTCCCGGGGAGTACGGGTACTCGGGTCGGGGCTGGAAGCTGAGGTTGGCGGGACGAAGGGTCTGTCTGGGCATCGGTGGCTAGGACTCCTCCCCGTGCCGTGCTTCGGAATTCGCCCGTTCCGCGTCGCGTCGGCTCATCACCGTGCTGATGACGACCGCGGTCACGGCCGGGACGAACGCGAGTCCGAAGATCATGATGACGCTCGCGACGGCGCGGCCGAGCCCGGACTGCGGCACGATGTCGCCGTATCCCACCGTGCTGACGGTGACGACCGAGAACCACAGCGCCTCGCCCATGTTGGTGAACACGTCAGGTTCGGCGAGCCGCATCGCGACACCGCCGACGATGACGAACACGATGGTGACGAGGATGATGACCCAGAGCGCGCGCCACAGGCTCGGCGGCTTGGCCTCCACGTGCTCCCGGAGCCGCTCGCGTCGGGACGGCGTCGCATCCACGCGCTCAGGATCGCAGATGGACGCGCCCCAGCCGCGGAACCTCGGTCGGGCGAACTCGGTCGGCGTCGTCAGAGTTGCGCCAGATGGCGGATGTCGTGGCGGAGCCGTGTCGTGGCGACGGAATGCGACGGACCACTCGTAGGTCACAGGCCGCGTTTCCAATCCCGGTCCGGTCGCCGGACGTATACCTGATGCGGGCACAACATCCGAGAGGAGAACATCTCATGCGCCGACTCATTCTCGCGGTGGGGTCAAGCGTCGCGGTGAGCGTCAGCATGTTCGCCACCGCTTCCACCGCGTCTGGCGAAGGTCATGAACAGATCGTGTTCAGTGGGGAAGCCGAAGGGTCACTCGGGGAGGCCGAGTTCTGGATCTGGTGTGCCGTCGACCCCGCCGGTGGGTACGACGATTGCAACGGTGCCATGCGATTCGACGACCTGCGCCTGGTCCGGCACGTCGAGGGTGAGGTCACCGAGGTTGACGAAGGCATGTACCGAATGGACGTGGCGTCGACCCGTGACGACTCGGTGGCATGCACCCTCACCAACCTGCCGCCGATCACCAGTGGGCCAACCAACACGGTGATGGTTTCCTGCTCGAACCCTTCCGGGGATGCCATCGGCTCGAACGTGGTGGTTACCAACGGGGGCTGATCAAGGACACGACGTACTGGTGTGGCCGAGCAGCGCGAGTTTGGCGGAAGGAACCGCCCTTGCGGGCGGCCCTCCGCCCCGAGCCCAGCGAGCGGACGAGCTCGCTGGGCTCTTGCCGAGGCGCGCATCTCGGTCACGCCGAGAGCGCCTCGATCGTGGACGTCGCCAGTGATTGCAGCGCGGCGATGTCCTCTGGCGTGGAGCCCGACGCCCTGAAGTCGAGCATCGCGTCGTCGTACAAGACGTGAAGTTCCGAGCCCGACGTGTAGGCCTTGTCGCCGAGCGCCAACTCGACGGCGTCGGCTCCCACCATCCGTCGGGTCTCGTCGAACATGCGCTCGACATCGATGCCGTTGTCGTGCACTTGGTCCGGCAGCGCCGAGTCACGCTGGACGGCGAGGCTGAGCATCTCGGCCGACATCGGATCGGCGACGTGCCA
Organism: Actinomycetota bacterium; assembly: GCA_046723555.1. Classification (GTDB taxonomy): domain Bacteria; phylum Actinomycetota; class Acidimicrobiia; order Acidimicrobiales; family Ilumatobacteraceae; genus JALZMG01. The sequence continues at coordinate 5,736 of JBKOUV010000245.1, read as the reverse complement.
GATGCACTGGTCGCCCCCCATCTCGTCGTGGTGGGTGAGCTCACCCGTGTCCCACGTCCGCCCGAACGCCGCCGACAGATCCGTCGGGGTGATCAGGGCGCAGACGTCGACTGGACCGTCCGCCTTCAGCGGCGACGCCGGCGAGGCCGGCGACGCCGTAGTTTCCGCCGCCGCCGTTTGCGCAGTGGGGGACTCGGCGGCGCCGCCCCCGTCGCCGCCTCCTCCGCCACAGGCGACGAGGCCGAGAGCCGTGAGGCAGGTGACGAGTGTGATCGCGCCGCGGGCGCCGATCGACGCCCGCCGGTGGTCGAGATGCTTGGTGGTGTTCTGAGTCATGGGTGGTTCCTTTCAGTTGAGGTGGTCGGGATTGGAGGAACGCCGCACCGGTCCGGCAGATCAGCCGCCGGAGGCAGAGGCACTGGCGCCAGCAATCGCTTCCCGACCTTGACCGCAAGACGAGGCTGCGGCAACGGGGGGCGACCCTGGGAATTACCCGGGAGTTAGCAACGGCCCGGCACGCCGGGGAGCCGTGGGCTTTCGAGACCGCTCTTTACAATCGACCTCGTGCCCGCACTTGATGCGCTTCTCGAGCGCGATGCCGAGGTCGCGGCGTTGGCTGCCGCGGTGGAGGACGTCCGCCGTGGCGAGGGGCGGCTGGTGCTGATCGAGGGTCCGGCGGGGATCGGCAAGACTCGCCTGCTGCGGTCTGTGCGTGACGTCGTGGCGGATCAAGGCGGGGTGCGTGTGTGCTCGGCGCGGAGCACCGAGCTGGAGTCACAGATCGCGTTCGGTGTCGTCCGTCAGCTCCTCGATCCCGTCGTGCTGGCGATCGCCGGGCCGGAGCGGGAACAGCTCTTCACCGGGGCGGCCAGGCTGGCACGGGAGGTGCTCGGTGAAGCGGTGCTCGATACCGACTCGCCGGGCGCGGACCGCTACTCGAAGATCAACGGCTTGTTCTGGCTCGTGAGCACGTTGGCCCGTGGTGAGCCGCTGGCGCTCGTGGTCGACGACGTGCAGTGGGCGGACGAGCCATCGCTCGAGTTTCTGAGCTTCGCGGCAAGACGCGTCGAGGGTGTTCCCCTGTTGATCGTTGCCGCGAGCCGGCCGGCATACGAATCGACCGGAGATCTCCTGGCCGTGCTCCTGACCGAGCCTGGGGCGAGGGTGTTGCGACCCGCGCCGCTCAGCCCCGAGTCGGTCGAGACGCTGGTGCGGGAGACGGTGGGATCGACCGCTGACGCCAGCTTCACCACCGCCTGCTTGGAATCGACGCGGGGCAATCCGTTCCTGCTGTCGGAGCTCCTGCGGGAGGTTCGCGCGCGACGACTCGCTCCGACGGCGCAGGAGGCGCTTCGGGTTGGCTCGCTGGCCCCTGGCGGAGTGTCCGCGGTCATGCAGCTGCGGCTCGCCCGCATGCCCGACGGTGCGCGTCCTCTGGCGGAGGCGGTTGCCGTGCTCGGGGACCACACCAGCGGGGCTGCGGCGGTGCGACTCGCCGAGCTCGAGCTTGGCGCTTCCAGCGCGGCCGAGTCGGCTCTCGTACGCGCCGGGATCCTCGAGGAACGGAACGGGCTGTGCTTCACGCATCCGCTCGTGCGGGCAACCGTCCTCCACGGGCTGGCGCCGAGTCGTCGGGCGGACCTGCACGCCCGAGCGGTCGTCGAGTTGCGTGAGCGCGACGCCGAGCCGGAGGAGCTCGCCGCCCACCTCCTTCACGTCGACCCGGCGGCTGACGAGCAGGCCGTGCTGACCCTGCGCGAGGCCGCGGCGCGGGCAGGCGTGCTGGGCGCGCCCGCCGCCGCAGCCGCATACCTCAAGCGCGCGCTGGCGGAGCCTCCCCGCGCCGAGCTTCGCGGCGCCGTCCTCACCGAGTTGGGACAGGCGGAGGCGCGCGGGGGTTTCAGCGAGGCGACCAGCCATTTGCGGAGGGCGGTCGATGAGGCCACTGAACCGACGAGTCGTGCCCTCGCCGCGGTTGAACTGGCCCGGGCGCTGAAGTTCGGCGGCGACGCCGCGGAGGCGGTCGATGTTTTCCACGCACTCGAGCCCGACCTCGACGCCCTGGACTCGGAGCTACGCGAGCTGGTCGAGCTCGAGCACATCGGCTTGGGGTACATCAGCGAGAAGGCGCGAGAACGGCTCGCGGCACGTATCGCCGCCCTGCGAGAACCCGGCGGTGAGCCGCGAACTCGGCTCGAGGCCTTCATCCTCGCCGGCCATGCGTTCGATGCCGCGGCCGGCGGTCTGCGGCCGGCTTCGGAGGCCGCCGACTTGGCGGCACGGGCAGTCGCCGGGGATCTGCTTCCGATCGACCCGATGGAGGGTGGCTACGGGATCCTGATCGCCGCGGTGGCGATGATGTGGGCAGATCGGCTCGACGACGCCAGCCGTATCAACGCCCGCATGCTCAGCGAGGGTCGCCGACGCGGATCGGTGATCGTCCGCACCGCGGCCGGGTCGATGCAGGCACTGGTGAACTGGCGCCGCGGCCGCATCGCCGATGCTGAGGCTGACTGCACGATGGCGCTCGAGCTGGGCCAGAACGCCCACGGCACCGACACGCTGGTGACCGCCGCACGCGCCGTGAGGGCGCTGGTGGCGGTGACTCGCGGCGCGGACGCCGAAGAGCTCTCCCGCGTCGAGGCCGACGTGTTGCGTGGTTCCGACCCCGACGCGCTCCCCTATCACCTCGTGCTACACGCCCGGGGGCTGCTTCGCGTCGCCCAGGGTGACGTCGCGCGTGGCATCGAGGACCTCCTCGAATGTGGCCGCGTCAGTGTGGGCTGGGGGTCGGGCAACCCGAGCACGGTGCCGTGGCGCTCCGATGCCGCCCTGGCGTTGGCCCGCGTCGGTGACCGGGAGCGAGCCCGGCAACTGGCTGCTGAGGAACTGGTGCTTGCCGAGGCGTTCGGAGCCAAGCGGGCGATCGGTCTTGCCCAACGAGCGCTCGCCCTCGTCGCCGACGACGTCACGACGCTGCCCACGCTCGAGCAGGCTGTGGCCACGCTCGCCGAGTCTCCGGCTGTGTTCGATCTCGCCGTCGCCACGGTCGATCTCGCTGCCGCCCAGCGTCGGGCGGGACAACGAGCGGCCGCCCGCGCCAGCGCGACCCACGCCCAGGAGCTGGCGATGGGCTGTGGGGCGACGGTGTTGGCGCGCCGGGCTCGGGACGAGGCGCTCGCCGCGGGCGCCCGGCCCCGGCGTGTCGCGTTGCGCGGCGTCAACTCACTCACCGCGTCCGAGCTGCGGGTCGCCCGGTTGGCCGCCGAACAGAACACCAACCGTGAGATCGCCGAGGAGCTCTTCGTCACGGTCAAGACCGTCGAGATGCACCTGGCCAACGTCTACGGCAAGCTCGGGATCCGCTCCCGGACCCAACTGGCCGACGCCCTGGGAGCGGGTGGCGAGTCGCCGGAAACACTGAGCAGCGCCCAGTAGACACGGCCCCCGGGCGGGCTGAGAGCGTGCGCCGATAGGCGCCAGGCCCGTCTCCTTCCGTTGCGCTGGTCGAAGAGCTCCTCAAGGAGCGGCCGGCTCGATTTGGGCGCGATCGTTCTCATCCCGGCTTCTGGGTGCAGATCTTCTCGGCTGGTGAGAACAACTGCGCCCAGATCGGCTGGTGAGAATGACTGCGCCCAGATTCGGGGCGCGCGGACTAACTACCGGGGAAGTCCCAGGGTCACCCCCCGTTGCCGCGACCACGCGTTGTGCTCAAGGTTGCCGAGGCGATCGCAAACGACGATCGCACCCGATCAACCCACGAGGGAGCAGAAGTGCAATGAAGTGGTTTCGCTTGCCGTCACCGGCGATGGTCGTCGCCCTCGGGGCGCTGGTCATGGGCGCCGGTGGAGGCGTGACGGCTGCGGCGCTGATCACCAGCGCCACCATCAAGGACAACACCATCCGGTCCGTCGACATCCGCGACGGAGCACTCAAGAGCATCGACGTCACCAACGGGACGCTCACCGGAGCTGACGTGGCGAACAACTCGCTCACCGGTGCCGACGTGAAGGAGTCGTCGCTCGGCAAGGTGCCGTCAGCGGCGAACGCGACCAACGCGGGCAAGATCGACGGGTTGGACGCCACCTCGTTGACCCGAGTCGCCCGGATGCGCGCCGATCAGGGGGTTCAGCTGACGGGCGCCTGGCAGACCTTCGGCGGGGCGCTCTCGATCACCGCGCCGAGGGCGGGGTTCGTGATGATCCACGGGGGAACCACCTTCATCAACGACTCGTGCACGGTGAACTGCGCGGTGACCGGGCAGGTCCGCCACATCCAGTCGGGCACCACATCCACTGCGACCAGCCAGTACTTCTCGACCGGGATGCTGGGAACGAGCGTCTCCTACGCGTGGGTGTTCCCGGTGAAATCCGGCCTCAACACGTTCGACATCCGCGTCACCCGCGGGTTTGTCGGGGACGGGAAGCTGTCGGCCTACAGCGGTGAGCTCGCCGCGATCTATTCACCGTTCGGACCCACCGGCACCGCCGCACTCGCCACCGGGTGAGGCGACCGCCAAGATGAGCAGCGCGATGACTTCAAGTGTGGCCGCCGATCGACGAGCTGAGGCGGACGAGGCGATGACGAGGTTGCCCTTCGACCGTGTCCCGGATGGCGCGTGCCATCTGCCGATCGAGTGTGTCGTCTACGTCCCGTCGACCACTGCGGAGACCTCTCCGATCGGTGAAGCAGAGTTCCGGGTCCGAGTCGACGAGACCGCCGAGGTCCTCGTCGATCTGTTCGGCGGGTGCCGTGAGTCCACCGCCCGTGGCCGCTACCGCGACCAGGACGGCAACCTGATCGTAGAGGAGGTCGCCGTGGTGACCGGGTACGGCAAGGCCGAGGACTACGCCGGAAAACGGCAGCGGTTCCTGGAGTGGCTGATCGACGCCAAGGCCCGGTGGGGGCAAGAGTCGATCGGCTTCGAGTTCGAAGGCGACCTCTGGTACCTGTAGCCGGCCGGCCGCGAGGCCACGAACCGCGGCGTCGTGCTCAACCTCGAGGTGCTGAGCCGCTCGACCACGACCCGCGGTGCGCATCGGCGAGCAGCGGCAGCACCTTGTCGAAGTTCAACTCGACCGTCATGCACTCCGAGCGTTTCGGTTCGTCGCATCGGCGTCGCGCCAGGAGGGCCGGGAAGGGTCTGCCTTGCCGCAGTTAACGATCGACCTCCGATATCGACCGGGCTCTCTGCTTCGACGGGCAGTCCCAGCGGGGGTCGACGTCGTCTGTCAGGTCAGTGCGGGAACGGGCCGGGATCTCCAAGCGGATCTCGTCGCACAGCCTGCGCCACCCGTTCATCACCGCCGCCCTCAACGCCGGAGTACCACTGCGGCGACGGGTCTTGCGTTCTCACAGGCTTGTGGGACGACTCGCGCTCGTGAAATCGGTGCGAATCTCTCGTGAGTGATCCGAATCGGCAAGCGGATGGATTCGTCCCGCATCCGGCACGATGCACGCTCAGATCGGGTCGAGGGCTGCGCGCCTCGCTCGTTCGGTCCGGTCAGCGTGGGGCTGCGGTGTCCTCGGCCGCTGTGCTGGTGTCGGCTTTGCTGGCCCCGATGCTGCGGTCGTGTCCGGCGCCGCCGTGGAGGGTGTCGGTTCCGGCGCCGCCGTCGAGCAGGTCGTCGCCGGGGCCGCCGTGGAGGGTGTCGTCACCCGGGCCGCCGAACAAGGCGTCGTTGTTTCTGCCGCCGTCGAGGGTGTCGGTTCCGGCGCCGCCGAACAGCAGGTCAT
>JBKOUV010000014.1:0-4069 GCA_046723555.1 Actinomycetota bacterium | reverse complement strand
TGGTCGTCGAAGACGATCCGCTCATCGCGTCCAGCCTCTCTCGGGCCCTGCGCTCGCGCGGCTACGAGGCGCCGGTCGCAGGCTCGGTGGCGGCCGCCGTTGAGTTGCTGACGGCCGGTCCGACGGATCTCGTCCTGCTCGATCTGGGGCTGCCGGACGGCGACGGCAGCGAGGTCTGCGACTTCGTGCTGCACAAGCTCCCCCACGTCCCGGTGATCGTGCTCACCGCCCGGAGCGACGAGATCGACGTCGTCCTCGGGCTGGAGATGGGCGCGGTGGACTACGTCGCCAAGCCGTTCCGGCTGGCCGAGCTGCTCGCCCGCATCCAGTCCCACCTCCGCTTCGCGGCCAGCCAGCGGGCCCCCGGTGACGGTTGCCTGGTCATCGACGATCTCGTCGTCGACCGGGCCCGCCGGCGGGTTCACCTCGGCGACGAGGAGGTCAGCCTCCGCCCGAAGGAGTTCGACGTCCTCGAACGCCTGGCGATCGACGCCGGCCGCGTCGTCACCCGCGAGCAGCTGATCGACGAGGTGTGGGACGAGAACTGGTGGGGATCGACCAAGACGCTCGACGTCCACATCAACTCGTTGCGCCGGAAGCTCGGCGAACGACCCGGTGAGTCGAGCCGGATCACGACGATCCGCGGCGTCGGGTACCGGCTGGATCCGCGGACGCCCACGCGGTGAGGCGGCGCGTCCTCGTCACGATCATCGCGGTCGCCGTCCTGGCCGTGTTGGCGTTCTTCGTCCCTGCCGCGCTGGCCATCCGCAGCCGGATCCAGCGTGGCGACCTCCTCGAACTCCAGCGGGAGGCCTCCATCGTGGCCAGCCGGATCCCCGCCACCGGCCCGGTCGACACGACCGCCCTCGGCGACGCAATCCACTCCGGGCACGAAGTGGCGTTCTACGACGGGTCGGGCACCCTCGTCGACGGGCAGGGACCGCCCGCCCCGGACGACTTCGTCGCCACCGCGCTGCGGGGCCAGTTCGCCGAGGGCTTGGAGCACGGTGACCTCGTCGCCGCCGTGCCGTTGCGACCCGGACGGAACGGACCCTCGCTCGTGGTGCGGATCGAGGAGCCCGGCGCCCGGAGCCAGGCTCGCATCGCCCGCAGCATCGCCCTGCTCGGGGCCGCTGCAGTCGGTGTCCTCCTCGTCGCCGCGTTCATCGGTGTCCTGCTCGCCCGCCGCCTCAGCCGGCCGGTCGAGGAGCTCCGCGAGTGGGCGACCACGCTCGGCCAACACGACCGGCCACCGCCACCGGCCGCCGGCATCGTCGAGCTCGACGAGCTCGCCGCGGCGATGGCGGCGTCGAGCGAGCGGGTGCGCCAACTGCTGCAGCGGGAGCGGTCGTTCTCGTCGCACGTCTCGCATCAGCTGCGCACGCCGGTCGCGGCGATGCGCGTCGCCGTGGAGACCGAGCTCGACGCCCCGCGGCCCGATCCCACCGAGGTCCTCCAGGAGTGTCTGTGCGAGCTCGACCGCCTGGAGCGGACGGTCACCAGCCTGCTCGCGCTCGCCCGCCACGACGAGCGCAAGCCCGAGTGGTGTGACGTCGCCGCGCTCGTCCGGACCCAGGCCGAGCGCTGGCGGGCGCCGTACGGGGCCGCCGGGCGGACGATCGACTGTCGAGGCGCCTCGGTGTGGGCGGGCATCGACACCGCGGCCGTGATCCACATCGTCGATGTGCTGCTCGACAACGCCCTGATCCACGGCTGCGGAACCGTCACCGTGGCGACCGACTCGACCGCTCACGCCGTCCGAGTCGACGTCGGCGACGAGGGCACGCCACCGGTCGACGCCGATCCGTTCTCGGACCGGCGCTCCGAGACCAGGCACGGCATCGGACTCCGCCTCGCCCGCACGCTCGCCGAGTCGCAGGGCGGCGAGTTGGGCCTCGTCGAACGGCCGACGACGGTCTTCCGGCTGGTCCTGCCGGACGCCGGCCACACCGTTCATCGAGCGCTCACCTGACGTTCACCGGGCGCTGATCGCCGATCGCGCACGGTTGTACCGTGAATGGCCCACTCCGAGCCGCGTGCGCGAGCGCGGCCGCCGGGATCGCCACGGCCGCCTTCGTCCTGCCGACAGCAGGCGCGATCGACGCCGCCGGTCTCACCGTGACCACGCCCTATCCGTCCATCGAGGTCCAGCCGGGGTCGAGCGTCAAGGTCGAAGTCGACGTCTCGAGCCCGGCCGTCGAGCCGGTCGATCTCACCCTCGGCGGCCTCCCTGACGGCTGGCGGGCGACGATGCGCGGCGGTGGCTTCGTCATTCACGCCGTGACCACCAAGTCCGACGAGCCGGCCACCGCCGAGCTCGAGATCGACGTGCCCCCCGGCGCCAATCCCGGCTCGTACCCCCTCACCATCACGGGCCGGGACGGCGCCGATGTCTCCAAGGCGACCGTCACGTTCGACGTCGCACGCGAGGTCAACAGCGGCATCGGCGTCACCGCCGACTTCCCATCGCTCACCGGCGATCCGGGAACGGCGTTCACCTACAACCTGACGATCACCAACAACACGCCGGCGTCGCAGACGTTCGCGTTCGACCCCTCCGGTCCCCAGGGCTGGCAGGTGACGGCCTCCCCGAGCGCCGAGGAGCGGGCCCAGACGGTGACCGTCGACGCCGGCGCGACGACCGACGTCAAGGTGACCGCCACCCCACCCCAATCGGCCGAGCAGGGCAAGTACCCGATCGAGGTCGACGTCACGGCGGGGAACGGAGCGCGCGGGAAGATCACGCTGACGGCCCAGGTGACCGGGACCCCGCAACTCAGTCTGGCGACCGCCGACCAACGCCTTGACGTCACCGGTCACACCGACAGCGAGAAGCGGGTGCCGATGGTGCTCGCCAACGGCGGCACCGCGCCCCTCGAGGACGTGAAGCTAGCCGGCACGGCGCCGACGGGATGGGAGGTCTCCTTCGACCCGCAGGAGGTCACCGAGCTGAAGCCGAACGAGACGGCTCAGGTCACCGCGATCATCAAGCCGGCCAAGGACGCCGTCGCCGGCGACTACATGATCACCGTCCGTTCGAGCGCGGGGAGCGAGTCCTCCAACACCGACCTGCGGTTCACCCTCGAGAGCTCGCGGACGCTCGGCTTCATCGCCATCGGCGTGATCGTGGCGGCGGTGCTCGTCCTGGTCGGGGTGTTCGTCCGGTTCGGGCGGCGGTGACGGCGTGGCGGTCACCGCAGACGACGCCATCGTCAACACCGACCGGCTCACCAAGCACTACGGCGAGACCGTCGCCGTCGACCGCCTCAACCTGCGCATTCGCCGGGGCGAGGTGTTCGGGCTGCTCGGTCCGAACGGAGCCGGCAAGACCACGACGATCTTGATGCTGCTCGGACTGACCGAGCCGACATCCGGGGCCGCTGAGGTCGACGGGCTCAGCCCCGCCCGCGACGCGCTGCGGGTCAAGGCTCGGGTCGGCTACCTCCCGGACGACGTCGGGTTCTACGACGAGCTCTCGGCGAGGGACAACCTGCGGTTCACCGCCGCGCTCAATCGGATCCGGCGCCAGGACGCCGAGGAACGGGTCGACATGTTGTTGACGGAGGTGGGGCTCGCCGACGTGGCCGACCATCGGGTCCGCAGCTTCTCGCGCGGGATGCGCCAGCGGCTGGGCCTGGCCGACGCGCTCGTCAAGCAGCCGACGATCCTGATCCTCGACGAGCCGACCGTCAACATCGACCCCGAGGGCGTCCGCGAGCTGCTGCTGCTCGTCGAGCGGCTGCGTACCGAGCAGGGCGTCACGGTCCTGCTCTCATCGCACTTGCTCCACCAGGTCGAGCAGGTGTGCGACCGGATCGGGATCTTCGTCCACGGGCGCCTCGTCGCCTGCGGGACGATCGACCAGCTCGCCTCCAAGCTCGCCGATCGCTGGGTGTTCACCGTCGGGCTCAACGGCGTGGACGACGCCGCCGCGCTGCTGTCCCGGGTCAGCGGCGTGAAGGGCGTCCGCCGCGCCGAGGGCCGGTGGACCGTGACCGCCGACCGTGACGTGCGCGGCCAGCTCCAGCACGCGGTGATCGACGGCGGCGGCGAGCTCACCCACCTCAGC
>JBKOUV010000188.1:0-11005 GCA_046723555.1 Actinomycetota bacterium | reverse complement strand
GGCCGGCCGAGCGTCCACACGTTGTACTCGTTGTGCCAGCGGTGCAGGCCGTGCACCGCCTCGGCGCGCGCCTGCTCCCGCGACTCGGCGATGTGCCAGGCCATCAGCACCCGCCAGTCCCGCCGGTCGACGGTCGTCCCGTTGATGCCAGCGGCCTCCGCGGCGAAGCCCCACTGCGTCGGCAGCGCCTGGATCCCTTCACTCGAGTTGGACCCGATCGACAGCACGCCGATCCCGTACTTGCCGGCCAGCTGCATCCCCGAGGGCGAGATCATCGACGCCGTCGTCATCGGCACCCGCTCCTGCAGCGGCAGCAGCTGCAACCGGGCGTCGTGCAGCTCGAACCAGTCGGTGACGTGGCTGAACCGGTCCTCCCCGCTGAGCAGGCGGATGATCACGCCGAGCGCCTCGTCCTGGCGGTCACGCAACAGCATCGGGTCGATGCCGTGGACCCGGGCGTCCGACGGCAGGGCCCCCGGTCCGGACCCGAACAACGCCCGCCCCCGCGTCATGTGGTCGAGCTGGACGATCCGCTGGGCGACGTTGAACGGGTGGTGGTAAGGGAGGCTGACCACGCCCGTGCCGAGCTTGATCGTGTGCGTCACCTGGCCGGCGGCGGCGAGGAACATCTCCGGCGACGCGATCGTCTCCCAGCCGGACGAGTGGTGCTCGCCACACCAGAACTCGTCGTAGCCGAGCCGGTCGAGGTGGGCGGCCAGATCGAGGTCGCGCTGGAACATCAGCGGGGGGCTCTCGCCGAGCGGGTGGTGCGGAGCGAGGAACGTTCCGAAGCGGAGCGGCAGCATCGGGCGACCCTACGCGCGGACGAGGCGCGTCGGCCGAACCGAGCCGTCGGCCTCGCGGCGCACCTTGGCGAGGATCGTGAACACCGCCTCGGCGTCGGCCTCGCTCATCGCGCCGAGCCCGAACTTGGCCTCGACCATCGCGCTGTTCGACGCCTCCACCGCTCGCCGCCCCTTCGGCGTGATCCGGGCGAGCGTGGCCCTTCGGTCGGTCGGGTGGGCGACCCGCTTGACGTGGCCGAGCCGCTCGAGGGTGTCGACGGTGCTCGTCACGCTCGTCGGGTGGACGAGGAGGCGCTTGCCCAGCTCGCCGAGGGGCATCTCGCCCTGCCGGGAGAAGTAGAGGAGGGCGAGCGCCTCGTGACGTGACCGGGTGAGCCGGTGCGGCGCCAGGGCGGCGTCGTTGGAGAGCCGGATCAGCTCGTCGGTGCGGTACACGGACAGCGAGGCGCGGAAGTAGGCCCCGGTACCCCAGCCCCGCGACTTCCAGTTGCGATCGGCGACCAGCACGGGGTCGGGCTCGCCGTTGTGCACCGGCCGGATGTCGCCGGCCTCCTCGCGGACCTTGCGCAGGATCGTGAACAGCCGGGTCGCCTGCCGCTCACTGAGCCCCTCGAGCCCGCTCTGGCCGTCCGCCATCATCTGGCACGACTGCTCCATCGCCCGGCGGCCGGTCGGCGTGATCCGGGCGAGCGTGGCCCGCCGGTCGGTCGGGTGGGCGACCCGCTCGACGTGGCCGAGCCGCTCGAGGGTGTCCACGGTGCTCGTCACGCTCGTCGGGTGGACGAGCAGCCGCGCACCGAGCTTGCCGAGCGGCATCTCGCCGTGACGCGAGAAGTAGAGGACGGCGAGGGCCTCGTGTCGCGACCTCGTCAGTCCGTGGGGATCGAGGGCGGCGGCGTCGAACAGCCGAATCAGCTCGTCGGTGCGATAGATCGACAAACCGGCGCGGAAGTACGGGCCGCTGTCCCAACCATGAGCCCGCCAGTGGTCGTCCGCGACGACGACCGGATCCCTCGCCACGGCGCCGGATGCTATCGGCCGACCTCGCGCCGCCAGATGGTCTCGCGGTACTTTGGTATGTCTAATATTGGTTCACCGTAATAAAGGGGAACCGGATCACCCGACATGCTGACGGGAGCTGAGTACATCGCGTCGCTCGACGACGGCCGGGCCACGTACTTCGAGGGCCGACACGTCCCTGACCTGATGAAGGAGCCGGCGTTCGCCGTGCCCGCCCGGGCGATCGCCGCCGGGTACGACCGGCACTACTCGCCGTTGCCCGACGCGACCAACCCGCTCGTCGTCGCGCCCCGGTCGATCGACGAGCTGCGCCAGCGAGCCGACCTCGTCCACACGATGGACCTCGCCCTCGCCGTGACGTACGGGTCGCTGATGACCCTGCTGACGGCGGCGCCACGGATGAGCGGCGTCGACCCGATCTACCGGGAACGGCTGACCGCCTACGTCGATGACGCCACGCGACGCGACATCCGGATCGCTGAGTGCATCACCGACGCCAAGGGGAACCGCACGCTCCCGCCGTCGCAGCAGGATGACCCCGACGCGTACGTGCACGTCGTCGACCGGCAACGCGACGGGGTCGTGATCCGCGGGGCGAAGCTGCACATCAGCGCGGCGTCGCTCGTCCATGACCTGATGGTCATGCCGACCAAGGCGATGAAGCCGGGGGAGGAGGACTACGCGATCACGTGTGCCGTGCCGGTGAACGCGCCCGGCGTCCGGATCATCAACACCACCTTCCATCCGCGGACCGACGACGTCCGGCACTTCCCGGTCAGCAGCAAGCGGAGCATGCCCGACGGGTTCGTCATCTTCGACGACGTATTCGTCCCCGAGGAGCGGGTGTTCCTCGACGGGGAGACCGCCAACGCCACCGTCTTCGCCCACGCCCTCGGGCTCTGGGAACGGCTCGGCGGCGTCACCGCGATGGTGACCGAGGCCGACCAGCTCGTCGGCCTCGCCCAGCTCATCGCCGAGGCCAACGGCCTGGCCCGGGTGCCGCACGTCAGGGACAAGATCGACGAGATGCTGATCCACGCCACGCTGCTGCGAGCGGGCCTCGAAGCGGCGATGGCGAACGCCCACCGCACGCCCGAGGGCTACTTCTATCCGGACGAGCTCTACACCAATGTCGCCAAGTACCAGGGCGCGTCCCAGTTCCACCTCATGGTGCGCCACCTGCACGACATCGCCGGCGGGGCGGTGCTGACGTCGCCGACCCTCGGCGACCTCGAGAACCCGGACACCGGCAAGTACGTCGAGAAGTACATGCGCACCAGCGCCGACCGGACAGCCGAGGAGCGCATGCGGCTGTTCCACGCCATCCGCGACCTCACGGCCGACGCGCTGGGTGGGTGGCACCTCGTCACCAACCTCCAGTCCGGCGGTGGACTGTTCGCCCAACGAATCGTCTCCCGCAAGTACTACGACATGGAGCGGGCGAAGGAGCTCGGTCGGAGCGCGGCGGGACTGGCTTCTTAGATTGACGAAAACGGGGGACAGACATCGATGGAAGGGGAACCATGCCGCTGAGTGAGGCGAACGCCGCATTTCTCAAAGAGATGGTCGAGTCCGGCGCCAAACCGATCGAGGACAGCACGCCGGAGGAAGTCCGGGCCCTGACGGCCGAGCTCAAGGACCTCTACGGTGAGGGTCCGGAGGTGGCCCGGGTCGAGGATCACAAGATCCCGGTCGAGGGAGGCGAGATCGAGGCCCGCGTCCTCGTCCCCGAGGGCACCGTCCGCGGGGTGCTGATCTACTACCACGGCGGCGGGTGGGTCATCGGCGGCGACGTCGAGGAGTTCGACGTCCTCGGCCGCAAGCTCGCCGCGGCGACCGGCTGCGCGGTCGTGCTCGTCAACTACCGGCTCGCTCCGGAGCACCGCTATCCGGTGGCGGTCGACGACTCCTACGCCGCCCTCGAGTGGGTGGCGGCGAGGCGGTCCGAGATCGCCGGTGCCGACGTGCCGATCATCGTCGCCGGTGACTCGGCCGGCGGGAACCTGTCGGCGATCATGACCCAGCGGAGCCGGGATCGGGGAGGGCCCCCGATCGCGTTCCAGGCGCTCATCTACCCGGTGACCGACGCCGACCTCGACAACGCGTCGTACCGGTCCGAGGAGAACCAGCTCCTGGTGAACAAGGCGTCGATGATCTGGTTCTGGGACCACTACGCGCCGGACGAGCCGCAGCGCAAGGAGCCCGATGCCTCACCGTTGCAGGCGCCCGACCTGTCCGGCCTCCCGCCGGCGGTCGTCGTCCTGGCGGAGTACGACGTCCTGCGCGACGAGGGCCAGGCCTACGCCGACCGGTTGCGCGAGTCAGGAGTACCGGTCGACGTGCACGTTCACCCGGGTCAGATGCACGGGTTCTTCACCCTGCTCATGCTGCCCGGCCACGAGGAGGCAATCGCCCAGATCGCGGCGTCGCTCGACGCCCACCTCGCCGCGGCGACCGGATGAGCGACCGGCGCCTGATGCGCTGATCATTTCGTGTTCAAGGGGGACACGACCTACAACAAGGGGGTGGTGACATGCGCACCTCGTGCATGCCCATAGGTACAAGACGAGCCAGGCGACGACTTGTGGCGTCGCTTGCGGTCGTGCCATTGATCGTCCTCGCCGCCTGCGGCGACGACGACGACACCGCAGGAACCTCGCCGGCGGCCGAGACGACTGCGGCCGGTGGGGCCGCGACGACCGCGGCCGGTGGGGCCGCGACGACCGCGGCCGGTGGGGCCGCGACGACTGCGGCTGGTGGGGCCGCGACGACCGCGGCCGGTGGGGCGGCGACGACTGCGGCTGGTGGGGCGGCGGCGCCGTCGGGGGATCCGATCAAAGTGATGACGATCGCGCCCGTGAACACGAACCTGCCGCCGTATCCGAACATCCCCGCGGCGGCGGAGATCTACGCCAAGTACATCAACGACCGGGGTGGCATCCAGGGCCGTCCGCTCGAGGTGACCACCTGCGACGACCAGGGCGATCCGAACGTCGGGGCCAACTGCGCTCGGCAGGCCGCCGACGAAGGGGCCATCGCCGTCGTGGGTTCGTTCGTGTTCGACGCCAGTCGCATCATCCCGGTGCTGGAGGAGAACAAGATCCCGTGGTTCGGGGCGTGCTGCCCGCTGGTGGAGCAGGAGTTCTCCAGCCCGATCTCGTTCCCGCTCGGCTCACTGCTGCCGGGTCAGGGTGCGGGCATCGGCTGGAAGATGGCCCAGGACGGCTGCGAAAAACCGGTCAACATCGTGCTCGACATCCCGGCCGGTGATGTCGCCTATCCCGCACTCAAGAACGCCTACGGGGTGGGCGGTGGAGATCCAGAGGCGTGGCGCATGGTGAAGATCTCCGCCGTCCCCGGTGACTACAGTGCCCAGGTGGCGGAGGCGACGAGTGGCGGCACCGATTGCATCGCCGGCGGTATGTCGGACTCGAACTGGGCGGCCTTGCTCCCGGCGCTGGCGTCGGCCGGCGCCCACCCGCGGCTGTACGGGCTGCAGGGCAACCTGAACAGCAAGATCGCCGAGCAGTTCCCCGACCTCACCGAGGGCGGTGTCGTCTCGAATTCGTACCCGAACATCGAGGGCTCGATGTGGGACGACTACCGGGCGTCGCTCGAGCAGTACGACGCACCGGACCTCGACTGGAACAGCCTCGCCGGCCTGGGTACGTGGACCGCGTACACCGCGTTCAAGAACGTCGTTGAGGGGATGAGCGGTGAGATCACCAACGAGACGTTCCTCGACGCGATCAACTCGACTACGGCGCTCGACACGGACGGGATGATCCCCGAGCTCGACCTCACCAAGCCCTACACCGGCTTTGGCGGTGGTCTGCCCCGCATCTTCAACCGCACCGTGTTCTTCGACGTGATCCACGACGGGAAGCTCACGGCGATGGACGACAAGGCCTACGACATGACCGGGCCGATCGACGGTCAGCCCATGTCCGAGTGATGTCGAGCCCGCCGCCGGTGGGTCCGACTCGTCGGGCCGCCGGCGGCGCGGCCGGCGCCTCCCGTCCTGCTGACCCGCGCTGCCATCGGAGGTACTGAAGCCGTGCAGGAGTTCGTGCGATTCGCCTTGTTGGGGCTCGGTCTCGGTTCGCTCTATTCGCTCGCGTCCCAAGGGCTGATCGTCATCTATCGCGGTTCGGGCGTGCTCAACTTCGCCCACGGCGCGATCGGCATGATCGGGGCCTACGTCGAGTGGGAGGTGAAGGTCAAGCACGGCCAGCCGTTGGCTGTGGCGTGGGCCGCGGGGCTGCTCACCTGCGCCGCCATCGGCGCGCTGGTCCATCTGCTCGTGATGCGCCATCTCCGGCGGGCGTCACCGCTGGCCCGCATCGTCGCCACGCTCGGTGTGCTCATCGTGGTGCAGGCCATCGCCGTGCTCCGGTACGGCGCCAAGATCACGTTCGTCACGTCCGAGCTGCCCACCAACCTGTGGACGTTCTGGGGCATCACGATCTCGGTCGACCGGTTCATCCTGCTGGGGATCGCGGCAGTGCTCAGCGCGGCGCTGTGGGCGTTCTACCGGTTCACCAAGTTCGGCCTTGCCACGACCGCCGTCGCCGAGAACCAGCGGGCGGCGGCCAGCGTCGGCTTGTCCCCGGACTACCTCGCCACCGTCAACTGGGCCCTCGGCTCGGCGCTCGCCGGCGTCGCGGCGATCCTCATCGCGCCCATCGTGCAGCTCCAGGTCGCCACGATGACCAACCTCGTCCTCGCCGCGTTGGCGACCGCGCTGGTGGCCGGGTTCCGCTCGTTCCCGATCGCGTTCGCCGGCGGCATGCTGATCGGGATCGGCCAGACCGAGCTCACCCGCTACGTCGCCACGCCGGGGATCGCCAGCTCGCTGCCGTTCGCCGTCATCGTGTTGTGGATGATCCTGCGCGGTCAGGCCCTGCCCCTGCGTGACTACTTCCTGCAGCGGCTGCCGGCCGTCGGAACGGGCCGCACGCACCCGTTGGCGCTCGTCGTCGCGGTCCTCGTCGCCGTCTTCGTCATCCTGTCGGTCCCGCTGCAGTGGCAGGACGCCTTCGTCACCACGTTCGCCGTCGGCCTGGTCCTGCTGTCGCTGGTGGTGATCACCGGTTACGCCGGCCAGCTCTCGCTCGGGCAGTTCGCCCTGGCCGGCTTCGGCGCGTGGGTCGCCGGCCGCCTCGTCGACGCGGCCGGCTGGCCGTTCCTGCTCGCGCTGCTCGCCGGCTGCGCGCTCACGATCCCCGTCGGGTTGCTGTTCGCGCTCCCGGCGGTGCGAGCCCGCGGGATCAACCTCGCCATCGTCACGCTGGGGCTGGGGTCGGCGATCGAGCTGATGATCTTCAACAACGGCGACTTCGTCGGTGGCTTCGCCGGCACGCGAATCGGCAAACCGAGCCTGTTCGGGTGGGACATCAACGCGATCACCCACCCGGGCCGGTACGCCATCGTGTGCATGGCGTTCTTCGTGGTGATCGCGCTGATGGTCGCGAGCATGCGGCGAGGCCGGTCGGGACGGCGGCTCCTGGCGGTGCGGACCAACGAACGAGCCGCCGCCGCCCTCGGGATCAGCGTGCCGGGAGCGAAGATCTACGCCTTCGCCGTCTCGGCCGGGATCGCGGCCATCGGGGGCACCCTCCTCGCCTTCCGCAAGGACGTGATCCTCTACGCCTCGGAGTTCACCAGCTTCACGTCGATCCTGGCCGTCGGCTGGTCGTTCATCGGCGGCATCGGCTTCCTCGTCGGGCCCATCTTCGGCTCGACGCTCGCGCCGGGCTCGCTCGGGGCCCAGCTGACCAACGAGATCTTCGACAGTCTGACGCGGTACATCCAGCTCATCGGCGGGGTGCTCGTGATCCTGCTCGTGTTGCAGAACCAGGACGGCATCGCCAAGGAGTCCGTCAACCAGATCGCCTGGCTCGGCCAGAGGCTGAAGGCCAAGTTCCCCAAGCTCCCCCAACGCCCGCCGGAGACCTTCGTGTTGCCCGAAGTGCGACGGGAGCGAGCGGTACCCAAGACCCTCGAGGTGCGCGGGCTGCGGGTTCGCTACGGCGGCGTGACGGCCGTGAACGACGTCACGTTCGACGTCACGCCCGGGCGCATCGTCGGCCTCATCGGACCCAATGGCGCCGGCAAGACCTCGGTGATCGACGCGGTCACCGGCTTCACCCGGGCCGCCGGCGGCAGCGTGTGTCTCGACGGTGAGGAGCTGCTCGGGACGACTGCCACCAAGCGGGCCCGGGCGGGCGTCAGCCGCTCGTTCCAGTCGCTCGAACTGTTCGAGGACCTCACGGTGCTGGACAACCTGCGCGCCGCCTCCGATCCGCGCGATCGGCTCTCGTTCCTGCGCGACCTCGTGTACCCGGTCGCCCCGCCGCTCCCCGGCGAGGTCGTCGCGGCCATCCGCGAGTTCCACCTCGAAGACGATCTGTTGCGCCAGGTGCAGGACCTCTCGTACGGCCAGCGTCGCCTGTTGGCGATCGCCCGTGCGGTCGCGACCCAGCCGAGCGTCCTGCTGCTCGACGAGCCGGCCGCCGGCCTCGGTGACGTCGAGGGGGCCGAGCTCGCCCGGCTCGTGCGTCGACTGGCCGACGACTGGGGGATGGCCGTGCTGCTGGTCGAGCACGACATGAACTTCGTGATGAGCGTGTGCGACCGCATCGTGGTGCTCGACTTCGGCGTCCAGATCGCCGAAGGCGCGCCCTCCGAGGTGCGCCACGATCCGACGGTGATCGCGGCGTACCTGGGCGAGGACGACGAGGAGCTCGCCGCGGTGGCCGAGGCCGTGGGAGCGGACGCGTGAGTGCGGACGGCCCCGCAGTGCTCGAGGCCCGGGGCGTCTCGGCCGGCTACGGCCCCCAGCCGGTGATCCACGAGGTCGACATCGTCGTCCATCCCGGTGAGGTCGTGGGTCTGCTCGGCGCCAACGGGGCCGGGAAGACCACGACGCTGCTCACCTTGGCAGGCGAGCTCCCCCTGCTCAGCGGCGAGGTGCTCCTCGACGGCGCGGTGACGTCGGCGCCCCTGTTCCGCCGGGCGCGGCAGGGCCTCACGTTCGTCACCGAGGAGAAGTCGGTGTTCATGGGCCTCTCCGCCCGCGACAACCTGCGCGTCGCCGACGTCGACGTGGACAAGGCCCTGGACCTGTTCCCGGAGCTCGAGAGGCGGATCAACGTGCGCGCCGGCCTGCTCTCCGGCGGCGAGCAGCAGATGCTCACGCTGGCCCGCGCGCTCAGCCGCCAGCCGCGCGTGCTGCTGGCGGACGAGCTGTCGATGGGGCTCGCGCCGATCATCGTGAAACGGTTGCTCGAAGCCGTCGTCGACGCGGCGAAGCAGCACGGCACCGCGGTCCTGCTCGTCGAACAACACGCCCGCAAGGCACTGGAGTACTCCGATCGCGCCTACGTGATGCGCCGCGGCCACATCGAATTGAGCGGCACATCCGGTGACCTGCTCGGCCACATCGGTGACATCGAAGATCGCTACCTCGCCGCCGTGTCGACCGAGCAGCTCGACGAGTCGGACCGAGGTACCGAGTAGATGGAGGTATGAGGAACGTGACCGTCACCAGTGAGCAAGGGCAGGCCGCTGAGCGGGAGGCCGTGAAGCAGTTCGACGCGGTCGTCGTCGGCGCCGGCTTCGCCGGCATGTACATGCTCCAGCGGCTCCGCGAGCTCGACTTCACCGTGCGCGTCTACGAGGCCGCCGCCGACGTCGGCGGAACCTGGTATTGGAACCGCTACCCCGGATGCCGGTGCGACATCGAGAGCCTCGAGTACTCGTACTCTTTCGACAAGGAGCTCGAGCAGGACTGGGAGTGGTCCGAGCGCTACGCCACGCAGCCCGAGATCCTCGGCTATGCCAGCCACGTCGCCGATCGCTTCGACCTGCGCCGCGACATCCAGTTCGAGACGCGGGTCACGAGCGCCGTGTACGACGAGCAAACCGCCCGCTGGACGATCGACACCGACCAGGGCGACGAGGTGTCGGCGCAGTTCCTCGTGATGGCCGTCGGCTGCCTGTCGGCGTCGAAGAAGCCGGAGATCCCCGGGCTCGATCACTACCGGGGGAGCTGGTACCACACCGGGCACTGGCCGCACGAGGGCGTCGACTTCACCGGCCAGCGGGTCGGCGTGATCGGCACCGGATCGTCGGGCATCCAGTCGATCCCCCTCATCGCCGAGCAGGCGGCGCACCTGACCGTGTTCCAGCGCACCCCGAACTTCAGCTTGCCGGCGAAGAACGCCCCCCTCGATCCGGATTACGTCCGGGAGTTGAAGGCGAGGTACCCCAGCCACCGTCAGGACGCCCGCGAGTCGGCGTTCGGTGTGCCCTGTGAGCTCCCCGAGAAGTCGGCCCTCGAGGTGGACCCCGAGGAACGCTGGGAGACCTACCGGAAGGGGTTCGACAAGGGGAGCCTCGTCGGGATGATCCTGTCGTACAACGACCTGATCACGAGCAACGAGGCCAACGACACCGCCGCCGAGTACGTCCGCCACCGGATCAGGGAGATCGTCCAGGACCCCGACGTCGCCGAGACGTTGTCGCCGCGCTCCTATCCGATCGCCACCAAGCGACTGTGCCTCGACACCAACTACTACGCCACCTACAACCGGCCCAACGTGACGTTGGTCGACCTGCGCAAGACTCCGCTGGTGGAGATCACCGAGACCGGGCTGCACACGTCGGACCAGGAGTACGAGTTCGACAGCATCGTGCTCGCCACCGGCTTCGACGCGATGACCGGCGCCCTCGTCGCCTTCCCGATCGAGGGGCGGGACGGCACACTGCTCCGGGACAAGTGGGCGGACGGCCCGCGCACCTATCTCGGGGTCACCACGGCCGGCTTCCCGAACCTGTTCATCATCACCGGGCCGGGCAGCCCGTCTGTGCTGAGCAACATGATGGTGTCGATCGAGCAGCACGTGGAGTGGATCGGCGACTGCCTCGTGTACCTGCGCGATCACGACCGGGAGGCGATCGAGGCCACGCCCGATGCCGAGGAGTACTGGGTCAACCACGTCAACGAGGTCGGCGACACCACGCTGTTCCCGACGGCGAACTCGTGGTACATGGGCTCCAACGTGCCGGGCAAGCCCCGCGTGTTCATGCCCTACATCGGCGGGGTCGGCGTCTACCGCCAGATCTGCGACGACGTGGCCGCCAAGGACTACGAGGGCTTCACCGTCACCTGACAC
>JBKOUV010000164.1:0-7805 GCA_046723555.1 Actinomycetota bacterium | reverse complement strand
GGTACGGAGGTGAGTACTGGTCACGGCTTAGCCTGGGACGCTCCGTGTGGGACACCGAGCGCGTGCCTTGGGCGCAGATCTCGACTGAACCGACCCCGCCGTCGAGGTATCCGCTATCCGCGTCCGAATAACCCGACCCCGACCATCCGCTATCGCCGGGAGTCCGGCGCACCGAACGGTAGCAAGCGACGTTCGGTCGCACCAGCGGATCGGCCAGCCTGTGAAGAACGACATCTTCTGTGCGACGCGAGTGATTCTCGGCGGCAAGTCACGCTCTGCCCGAGACGATGACCGCCGGGTTGGGGAAGATCACGCGACCATCGGATTGCACGAGATCGCCGAGGGCGATCGTGGCGCGATGAATCAGAGTCGGATCATCAGACGACAGATGGCCAGCGAGCGGAGATCCATCAATCTCGCCGCGCAACAGCGCAGCCACCGATTCGAATCTTGCCGTCCCTTCGATCGTGCTGACGTCGATCTCCTTCAATCCCGCGGTCGCGAACAGATCTCGCAGCACCGCCGAATCGCCAAACGAGTACGGCGATCGGAAGGTGGCCGCGTGTTCACCAGCCAGCTCGTCGAAGAGCGCCGCAAGCACCCGGTAGCCCGGATTCAAGTCGATCTCCGCCCACACCACGGCAGCAACACCGCCGCCAGGGGCCACCAGGCGACGCATCTCGCGAATCGCCAATGACCTGTCGGGAACGTACATGAGGGCGAACTGCATCACCGCAGCGTCGAACGCACTGGCGCGGAATGGCAGGGCGCTTGCCGATCCCTGAACGAATCTCGCCGCTGGTGCAAGTTCCGCAGCGACCCGCAGCATGCTCAGATTGAGATCGACCCCCACAGCGGTGCACCGCCGGGCCAGAGCGGCACGCACCACGACGCCCGTGCCGCACGCAACGTCGAGCACCCGACCGCCCGTTGCGACGCGCGCGGCATCGAGAATATGCGGTGCCCATTCAGCGAACAGCGCCGGAACCAACTCGCGCTCGTACACTCGCGCTGCGTTACCGGCGACTTGCCAACCCTCAGGCACCGATTCATCGCGTCCCTTCGCTCCGCCGTTCACTTATACAGAATGCCCGCGATGGACGCCGCCATGCCAAGGGGCACGTGTACCGAACGTCGACGGTCAGGTAGCCGATAAGAACGCCGAGTATCTCGTCGGCACGCGCCCTGGAACGCCGGCTCGCCACCACCAACCGGCCGAGTATCGATCACGCTGCTGTCGGACGCCATTCCTTCGGGAGCGGAGCTGTTCAACCTGCGCAAGACTGGTCGGTGTGGGACAGCGTGTGGCCGAGGCGATTCGGCGCATCGCCCTGCGTCTGCCGGAGGTCTTGGAGCGTTGGAGTCACGGCGCGCCGTGCTTCTTCGTCCGTGGATCGCGGGCGCTGTGCTACGTCCACGAGAACCATCGCGGTGATGGTCGCACCTCGCTGTGGTGCCCTGCTCGGCCGGGCGTACAGGAGGAGCTGGTGAGCACTGAACCTGAGCGCTTCTTCCGTCCGCCGACGTCGGCCAGCGGAACGTTCTCGAACTGGGTGGGAGTGTTCCTGGACCTGTCAGGCGACGACGAGGTCGACTGGGGTGAGATCGCTGCGATCATCGAAGAGGCCTACTGTTTGGTCGCGCCAAAGGAGCTCGTCGCGCGGCTCGAAGCCAGGTGAGCGCGCTCGCGCCTGCACCGTGGGCCTGATCAGGCGTCCTTCGAGGGTGTCCGGAAATTGCGTCCTGTAATCGCGACGCCGGGTGCCCTCGAACGCCGGCACGCCGGCGATGGCGGCAGTCTCGGGTTACCGATTTCGCCGGGCGGTTCAGTGCGCGACCGGCCAACCGTTTCGGCTGCCAACAACTCCCGAAGGCGACGAGCAATTCGGGCCCCGCGAGCCGATTGGAACGCCGAGTCGGTCGGGGCCGCGGCGGCCGATCGACGTGTGGGTCGCCGCTTTGGCGCTCCAGATCGCTCGGCCGCAATGGGCGCGCGCGCTGAAGCGCTCCGAATACGGCGCTCGTGTTTGTCACGAGCACGCAGACGGCGTACGACGTCTAGGGCTCGGTTCGGCGCCGACCCGCTACGAGGCGGCGGCCTTCACCAGCGCGACGACCTTCGTCTCGACCGCCGGGGTCCATTCCATGAGCGCGTACGACGTCGGCCACATCGGACCGTCGTCGAGGTTGGCGGCCTCCTCGAATCCGAGCGTCGCATAGCGGGACTTGAACTTGCCGGCGTCCTTGAAGAAGACGACGACCTTGCCGTCCTCGTTCGCGTAGGCCGGCATGCCGTACCAGGTCTTGGGCGACAGCTCAGGAGCCGTGGACGTCACGGCGGCGTGCACGCGCTCGGCGAGGGCGCGGTCGTCCGGGGCCATCGCGGCGATGCTGTCGAGCGCCCCCTGGAGGGCATCGGCCTTCTTGGCCCCCTTCTTCCCCTCGGCGCGCAGCTCGGCGGCGCGCTGCTTCATGGCGGCGCGCTCCTCGGCGCTGAACCCGTCGGACTCGGTCTTGGTCTTCGCAGGCATGGTCGGCCTTCTCCTCTCCGGGATCGGGACGGACGGTGTCTGGTAGCAGACGCTACGGCTTGCCCCAGGGGCATCACTTCTTGATTCCGCTGGGTTCGACACCGATCCTGACCGAGCCGTGCTAGGGGCGTGCGCGATCAGCTTGCGAGGAGGGTCAGGCTCCGACCTTGTCGGGCCCGGCGCTGCCGCCCGACCGCGGGCGACGGATCCACGGGTACGGCGCCCCCGTCGACCTCGAGGACGACCCGCACCTCGACACCGGCGAAGGGACCCTCCGCGCTCCGAGATTGCCAAGCAAGCGCACCGAACGCGCGCCGATCGGTATCCGAATATGCCGGCGGATAACCCATAGCGCCGCGTCCGGGATCGCCGGTTTGAGGATGGTCTGCGCGACGGCTTCGGTCGGCCGTCGCTTGCTATCGCCAGCGGACAGCAGTCAGGCGGGCCGGGCACTCGGGCCCGCGCCGCACGTAATGACGCGACCGAATGACGTCTTCCGGCTGGTCGCGGTTCGCCCAGAACGGCACCTACTTGCTTGATGAGGCTGTGTCGAGCGGCTTTGAGGCGCGAGGAGGCCCGAGCGGCGACGGCCCGACGGGTCCGCTAGGCGCGATCGGCGCGGGGCGCTCGACTGCCGCTGTCTTCGACGTGTACGCGGCGCCAGGCGAGGCCATGTGATGATGAAAGTCGCGGGCGTCCGGCCCGTGTGAGCTGCCCTTGCTCCTCAACGGGCCGGGAATGAGTAGCGATTACTCATGGCAGCGGTCCGCCGGTCGATGAGGATGCCGGTCGTGACCGGCATTGATCATTCGCAGCGCGGCCGCCCATGGGGCGGGCGACATGCGCAACGCGACGTCCGTCGGCATCGCGGTGTCGTCAGCGTACGAAGGAGAACGAGATGAAATGGGTTCGGTTGCCTTCACCGGCGATGGTAGTTGCGCTGGGGGCGCTGGTCCTCAGCGTCGGAGGAAACGTGACCGCCGCGGTGCTGATCACGAGCGCCAACGTCAAAGACAACACGATCCGAAGCGTCGACATCCGAGATGAGACGATCAAGAGCGCCGACATCGACAACGGGGCGCTGAAAGGCGTGGACGTTGCGAACAGTTCGCTCACCGGTGGGGACGTGGCGAACAACTCGCTCACCGGCGCGGACGTGTTGGAGTCATCGCTCGGTCAGGTGCCGTCGGCAGCGAGCGCGACCAACGCCCAGAACGCGGGCAAGGTCGACGGGTTGGACGCCAACTCGCTGACCCGGGTCGCCCGGATGGGAACGGGCGACACGCTCACCCTCACCACCGACGAGCAGACCTACGGGCCTGCACTCTCGATCACCGCGCCCAGGGCTGGATTCGTGACGATGCATGGCAGCACCACAATCGCCAACCTGTCGTGCACGACGGACTGCGCCGTCTCCGCCCACCTGCGCCACATCGAGACAGGTAACACATCGGTCGTGGCGTTGGAGTCGATCTCCCCCGGACAGGCCTTCGCCAACACCTCCCACGCCTCGGTCTTCCCGGTGAGTGCCGGCGTCAACACCTTCGACATCCGCGTCCTGCGGCTGGGCGGGAACGGCACAATGAAAGCCTTCTTCGCTGAACTCGCCGCGACCTACTCGCCGTTCGGGTCCACTGGGACCGGAACGCTCGGAACTGGCGCAGCGACCACGAGCACGAAGGCGCTCGACGGAGATTGAGCTGCCGAACCGACGCCGCGTTCCTACCGGCCCGCACTGAACACACGCACAGAACCACGCCGAAGCTGCCGGGGCGAAAGATGCATTAACGGCATGTCGGGGGCTGTGGCGCCGGCGTGTCGCGTTGCGCCGTGGCAGGCGCCGGGATGGCGAGTGCGAGGCCGCGTGGTTCCTCGGGCAAGCCCTCTCGGTCGGGGTGGTCGATCTCCCGGGCTCCGGGCGCTCACAAGGCTTTGGCGTGACGGGGGGCGAGGTTCTCGTGGATCTTGGTGAGTGATGCGACCAAGGCCGCCTCCTGTCGCCTGGTGAATCCGGATAGCGCACGGGCAGTCAGCGATTCCATCTCCCGAGCGGTGACTTCCTCGAGCGCCCGCCCCTTGGGTGTCAGCACGAGGCGGACGAGTCGACGATCGATCGGATGTGGCTGGCGGCGTAGCAGCCCGCTCGCTTCCATGCGCGTCGCCGCCCGAGTGACCGTCGGTGTCGCCAGACCGAGGCGCTTGGCGACCTCGCCGGGCGCCAGTCCATTCTCTTGCCACAGACAGCGGAGCACGAACTGCTGGCCCTCGTGCACGCCGTGAGCCGAGAAGGCAGCCATCCATGCCGACGCCAAGGCGTGCTTGGTCGCCCAGAAGGTCTCGAGGAACTCGGCGTCGGCAGCGGGTCGGGCCACGACGGGATCATACGTGACGCTCGGCATCGATAGCCGGCTCATGATATGGTTCGTTAGCTACGTAACGATGTGCGGCTAACGACCCAGGAGGCGAACCATGAAGCTCGGCATCGCGATCACCAACTTCTCGTGGCCAGCACCACCGTCCCAGTTCGGTCCCACCGTTTCCCGACTCGCCCGCTTCGCGGACCAGGCCGGCTTCGACAGCCTCTGGACGATGGACCACTTCTTCCAGATCCGCATCTCCGGGGAGCCGCCGGAAGCACCGATGCTCGAGGCGTACTCGACGCTCGGTTTCATCGCCGGCCAGACAACAAGAATCGCCCTCGGCACGTGCGTGACCTCGGTCGCGTACCGCCACCCAGGCGTCCTCATCAAGACAGTCACGACGCTCGACGTGCTCGCCGGTGGGCGCGTCGTCCTCGGTGTCGGCGCCGGTCTGCCGTGGACCGTCATGCCGCCCACCATCGACCCACGGGACGTGGAGACCGTCGGGCTCGGGATCCCGATGCCCTCACTCACCGAACGCTTCGAGCAGCTCGAGGAGCTCTTGCAGATCGCCCATCAGATGTGGCGGGGCGACGAGCAGCCCTACGACGGCCAGCACTACCGGATGGCACGACTGCTGAACTCACCGAACTCCCTGCAACGCCCGCACCCGCCGATCCTCATCGGAGGCAGCGGAGAGAGCAAGACGCTCCGCCTCGTCGCCCAGTACGCCGACGCGTGCAACCTCTTCGACCTCCCGGGCACGCCCTATCAGGACAACATCGGCCACAAGCTCGACGTGCTCCGCCGCCACTGCGAAGTGGCCGGTCGTGACCACCGCGAGATCGAGAAGACCACCTCGACCGTGATCGATCTCGACAACCATGGCCCAGGATTGCGGCGCTTCCTCGACCACCTCCACGAACTCGCGTCGGCTGGAATCGACCATGTCATCATCAGCCCCCGACAACCGTGGACCGACCACTCGCTGGCGGCCATCGCGGGTGTCATCGACGAGGCGCATGCCATCAACGGCACCAACCGACCACGCCAAACCGTCTGACAGTACCGACCGCCGGCACCGGCGGAATCGCAGCTCCCGCGCACCCACACGCCGACACCGGTGCAGCTTGTGCTGGAACCACGCTCCATGCTCGCACCCGCATGGCCGCCACTCCCTCGCGCCCGACGGTCGCCGCAACGAATCACACGCACGGAACGACGCCACCGAACGTTCACCCGTCGGCGACATCAACCCGCACGTATCGGCACGTCCGCGATTGTCAACGAGTGGGCGGTCGTTCCCGCCTGCGGTCCAGGGCCTCGATGGCGCCGCGCGCGACGAGAGCGGCCACAGTGACCACGAGCGCGATCGAACTCCACCAGTGGCGGCCGATCTCGCTCATGCCGTGTTCGAGGTCGTTGACGGCATAGCCGAGGCCGAACACGGTGACCACCACGAAGGCGTCGGCGAGGTCGCGAAGCGGGCGGGACATGTAGTTCTCCCATCGCAATCGAACGGCCGCAACCGCGACGTTGACCAGGTCACGGAACCGGTGATCAGAGTCGGCGAGCAGCGCTTCGATCTCGTCGCCGTAGCGGTCCCGGAACCACGCCGGATACAGCCACAGCAGCCAGCGAGTCATGCCAGCTTGACCGCGGCGGTGCGTGCCTGGATGCGCTCCAGCGCGCGGAGTTGTTGACGGAGCTGACGGCGGCCGTCGGCGGTGAGCCGGTACGGATGCCGTCGCTGGGTCGATGGAAGCCGTTCGATCAGCTGGTCACGCTCCAAGCTGTTGATCGCCCCGTAGAGGGTGCCGGGACCGAGATGGACACCAGCGAACGCGGCGATGTCCTGCTGGATCCAGTAGCCGTGGCGGGCTCCGTCGGAGAGGCTGACGAGGACCAGAAATCGGGCATCACTCATACTCCGCTCACCGTAGTACGTATGACGTATCAGAACAAGCTGATCAACTGGTGCCGTCATCCTGCGACACGCGGCGAAACCGGATGCGCGAGCGGCGTCTCACAGCGAAACGGCCGAATTCGGGAGCGCAGAACATGCCGCCCAGAACGTCGACGATCAGCCCGGTCGAACCCGCCCGGAACGGCACCCACGCGTGTCCCGGGGCCGAACGCCCACCCGCGCCGACGCGGGCATCGGTGTACGTTGCTCGTATGCCCGTGACCAAGGGTTTCAACCACGTGGCGACCCTGACGACCGACATGGATCTGACAATCCGCTTCTATGAGCAGGCGTTCGAGGCCGTGGTCACGTTCGAGGTGCCGAAGCGTGAGGACCACCCCTGGATGAAGATCCTGGATCTCGGTGGTGGCGCGGCGCTCAACGTGTTCGAGGTTCCCGCGGATGAGATGATCGGTGATCGGCGACGGCAGGGTGGTCGGGGTGCGATCGACCACTACGCGCTCGCCGTCGACTCGCGCTCCACGCTCGAGGAGGTCAAACAGCGCCTGGTCGACGCCGGGGCACAGGAGGTCGGCGAGATCCAACGGTTGGGCGATGAGTGGTCGCTGTTCTTTCGTGATCCCGACGGTATGGAGCTCGAAGTCTGTTGTAGCGCAGATGGCTGAGAGGCGGCGACGGGCGAGGCGCTCGCCGACTCACACGTCCTCGTTCCTACGATGCCGACTCGGGGGGTGGAACCCCACAACAGGCGCAGCCGACGTCGCGACCGCACCGAACCGCGCGACCTGACGACGTCGCCGAGGGCGACAGCGCCGCGCCAGATCTTCACGTCGGCTCGGTCCGGTGGACGACGGTTCCCACCGATCCCGAGCGGCTGGTGTAACGGACGACGGCGCCTCACCGTCTCGTCGTCAATGCCGACTCGTTCACATCCACAGGTGGCACCGCGCCAAGAGGAGCCGGCCGGCTGGTGTTGTTGCGCGAGTT
>JBKOUV010000100.1:0-4160 GCA_046723555.1 Actinomycetota bacterium | reverse complement strand
CCTGCAGGGGACGCGACTCGCCGCCGAGTGGTGTCAGCACCAGGTCCGGCGGAGGGTTCGTCGTCACGGGGTGCGACGGTAGCAAGGACAGTACCCTCCGCTACGGTGCATCCGATCGAGCGGCTGCGGTACGTCGCCAGGGCCCATGGCGCCGACGCCGAGTCACTCGTACGCGAGACGGCGGCGGCGCTGCGGGGACTCGGGATCGACCCGTCTGGCCTGGTTGTGGCGTGCCGCCGCATCGTCGAGCGCCACCCCACGTGCGGACCGCTCTGGTGGCTCTGTGCCCGGCTGCTGACCAGTGCCGATCCGATGGCGGCGGCGCGGGCGGCGGTCGCGGAGATCGAAGCCGATCGCACCGCCGCCGTGCTGGCGGCCGAGCTGCGCGACGGGGCGACCGTCGCCACCGTCGGCTGGCCGGCCATCACCGGCCAGGCGCTCGCCCGGCGGGGCGACCTGCGGGTGCTCGCGGTCGACGCCGGACATCAGGCGACGTCGTTCGTGCAGCGGCTGGAGCGCAGTGAGGTGGAATGCGAGCTCGTGCCCGCCGAGGCCGCCGCCGTCGCCGCCGCCGACGCCGACGTGGTGCTCGTCGAGGCCGACGCGCTCGCTCCGTCGCGGGTCGTCGTGCCACTCGGTTCGGCGGTGTTGGCGGCCGTGGCGGGGATCCCCGGCACGCCGGTCTGGGTCGTCGCCGGCTGCGGCCGGCGGCTGCCGAGCCCGATGGTCGACTCCATCGTCGCCCGGCTCGACGGCGACGATTACTGGACGAGGGAGGCCGAGGCGATCCCGACGTCCCTGGTGTCCCACATCGTCGGCCCCGTGGGGAGGTTGCCCGTGTCGGCTCCGGCCGCGCTGCGGGCGGAGTGCGAGATGGCGCCGGAGCTGCTCCGCTCCAGCCCCATGTGAGCAGCGTCGTTACGCTCGGCGGCCATGCCGAGCCGACGCGAGCAGATCGTCATGACCGACGCCGAGGTGGCGGCGTTCCTCGACGAGCAGCGGGTGCTCAACGTGGCGACGAACGGGCCGAGCGGGCATCCCCACGTGGTCGCGATGTGGTTCGCGATGCTCGACGGGCGCCCGTCGTTCTGGACGTTTGGCAAGAGCCAGAAGGTGGTCAACCTGCGCCGCGATCCCCGGATCACCGCACTGGTCGAGAGCGGGGAGAGTTACGGCGAGCTGAGGGGTGTCGAGCTGGTCGGCACGGCGCGGATCGTCGAGGACCCCGACGAGACCTTCGCCATCGGTCGGGCCGTCGCCGCGAAGTACCAGGGGGCCGAGGCGGCCGCGTCGCTCGACGCGCTCGCCTTCCTCGCGGCCCAGGCCCGCAAGCGCGTGGGTGTCGTCATCGACGTCGAGCGCACCGTGAGCTGGGACCACACCAAGCTCGCCGGCGCCTACTGACCAAGGAGTCGGTCGCGCATCGTGCGCACGACGTACTCCGGCTGCTTCATGACCTGGTGGTACGTGTACTCGAACACCCTTCGACCGACGTCTTGCAGCTCGTTGCGCCGCTGAGCGTCCTTGGCTCGCTCGGCGTCCGAGGCGTGGCCCTTGCGCCCGGACACCTCGACGACGATCGAGTGCTCCTCGAAGATGAAGTCGACGCGGGCGAACGTCCGGCTGTCCCGGCGGTGAACGACCTGTGTCTTCGGTCGCGGCAGCCCGGCCGCGCGCATCAGGCCAAGAAAGCGTCGCTCGAGCAGCGTGTGACCGCCGGAATCCAGCAGCAGTTCGTCGAGCGTTCGCGCGCCCCAACGCCCCGGCCCGCGCAGCTCCTTCAGCCGTCGTTCGATCACGATCGGAGAGCTCGCTTGAGTACGGACTGCCGAATCGATCGCGGCCTCGAGGCGGACCGTCGGAATGCGGGCGCGGGCCAAGTCGATGATCGTCCGCGTGGCGGAGGTGCAGGGAAACCCGGCGACCTTCACCTTGTCGATCGCCGGGAGTTTGTTCGTCGAGTGGACGGCGAATGGCGCTCGGGCGTGCCGCCGCGAGCGAAGCACGGTGAACTCGACGGCGTCGGCTAGGCACCGATCGAAGCCGTGGAGCCGGGCGGCCGCCTCGTGGCTGACGACCGAGCCATCGCCGAGGCTGAGGAGCCCGCACATGAGCCGGCGGTCGATCGACGTCGTCGCTCCGGCGATCGCATAGACGCGTGGTGCCATCGGGGACAGCCAGCCGCTGTCCAGCAACGTTCGGAGTTGGCGGCGGGTGACGTCGAGCTCTCCGAGCTGTGCGGCAGTGATCAGTCCGTGCTGGGTCGCCGCACGGGCCGTGATCTTGGTGATGAGTTGGCGTTCCACACCCTCCCTGGGTGCAGCGAACCGTCCCCGACGGAAGCACACGACGCTTTCGTCACCAGATCGCGCGCCCATCCGCGCGATTTGGTGACCAAGGCGAAAGGGGAAAGGGGGTCAGCGGTGTTGGCCCCGGCGGCGGGGTCCGGCCGCGGCGGCGAGCTGTTCGGCGACATCGATGGCGTCGGCGTCTGGAATGAGGCCAACCGTCACCCGAAGGTGACCGGTGTCGGGGCGGACAAGGAACGGTTCGCCGGGGGCGACACCGATTCCCCGGGCGGCGAGGGCGACGGTGGCCGAGCGTTCGTCGGCGACCTCCATCCAGAGGTTGATCCCGTCGTGGCCGGCGACCGGCACGCCGTGCCCGGCGAGCACCTCCGACACCAGCGCCCGCCGCCGGGCGTAGGTCGCCGCGGCCGAGCGCATCATGTCGGCGGTGCCGGCGTCCCGCAGCAGCCCGACGAGCAGCGCCTGCAGGATCCGGCTCGACCACCCGGGCCCGAGCAAACGCCGGTTGGCGATCGCGCTGACGAGGTCGCCGGCGCCGCCGACCGCGGCGAGACGGAGGTCGGGGCCGTGACTCTTCGAGTAGCTGCGGATGTGCACGGTGCGGTCGGGCATCCACTGGCCCAGGCTGATCAGCGGGGCGGTCGAGATCTCGTAGGCGTGGTCGTCCTCGATCACGGTCGTCGCCGTGGCCGCCAGGACGCCGGCGAGCGCTCTCGCCCGCCGTGCCGTCATCGCCGATCCGGCCGGGTTCTGCGCGCGCGGTTGCAGGAACAGCGCCCGGGCGCCGCCGGCCAACGCCACCCGCAGCCCCTCGACGTCGAGCCCGGCGTCGTCGGTGTCGACGCCGACGACCTCGCACCCCATCTGATCGAGCAGGTCGAGCAGCGGTGGAAACGACGGGTGCTCGACGACGACCCGGTCGCCGAGCCGCAGGACCACCTCGGCAACCCGGTCGAGGGCGTCCATCGCCCCGTCGACCACGGTGAGCGACTCGGGCGCGAACGGCCACGAGGCCAGGAGCTCCTCCTCCAGCTCCGGCAGCACCGGGTGGTCGAGATAGCTCGACGTGAGCGACTGCCGGCTGACCCGGGCCACGATCGGCGCCAGGTCGGGGAGCAGGGCCGGATCCGGCGTGCCCGACGAGAGGTCGAGGGCGAAGTGGCCCGGTCCCTCGGTCACCCGCCGGTACCGGCGCGGGCCGCCGGGCCCGGTCGGCGGCCGCACGTATGTCCCGTTGCGGCCATGCGCCTCGATCGCACCAATGGAGGCCAGGCTGCGCCATGCCTCGCTCACCGTCGTCGGCGACACGCCCAGCCGCCGCGACAGCTCGCGGACGGTCGGTAGCCGGGTCCCCACGGGCAGACTGCCGGCGGTGATCATCCGCCCGATCACCGAGGCGATGCGGCGGGCGCTGCGACCGTCACCGTCAGCGGATGCGGACCGGTTGATCTCGAGGACGATGTCGTTCAACAACGCCGTGTAAAGCCTCCGTGAACGGAATGTACGGTAACAATCGCTCTATTGTCCAGATTGTGGTGTCACATTACGATTTGGCGCGTCACGAGCTGAATCAAGACTGGGGAGATGCCAGGAGCATGGCGAACATCGTCAGAGCCGCGTTGCTACAGACGGATTGGGCGGGCACCAAGGAGGCGATGATCGACAAGCACGAGGAGGCCGCCCGGGAGGCCGCCGCCGACGGTGCCCAGATCATCTGCTTCCAAGAGCTGTTCTACGGGCCGTACTTCTGCCAGGTGCAGGAGACCAAGTGGTACGACTACACCGAGCCGATCCCCGACGGCCCGACCACGAAGCGGTTCCAGGCGCTCGCCAAGGAGCTCGGCATCGTGA
>JBKOUV010000029.1:0-3885 GCA_046723555.1 Actinomycetota bacterium | reverse complement strand
AATCTGGGCGCGATCCTTTCACGGCGTTCCCCGGCCACGCAGGCCGTTGATTGCCGCTCGCTCGCTGGCGCTCACTCGCTCGCATCGCAGTCCGGTCCCCTCATCTGGGCGCGATTCTTCTCGGAGGTCGAGAATGATTGCGCCCAGATCGCGGGTCAGAGCCAGATTCGACGGGTCGCCGGGATGTGTGCCATCCGCTGTTCGGACAGCCGGTCGGCCGCCTCCAGCGGCGTGATCGCCTCCGACTCCGCAGTGCGCAGGACGGCCAGCGTCGCCTCCCGGATCTTCGCCGTCTTCGACTTGGCCCGCTCGAACGAGAACCCGTGCAGCTCGTCGGAGACCTGGATCACCCCGCCGGCGTTTACCAGGTAGTCCGGGCAGTACACGATCCCTCGCGCGTGCAGGCGGCCGGCGACGTCGTCAGTGGTGAGTTGGTTGTTCGCCCCGCCGCACACGATCGCGGCGCGGAGCCCGTCGGCCGCGGACTCGTCGATCACGCCACCGAGCGCGCAGGGCGCATACACGTCGAGCTCGGTGCGGATCATCGCCTCGTTGTCGGCGACGACCTCGACGTCGGGATGGCGGTCGCGCACCCACTCGATCGCGTCCGGCTTCACGTCGGTGATCACGACCTCGGCCTTCTCGTCCACCGCGTGCTCGACGAGGTGCCGGCCAACCTTGCCGACGCCGGAGATGCCGATGCGCCGGCCGGCCAGCCCGTCGGCGTCCCAGCGGAACCGGGCGGCGGCGAGCATGCCCTGGTAGACGCCGAACGCGGTGAGCACGCTGGAGTCGCCCGCGCCCCCGTCGGCCGGGCTGCGCCCGGTCACGTGGGAGCACTCGCGAGCGACGACGTCCATGTCCTCGACATACGTGCCGACGTCACACGCGGTGATGTAGCGCCCGGCGAGGCCCTCGACGAACCGGCCGTACGCCCGCAGCAGCGCCTCGGTCTTGTCGGTCGCCGGATCACCGATGATCACCGCCTTGCCGCCGCCGTGATCGAGACCGGCGAGGGCGTTCTTGTACGCCATCGCCTTGCTCAGATTGAGCACGTCGGCGAGGGCGTCGGCCTCCGACTCGTACGGATAGAACCGGGTACCGCCGAGTGCCGGCCCGAGCGCCGTCGAGTAGATCGCCACGATCGCCCGTAGCCCGCTGGACTGGTCGTGGCAGAACACGACCTGCTCGTGGCCGGACGCCCGCTCGAACACGCCCATAGGCCCACCCTAGAGTCCGCTCGCTATGGATTGGACTCTCGAAGTTGTCATCGTGCCGGTCAGCGACATCGACGCATCCGTCGCCTTCTACCGCGACCAGGTCGGGTTCGACCTCGACCACGACACCAAGACCGAGCACATGCACGTCGTCCAGCTGACGCCGCGCGGCTCGGGCTGCTCGATCGTGTTCGGCGACCTTCCGCCGCAGCGGGAGATGGCGCCGGGCTCGCTGCGCGGGTTGCAGCTCTGCGTCGCCGACGCCGAGGCGGCCCGCCAGGAACTGGTCGGCCGGGGCGTCGAGTGCACCGAGATCCAGGTTTTCTCGCCCGACGACGGCGGCACGTTCTTCGGCTTCAGCGACCCCGACGGCAACACGTGGGCGGTGCAGCAGCTCAAGGTTCGCGGCGAGAGGCCCCTGATCCGGGAAGAGGACCGCGGCCGCTTCGGCGCCTGAGCGGCTACTGGACGATCGCCTCCCGGCGCACCCAAGTCATCATCCGGCCCCGCTCGGCCGGCGCGGCGATCGGCCGGTCATCGATGCCGACGAGTCGGTAGCCGAGCCGGCGGGGGATCGCCGCGCTGCGCACGTTGGCCTCGTCGCAGTGGATCTCGACCCGCTCGATCCCGTCGAGCCCGAACGCCGCGTTCGTCAGCGCGGCGGCGGTAGCCGTCATCAGCCCGCGACCGGTGGCATCCGCCCGCAGCCAGTACCCGATCTCGAGGGCGTGCAGGCCGAGCCGGGGATGCAGGCCGGCGCCACCCAGCACCCGATCGCCGGCGGAAGTCACGAGCAGGTAGGTGAACTCCTCACCGGTTTCCCACTTGTCGACGGACCCGCGCAGGAACGATGCCGTTTCGTCTCGTGTCTGGTCGGCCCAGAACATCCACGGCCGTAGGTGGTCCCGGCTCTCCTCGATCGCTTCCTGGAGGGCGTCGAGGTCATCGAGCCGGTGGCGCCGAGCGATGGCGTCGACCGCCGAGAGGTCGATGCGCTCGGGGGGTGCCGGCATCACCGCCATCGCCACCATTGTCATCCACCCGGCTGGAAGCCCTCGGGTGCGATTTCGAAGCCATCGAAGTGGAACGCCGGCGACACCGTGCAACCGACCAGCGTCCACGCCCCAGTCGACTCGGCCGACTGCCACCACCCGGCGGGCACTCGGGCCTGCGGTTGCTCGCCGGCGTCGAGAGCGATGCCGAGCCGGACCACCGACGGAGCGGTGGCGTCGTCCGGGCTCATCCGCAGGGTCAGCGGGTCACCGGCGTGGAAGTGCCACAGCTCGTCAGCGTCGACCCGGTGCCATGCCGTCCGCTCGCCCTCCCGGAGCAGGAAGTAGATCGCCGTCCCGACGCCCCGCCCGTCACCCGTGGGCTCGTCCCGCCACGTCTCCCGGTAGTGCCCGCCCTCCGGATGCGGCTCGAGCTGCAGCCGGGCGATCACTTCGTCGGCCGTCACGCCGACATCATCGCAGCCCGCCATCGGTCATTGTCGCGGTGTCAGTCGACGAGACGGCCTCCACCGGTTGCCAGCAGTTGTTCTGTGGACGGATTGTGGTACCGGGCTCAAGCTGCCTCGAGGTCGGTCGCCGCGAAGGCCTCCCCGACGAAGAGCAACGGTTCGTTGGCGAGCCGAGCCACGGCGTACGTGAGGCAGTCGCCGAAGTTGAGTCCTGCCGCATCGCGACCTCGGCCGAAGTGCCAGTAGGCGTCGATCGCTTCACGCCAGTGCGCGTCCCCGAAGGGCACCTCGGCGATGTCGAGCTGATCGAGTAGTTCGGCCACGTGCACGCGGGCGTCGATGCGCAGTCGGGCCGACAGCACGATGCCCAGCTCGGCGACGGTCGGTGTCCCGATGCCGGCGACGGCGTTCGGGGCGGTCA
Organism: Actinomycetota bacterium; assembly: GCA_046723555.1. GTDB lineage: Bacteria > Actinomycetota > Acidimicrobiia > Acidimicrobiales > Ilumatobacteraceae > JALZMG01. The sequence goes on along the minus strand of JBKOUV010000029.1, from coordinate 785 downwards.
GTTTGGTGAGCACGGCCTCATGCCCGGGCTCCTGAATCACAACGGCGACGAGTGCCGAAGTGGCGACGATCATGCGCCGTCAGGCCCGAAACCCAAAATGGCGTCTTCCTCGTTGGGCGTCAGGCGGCGTCCGAACTGGTCAGCGGGGACGAGTGGCCATACCTGACGTTCGAGGAAGCGCCGAACGCGACGCTCCCGGTCGTCGGGGTCGACGCGATGGGCGAGGCGCTGCTTCCGCTCGAACAACGCCCGTCGAACTGCCTCGGTCTTGCTCTCGCCGGCGAGCCGGGCCACCTCGTCGGCGAGTCGTTCGACTTCCACGTTCTTGATGTTGAGGGCCACGAGCCAGAGCATACACCATTCCACCATTTTGCAGACTATCCACCACGAGGCAGACGTCTATACCAGCCGGGCGATTGACCACGTCGGCAAGCCGGATGCCGCCCGGAGCGCCTCGACAATCGCGTCGACGCCATCGGTCGGACTCGCCGCGACGAGCGCGGCGGTCGACGGACCGCCCGATTGGTCCTCGGCGACGGGCCAGTCGGGTGCGTGCTCGGCCCGGGCGCCGGCCGACTGGGCGAGGGCGGCGACCTCGGTCGCCACGCCGCTCGACCCGATCGGCAGCGCCTCGTGCACTCCCGGCACCTTCATCGCCGCCCGTAACGCGCCGATCGACAGCACGTCGGGATCGTCGGGTCCGAACACGTCGGCGGGCGCGCTCTTCGGCCGCCCGACGAGGACGACCACGTCGCCGGGTCGGGCCCGTCCCGCCCGGAGCTCGT
>JBKOUV010000122.1:0-6225 GCA_046723555.1 Actinomycetota bacterium | reverse complement strand
GTCGCCCCAGTCTGGTCCTCTCGGCTGGCCCGGTCGACGACGAGGAGGTCGGTCTCTCCGAGGGCGATCGCCCAGCCGGCGTCATCGAACGCGACCGAGAACGCCCACCCGCCATTTCGGTCGATGTGCGTCACGCAGTGGCGCTGGCCGTGGTAGTCGACGACGTCGCCCGGTCGCAGTTCGTCGGCGTGGATCGTGGTCATCGGCTCCCTCCTTCGATCGGTGCCTTCGAACATCTCTGACTCACTGAACCGCGATTTGTTACGGCATACCACGCCCGCGGCCAGCGAGCGCGGATGGTGATCGTGGGCGACGGGCGAAGATCGCTCCCTCTGCGCACCGGACGTAGACCGGTGCCGCGTGTCCGAAACCGCGCCCGTAATCCCGCTCCGCTCCGTGCGGTACCGCCGGGTCGTTGGCCATGCGTGAGCCATCGATCATGAATCGCGAGCCTCGGAGGGGCGTGCCGCACTCGGACAGCAGGCGGCCGCTACGACTCGAACCAGCCGTCCCCGAACGACGCGCCGCCGTCGTCGAGCTCGACGCTCGTGTCGGCCACGAAGTTGTCGGCCGTGTGCGGCTCCCCGGCTGCGGTCTCGTACAGCGGTTCCGCCTCGATCGGCTGCACCGGTGTCGACGGTTCCACGGTTGCACTGAACGACTCGTCGAGTCGCATCGGCACATGCGGCGCGGGCTCGGGCGGGTCCGGGAGGTTGTCCTTCGGGTCGAGCCCGAGCTGGATCTCCACGCCGTCGTCCAGCTTGTCACCGTCGGTGTCGCGGTTGAACGGATCGAGCCCCAGCTTACGTTCGGTGTGGTTGTCGAGCCCGTCGTAGTCGGAGTCGTGGAACATGTCGCGCGCCTCCTCGTACGAACGGTCGAGGTCCTCCCACTTCCGGTCCATGTCGGCGCGATGGTCGCGTACCCGCTGCGGCTCCGACTTCGTCGGATCCCACCCGAGGTCGACCTCGTCGCCGTCGTTCATGCCGTCGCGGTCGCTGTCGGCCACGTTGGGATCGGAGCCGTACCACCGCTCCATGAAGTCGGAGAGCCCGTCCTTGTCGGTGTCACTCATGGTGCAACCGTAAGCCCGCCCGTGCGACCTGTCCCCAGGTAAACCACCAGTTCGCTTGTACATGCTGAGCGGGGCCGAAAGAGGCGGTCGCGAACGGGCGGACCGGATGCATCAACATGCACCGAGGGTTTCCGGGCGTCGTCACGACGGATCGGCCGAGAGCTCGGCGACGTCGAGGCGGTGTTGTGGGTCGTCCCGGACCATCAGCCCGCCCGGGCGACTGTCCGAGTCAGAGTTTGGTAGCGAACGACCACCTCAGGCGTGACGAGGCCGGCGCGCCAGCCACGACATCGGAATCGCGCGTCCGTATGTCCCGCGTCGACCGCTCCCGGGAACGCCGGGACTCCGGCAGTCTGGCGCGGTGCACGAGCGGTCCGACAGTGGCGCTGTCGTCGCGGCGTCGATCGCCGCCGGCCTGGGGACGGCCAGCGCAGCGATCAGCGCCTACTGGGCCTTCGGTGGCACGGCGTTGCTCGACACCATCGGAGGCGAGATCGAGCGATGGGGTCGGCAGCGCTCGGCGGGTGTCGCGATCGTGCTGTGGGCGATCGTCATCGTGAAGCTGGTGGGAGCTGGCGCGCCGCTCGTAATCGCCGGCGTGGGCGCAGGGCACCTTCCGGCATGGACGAGGGCCCGGTGGGTGCGCCGGCTGGGCTGGCTCGCCGCAGTCGGGCTCACCTTCTACGGCGGCGTGCTCACCGTCGCTGGCCTGCTCGTCGAGGCAGGCGTGCTCGATGCGGCCGACGACGCCGACGAACATGCCCTCGCCTGGCACACGTACGTCTGGGATCCGTGGTTCGCACTGTGGGGTGCCGCATTCACCGTCGCCATGTGGCGCAGCCGGCAACCGGCGTCCGACCAGAACAGGCGGTAATTCCGCGCCGATGTGTCCCGATCGCCAATACACGGGTGTTCTTGGGGGGATCCGCGGCCTGTTGGCCGACGGCGCGCGGTCTGCCTGTTGTGCATGGGACGTCTCAGGTCGGCCAGGTCGGGGTCACCGTGGAATCGGTGGTCGCTGGTATCCGCCGATGTGGTCGGCGAGGAGTTCCGCGAAGGTGAGTGGAGTGTCGTCCTCGTACAGCGGTCCGATGATTTGTGCGCCGACGGGGAGCCGATCGGCGGTCGTGCCGATCGGGGCGGTGACTGCTGGCAGCCCGGGCAGGGACGCGTGGGAGATCCAGAACGGCTGGTTGGTGTACGGCTGTTCGCCTTCTGAGGTGGGAACGGTGCGCTGCTCGAAGGGTCGCGGGTCGTGCGGGAAGGCGGTGGTGAAGTTGGTCGGGCACAGGAATGTGTCGGCGTGGGTGAAGTAGCGATTCCACGCGGCACGGGTCGCCATCCGGCGGTGCTCATGCTCGACGGCGGTCGCCAGGGTCTCGGTGGCTTGCTCGGCCTGCTGGTAGGCGAAGAACAAACCCACGTGGAAACTGAACGACTTGGCCACTTCGGCGGGGTCGATTCCCTCGGGCCATCCCTCGACGATCTCGACGCCAGCTCTCGCCAGGGCGTCGACTGCATCGGACAGTGCAGCACCGACCTCGCTGGTGATGGGTGCGTGAGGGTTGTCGAGGACCATGCCGACACGGAACTCGTTCAGCCGGCGGTGGCGGGCGGTGGCGAGTCGCCACGTGTAGGCGTTGGCGGCCGGGCCTTCGGGCCCGGCTGTGGCGGTCAGCGCGACGCGTAGGTCGGCCGCGCTGCGCCCGAGTGGTCCGAGCGCCGACAGGTAGGTCATGTCACTCGGTATCGCAGGAGGACCGGGTGGCTGGAAACCGGTGAGCGGCACGATCCCGACGCTTGGTCTGAGCCCGTACACCCCGCAGAAGCTGGCCGGGATCCGGATGGATCCGACCAGATCAGACCCGTATTCCACGAACGTCATCCCGGCAGCTACCGCCGCTGCCGCTCCCCCGCTGGAGCCGCCGGGTGTGCGGTCGGTGTCCCACGGGTTGTTGGTCGTGCCGTAGACATCGTTGGCGGTTTGGGCGAAGTCGCTCAGCATCGCGGCGACGTTGGTCTTGCCCACGATGATCGCTCCGGCGTGCCGCAAGCGCCGTACGACAGTGGCATCGGTGTCTGCTACGTGGTCCTTGAAGGCGGGATTGCCCCACGTGGTGCGCATCCCGGTGACATTGAGCGCCTCTTTGACCGTCACGGGCACACCGAGCAGCGGGCCGCGCGCACCGGCGGTGATCGCCCGGTCCGCTGCGGCTGCATCGCCCAGGGCTGCTTCGGCCCGCAGCTCGACGATGGCGTTGAGCGTCGGGTTCAGCTGATCGATCCGCTCCAGCACGCGCTCGGTCAGCTCACGTGACGAGACCTCTTTGCGGCGCAGCGACTCGACCACCTGACTCGCGGAGGTGACCAGCAGGTCAGTCATCGGCACCACCTCGGTTCATTCACGATGGCAGCCACGAGAAGAGCCAACGCCGCGCCGTCATCGTCGTCGTCACCTAACGCTCTGCTCTGAGGGATCGGAGGAGGTGTTCCCAGATGGGGATGACGATGCTGCGGGCTGTGGCGCGGCGGGCGTACAGCTGGTCGCGTATCGGTTAGTCGCCGAGTTGGCCGCGCACCGCCCCCGCCGGGAAGACGGTGCTGTGCACGTTGACGTAGTAGGCCGACGGGTTCTGACGGATGGCCTTGATGAGGTCGCGGTCGACCTCGTCGACACAACCGCTGGCCGCATCGGTCCCGGCAAACGCGGTACCCATGAACAGTTCGACCACGATCGGTCCAGGGGTCCCGGCGTCGCCGACGTGGATGTGGGCGGCGACGACCGTACCGTCGATCTGGGCCCAGCTGAGATCGAAACAGACCTCACCCTGACCCTCGTTGAGCGTCAGGTCGGCCTGCCCGGTGGCGTCGGAGTCACCCGGACCGGGCGCCTCTTCCGCTCCGCTGAGATCCGTCGACAACGGTCGTCCACCGGCCGAGACCATTCCTGCAATGCCGGTCACACCAGCCACGACGACGATCGCGGCGCCAGTGAGCAGTCTGTGATGAAAACCCATCCCTACTCCTTCCCGGTCTGGGCCCGCCGGGGTCAGAGCCACAGTACACGTCGACGGGATCGAGGATGTCCCGCGGCGCATCGGCGTCCCGAGGCCCGGCGGCGACAGCCAGCGGGCCGCGCCAGGCCCGCCGCTCGCGCTCCGGCGACGACATCGTCGTCGGGACGCGCACGACACCTTCACTCGCGACCCCTGGCAGCCGTCACTCCGAAGCTGCCGGTCCAGCGTGGACCGGCCGGGGATCATCCCATGGTACGAACCGGGCTGGCGAGACCGACACATTCCCGCGGCCTTCCACCACGCGGAAGCTGCAGGGAAGACGCCGTCCCTAGGTTCACGCCCGCGCCACCCCCCATGCCCGAGGAGAACTGCAATGAAGCGCTCTTTCCGTCGCGACCGCGTCGTCCCAACCACAACCGCGGCGGCCGTCGCATCCCACGTCGCCGCCGACGAAGCCCACCACGATGCCCAGCGACCCCGCCGCCGCCGGTCGGCGCGGACGTTGCTCGCGCTGGCCTGCTTCGGCGCGCTGCCTGCGCTCGCGGCATGCGGCGCCGCCAGCTCCGCGGCGGGCGACGCGGACACGGCGAGCACCGACGTCGCCGGAACGACCGCGGACCAGCGACCCGACGACGAGGCCTTCTGCGACGTGCTGGGAGAGTCGGCCAAGTTGTCGGACACGTTCACCGACCCGACCACCGACCCCGCTGAGGTGGCCGAATCGTTTGCTCAGCTCGCCGACCTGTTTGCTCGACTCGCCGAGCTGGCCCCAGAGGAGGTCCACGACGACGTCGCCGTCATGGCCGATGCCATAATCGCCATCAATACGACACCGACCGATGACCTAGACGCGCTGTCGAAGGCCCTCGACGTGGCCATGTCGCCGGAGGTGACCAAGGCCACCGAAGCCGTCGGCCGCTACTCCGTCGAAGTCTGCGGCATGTCCCCTGAGGCGTGGGAAGGCTGACCGCCCCAGCTCGAGCGGTGGATCTGGTGGTCGCCAACCGCAAACCGGGATCGAGCTCTCGCCAACCGACATCGTGAAGGATCCATCGCCAGCTGGTGTCCAAAACACGGGCATCCGGCGCATATCGCCGAGCGTGGGTATCCGAGTTCGCCGGACTTTATGCCAGTGATGCTCCAGCTCGGTGGGTCACCGTGGTCAGCCGCCAGTGATCTCGATCGAAGCTCCCGATGGGATCTCGCCGCGGATGCTGGCAACTGCATCGGCCACGGCCTCGAACGCTCCCTCTACCGTGACGTTGAGCGCCACCATGCTGTCGTCGAGGGTGACGGGCTGATCCGACGAGATCAGCTCGACGCCGTCGGCGTCGGCGAGTGCGGTCGCGACGCGCAGCGCCAGGGCGGCGGGACCCTCGAATTTGACGCGGAAGTTGGCCACGTGCCCAGCGTCGCAGGTCCGCCCGAGCCGTTGGCGTTCAGGCGGTCAACGGTGATTGCGCCGCCGGCGCGAGGGGTCCCCCGTGGCCGGTGACGCCCGCCCGCCGTCACCGACCTCGGGTCGTGACCGACGGGTAGGAGCGTTCGAGGTCCGCCCCTCAACCGCTTTGCTACCCATCGGTAACATGTCTCATGATGGCTGGCAACGGCGGCGGTGACATCGGGGAAACCCCGTGCTCGGTGCGCCATCAACCTCGGGAGCGTCACCTACCGGGTGGGGACGTGAGGCGCGGGCGGGGCACCCCACGTCCCCGTCGCGGCAGGTGACGCTCTCCACCGTCGGACGGTGAGGACTCGTGCGATGGCAGACCGGGTCCGGTGTGCTGCCGACGGTCCTCACCGCGCCCGCTCTCGGCTTCGGCGATCCCGACGGTGTGGATCGCTGACGGGAAGTCTTCGTTCACTGTGATGGATGTCAGTGAACCGGTCTGCTGTCCCAGCGCCGTCCGAAGCCGTATCAGCATTCGGCCGGAGTTCGGGCGGCACCCCGAAGCCAGCACCGCCGGCCGGCCGTTCGACGTTGCTCGAACTGCGGGATCGGAGTAACGTCCAGCCCGATGACCCGCACCGGCCTGCTCCTCCTTACGTAGGGCGAGCGCCGGAACATCGCGTTCGCCCGCCCCCCGCACCTCCCGGCCGGGGGGTTCTTCATTTTTCGCCCCGGCCATTCGC
>JBKOUV010000279.1:0-7230 GCA_046723555.1 Actinomycetota bacterium | reverse complement strand
AGTGCGCGGAGTTCATCCTCGATCCCTGGCCTGCCGGTGCCGACGCCCATCTCGAAGCGACCGTCAGTGAGCACCGACAGCGAGTGTGCTTCCCACGCGGTGCTCCAAGCCGGGCGCAACGGAGAGGCATACACCCAGGTGCCCACCCGCAGGTCGGCAAGGGCCGCCGCGAAGGCCAGCGTGGCGCCAGGCGCCGGCTGCCAGTGGGGGACGTCGGGCATCAGCAGCGTCGAGTAGCCACTGTCGGCGATGCGGCGCACCCGGTCGCGCCAGCTCGCCACGTCGGTTGCGAGCGGGGCGACGACCCCGAATCGGAACGGTCTGGTCATGCCTGGACTCCTCTCCCATGGGCGCGGCTGGCGGCGTGCCAACGATCAATGGCGAGCTGGCGTCGCATGATGATCGCACCGATGAGTTTCGGTGCGCGATTCGTCCGTTCGCAGGGTCCACACCAATCGGAGGTGTTGGAGGGCAACCTCGACGCCGTCATCGCGGCGCAGGACTCGGTCATCCTCGGCTGGCGCAGCTACGAGGAGTGGGCCGGGTTCTGGCCGGGCAGCGACATCGAGCCGTTCGCGACGTTCATCAATAGGGTCGCGAAGTACGTCGCCACCTCCACGCCGCTCGATCGGAAGTGGGCCAATGCGACCGTGGTCGACGGCGAACTGGTCGAGTTCGTGCGGGAACTACGGAGCCAACCCGGCGCCGACATCGGCGTGCATGCGAGCATCTCGGTCGCCCAGGCCCTGCTTGCCGCGGGCGTCGTCGACGAGCTCAGGCTGGTGATCGCACCGACGATCGTGGGCAGCGGGCGGAGGCTCCTCGACGGCTTGCCGGCGATTCGGGTCGAGTCGATCGGAAGCGCGACCTCACCGACTGGCTCTCTGCTCGTCCACTATCGCGTCATCGCGTAGGCGAGCAGGGCAGACGCTCACGCGATCGTTCTCAGCTGCTGAGAAGAAACGCGCCCAGATCGCGCTTGGAGAAGCCTTGTGCTCCCATGCCGGGCGATTACGGCCGGCTGGGACGGAGGAACTGCAGTGTCGCTCGCCAGCTCTCGGGCGAGTTCCAGATTCCGAGGTGTGCCGTGCCGAGGGTTTCGTCGTAGACCCCTTGACCGGTGAGCGACAGGTTGGTCGCCCCGGCGAGGGCCGGGCTCTGCGAGAAGTCGGCCGGGAGAGCATTGCGGTCGAGCGCGGGCACGGCGGGGAAGGCACCGTCGTCGAAGGGCAGGTACACGAAGTCGACGTCGCGGTTGCGAATCGTGAGGTAGCGGGTCGGGCCCGGCGTTTCGTCGCCGGCGTTCAGCGCACTGAGGAACGGCGTCGTCGCCGCGCCCAACTCGACGCATACCGCGCTCGGGGGCACGAAGCCTCCCGATGCCGGCAACTGCCAGTAGTTCAGCGGCGACGGCGAGCAGTTGATGATCCCATGATGTGGGCTGGCGACCGTGACGAGCCTTCGCACCAGCCCGTACGCATCGTCCTCACGCAACCACTCACGAGCGACGGTGCCGCCGAGGCTGTGCGCGACGATGTCGACCTGCGCGGCGCCGGTGTAGTCGAGCACGGCATGGACGAACCGGCGCAGGTCGGGGACACTGGCCGCGGAGGTGTGTGACACCGACGAGCGGATGGTCTGGTCGGCCAGGAGATCGCATTGATCACCCTGGTAGCCCAGACCCCACAACTCCGCAGCCCGGTAGCCGTGATCCAGGAAGTACTGGGCGAAGTCGTGCGCGTCCCCGTACAGCGGATTGCACGCCGTCGGATACGGCGTGTCGTTGTTGCCGTGGAGGAAGATCACGGGCGTGTGCGCGACCGGGCCCTCGTCGGAACCGAAGCCGATCAGCGGCGTCCCGAGCGACGCGTCGAGGATAACGGGGAAGTCAGCAGGAAAGTTCGTCCCGAGCTCTCGTTCCTTGGCCTGAGCCGGCCCGGCCGCGGCCATCCCGCCGACGACGACAGCGACGACCGCACGCAGCAACAGCATGGCACCCCCCCTCGGGAACGACGACCCAGTGGACCCTACTGGCCGATACGTACCCGCTCGCTTCCCTCCGGGCCGAGCCTCGTGGATGTCACGGCGATGCCCAACGGTGCTTCGGGGCGTTCGGCCTCGTGGTCAGCGGACGGCGTTTCGCCGGAGTCGCCGCGTCCACCGATCCGGCACACGGTGTGCTCATCGTCCACGGCGACGCTCCCCGATGTCGTGGCGAACGGCGATCGCCTGGGCTGACTCCGTTTGTGCCTTCGGCGGGCCGGGTACACGCGTCTCGCCTTCAACCCGTAGCGCCCCGGACTGAACCGTCACCTCAGTGGGACAGCCAAACGTCATCACGCGGATCTCCGCGGCGACCCGGCGGACATCCCGTCGATGGCGACAGAGACGTCCGGGACCCGGCGCCCGTAGGGTGGGCGTGATGGCGTTGAACCGCCTCCTCGTGCGCTTCGCCCCGATCGCCGCGGTGGGGGTGGCGTTCACCGGCTGCGTGGATGACGCGCCGGCGCCTCCACCGAGTCCGGCCCCAACATCGCCGTCGACACCGACGACTGAGACCACGGGGCCGGCGCTGCCACTCCCGCCCGAAGCGGGGACCAATCCGCCAACCTCGTAGGTGGGTTTCGGGCCACGGCGCGGGGTATCTCGTGTGGTGGACTGCATCCGTCCGAGGAGGGTGACGTGCACGACTTCGTGGTGCGCGCCAACCGTCTGCCGGTCTCGTTCGATGATCGCAGCGGTTGGCAACGGTCGCCATGCTGATCGAAGCCCACCAACAGCTCTGTGAAGCCGGTCGCCGGATTGGGGTGGTCAACGTCGGTGCGCAGGCCGCCAAGGTTCTCGAGCTCACCGGGGTGCGGGAAGTCTTCATCGAAATCGACGGCGACTCCTGAGCCGACTCGTGAAGCGACTCCGTGAGCGCGGCCACACCGGATTCGGGCGTCGCCGCGTTTGTGCTCGACTCGCGTTAGCGAGGACTCGTTGGCGAGGGCCCTGCGATCGAAGCTAAGCGGCGATGGCGTGGGCCGCGGCGCGACGGCAGCGGGCGACGGCGAGGGAGTGACCGGACCGGGCGTACACATCGGAGGCTTCCTCCAGCAGGGCGGTGGCCTGTTCGCGCCGACCTTCGGCGAGGCGGAGTGCCGCCCGGGCCTCCCACGCGGCGGCTTCCCAGGGGCTGCCGGGCCACATGGCGGCGACGCTACGGGCGGCGTCCACGTAGCTCGCCGCAGCGTGGAGGTCTCCCGCTTTGGCGAAGGTGATGGCCGCGGCCACGCGGAAGGGCATCGAGCAGGGCCCGCACGCGTCGTGCCCAGCAAGCTGCTCCTCACCTTCCTGAACGGCGACGATCGCGGCGCGGAGGGATTGGGCCAGGTCGACCTTGACGCCGAGGATGCGGACCACGATGTGCGACCCGATGGGCACCGAATGAGCAAGCTCGAGGGAGCGGTTGGCGAGCTGATCGGCCCGTCTGAGGTCACCGGCGGCAGCCGCGACTTCGGTCAGGCGCGCCGTCGCGAGGGCGTACGCGGACTCAGCTCCGACGGCCTGGTAGAGGCTGACGGCATTGGCCAGGTCGCTGTTGGCGGCGTCAAGCTCGCCGGAGAGCAACGACGCCTCGCCCCGCACCAGGCTGGCGAGCGCACGGCCATGCGTCGAGTCGTACTCATCGGCGATGGCGAAGAGGTCAGACGCAAACGCCTGGCCGTCCGATACGCCGCCACCCCCGTAGACCCACACTTCGGCGAGGCAGAGGTGGGCGTCGAAGACGTACGACGCCATGCTCGGTGGCCGTTGCACGGTGTCCAGGAACTCGCCGAGGAACAGCTCCCGCCACCGACCGCGTATGTGGGCGACCATGCCGAGCGCCGCGCTGGCCTCGCCGAGCTGACGACCGAGGCCGGCCTGGGCGGCGAGCTGGCGGGCTTGGCTGGCCTCCTTTTCGGCCTGGTCGAGCGCCCCCCGATGCGTACAGAGCAGCGCCGATGCGAGTAGCACCGAGGCGCGCTGCTCGGCGCTCGACGGAGCCGCGTCTGCCTGGGCGAGAGCTTCACGGTAGAGCGCCTCGGACTCGGCGTCGGGTACAAGGCCGAGCTGCTCGTCGAGAATCCTGGTGAGCCGCTCGTAGCACTCCAACGCGCTCGCCCGATCCCCCGCGATGAGGTGCTGGCGGATGACGGCGCGATGGGCGGCCTCGTCGCAGCGGTCGACCTCGACCAGACGCTCCCATTGCCCGCCCGCGCGCAACACCTGCAGGTACTTCCGGCGAAGGTTCGCTCGCGCCTCCTCGGCCCACGGTTCGTAGAGATCCTCGGGCAACAGGTCTCCGGTGTATCGCTCCGCGGCCTTGACGAACTGCCCGGTGTCGGAGCTGCGCTGGGCGTACAACGCGTCTTGCTCGAACTCCTCGCAGTCGACCGTGACCGAGGCACCGGGTGCCAGCTGGACCACCCCCTCGACGATCACGATGGCCTCCTCGCCACCAAGGGCCCGCCGGGCGAAGTGCACCGCCTTGCGCAGGTTGGTTCCACCAGCGGCGTAGCCCCGCTCAGGCCAGAGAGCCTCGATCACCTGCTCCCGATGCATCCTTCGCCGCGGCGCCAGCGCCAGCAGCTTGACCAGGTCCCGCGCCCGCCGCTGCAACCATCTGTCCGGCCGAACGTCGACTCCGTCGACCACAACCCGGAACCCACCCAGCAAGTAGATCTCGACGTGCTGCACCACTTGCCGCTCCTTCCTTCGTCGGCTCGCGTTTGGCAAGTGCGTCCAGTGTGCGCCCGCGGCCGCGGCCGCTCTGTCACCGCCGACACACATGGTGTGTGCCGGCGCGCACACAACTCGGTCTTCTCAGGTGGGCACTGGCCCCTCGATCGCCTCACCTCCACGGTGTGGGCGCCTTCGGGACCGTTCGTAGAAGGCTCGCCGAGACGTCGAAGGCGCGTTCGTTTCGATGCTTTGATGCGGCTTGCCAAATCTCTCCGGAACGGCTTACGCGGCGACGCCCGGGTCTTGTGACCCGGGCGTCGCCCGCTCGGCGAGAGAGCGATGGCGTCGTCTTCAGATGCGGTGATCAGGCTCGCGACCTTGAACGTCGCTCGCCGGGATGGTAGTGGTCATCGCTGCGCGCCTACCGAGAACGACTGCTGTGCCCGCGGGGCGGGTTCGTAATCGGTGTTCCCGTCCTGATCGGCGTTGATCACACAGCTGCCAGCGGCAGGGAACGTGACGGTGGCGCCATCGAGGGCGCAGCCCGTCGACGACTCGTCCAGCGAGAACGTCACCGGGTTCCCGGATGCGCCACCGGTCGCAGTGACCGTGTAGGCGTCGCTCCCCACCCGAGCATCCGTCGGAGGCGTCGACGTGAACGTGATCGCCTGGCTGGCCTTGCCGATGGTGAAGGACTGTTGCGCCGGCGGCGCCGGCGCGTAGTCGCCATCGCCGACCTGATCGGCCACGAGCACACAGGTGCCGGCGGCGGGGAACGTGACGGTGGCGCCGTCGAGGGCGCAGCCCGTCGACGACTCGTCCAGCGAGAATGTCACCGGGTTCCCGGATGCGCCACCGGTCGCAGTGACCGTGTAGGCGTCGCTCCCCACCCGAGCATCCGTCGGAGGCGTCGACGTGAACGTGATCGCCTGGCTGGCCTTGCCGATGGTGAAGGCCTGTTGCGCCTGCGGCGCCGGCGCGTAGTCGTCATCGCCGGCCTGATCGGCGTTGATCACGCACGTGCCGACGCTGACAAAGCTCACCGTGGCACCGGCCAGCTCACAGCCTCTGGAGGTGTCGTCCAGGGTGAACGTCACCGGGTTCCCGGATGCGCCACCGGTGGCGGTCACCGCGTAACTCGGCCCATCGACCACCACGCCCTCGGGGGCGCTCGACGTGAAGCTGATCTCCTGCGGGAGCCTGAAGGTCACCGTCGTCGCGTCGGACCACCGGTGCAAATAGTCAACGTCGGGGTACTTGAGCGCGGCCACGAGGCACGTCCCCACGCCGGTGACGCTCAGCGTGTACGGCGCCGACGGGCTGACCGCGCACCCCGTCGCCGTGCCGTTCGCCGTGATGTAGGTGACGGCGCCGGCGCCCGAACCGCCGCTGGTCGTGAGCGTCAGCGGCGTACCGAACGTGCCGTTGACGGACGTGACGGTCAGTGGCGCCTGAGCGGCTTTGGCGAAGGTGACGGTCGTCGCCGACGATCGGGCGAAGTAGTTAGCGTCGGCGGCCTTGATCGCGAGCACGTTGCAGCTGCCGGCCGAGGTGACCGTCAGGGTCGTGCCGTTGACGGTGCACCCGGTTGCCGCCCCTGCGCCGATGACGTTGGAGGCGATGTAGGTGACGGGGCCGGTGCCCGAGCCGCCGGTGGTCGTGAGCGTCAACGGGGTCCCGAAGGTGCCGTTCACCGACGTGATCGTCAGCGGTGCTTGCGTCCCCTTCTCGATCGTCACCGTCGTCTCGGACGACGAGGTCGGGTTGAAGTTCTCGTCCCCCGCTTTGGTCGCCGCCACCAGGCACGTCCCCACGCCGGTGACGCTCAGCGTGTATGGCGCCGACGGGCTCACCGCGCACCCCGTCGCAGTACCGTCGACGGCCGCGTAGGTGACGGCGCCGACGCCCGAGCCGCCACCCGTCGTGAGCGTCAGCGGGGTGTCGAAGGACCCGTAATCCGAGAAGATCGCCAGCGGTGCCTGCGTCCCCTTCACGATCGTCACCGTCGTCGAGGGCGACGAGGTCGGGTGGAAGTTCACGTCACCGGCTTTGGTCGCCGTGACCAGGCACGTCCCCACGCCGGTGACGCTCAGCGTGTAGGGCGCCGATGGGCTCACCGCGCACCCGGTGGCGGTGCCGTTGACGGCCGCGTAGGTCACGGCGCCGGTGCCCGAACCGCCGCTGGTCGTGAGCGTCAGCGGCGTGTCGAACGCGCCGCTCAGCGACGTCACGATCAGCGGCGCCTGGGCGGCCTTGGCGAAAGTGACCGTCGTCGGCGCCGACGATCGGACGAGGTATTTGCCGTCACCGGCCTTGGTCGCGGTCACCGTGCAGCTGCCCGCCGCGATGACCGTCAGGGTGGTGCCGTTGACGGTGCACCCCGTGGCGGTGCCGTTGACGGCCGTATAGGTGACGGCGCCGGTGCCCGAACCGCCGCTGGTCGTGAGGGTCAGCGCGGTGCCGAACGTGCCGTTCACCGACGTCACGATCAGCGGCGCCTGGGCGGCCTTGGCGAAAGTGACC
>JBKOUV010000051.1:0-16062 GCA_046723555.1 Actinomycetota bacterium | reverse complement strand
TCGACGCCATGGTCGCCGGGATCGGGGCGCTCGAGCGACGCGAGCTACGGCTGCGCCGCCTCACCCACGAGGCCTACGACCAAGGCGGGGTGCTGTCCGAGGCTGACCTGTCACTGGTCACCGGCTACACCGACGGCGGTGTCTGCGCCGCGGTGATCCGGCTGCGCAAACGTGGCGAGATCCTGCCGATCCGCGGCTACGTCGCCGACATGGGATCGTGGCCAACCCACAAAGCGGCGATCATCCGCCTCTACCTCGAAGGGCTCACCACCCCCCAGATCGCCAGCCGCACCTACCACGCCAAGAAATCCGTCGACCGCTACATCGACGGCTTCGAACGGGTCCGACTGCTCGACGCCAAACATCCCCGCGAAGAACTCCCGCTTCTCACCGGGCTCGCCCCACGCGTCGTCGCCCAATACCTCGCCATCTTGGACGAGCATCAACTCGGCCGACCCGTCCACCGCCGCCGCCGGGTGCGCACCCATGCCTGAACGCACAGGGGTTGTCAAGGGCGGCCCGCAGGGCCGTCCCGCAGGGACCGCAGCGCAGCGCAGGCCCTTGACAACCCCCGACACCACGGCAGCCACAATGAACAACGCCCCGCCCACCGGGCGAGGCCTACAAGCCCACCGCGCCGCACGAAGTGCGGCTCATCTGAACCTATTCGGTGCAGGCGTTCTGTCGCGTCTGGGGCACACTTCGAGGATGGCCGGCCTTCATCGGGTTTCCTGCTCGGTCACCGAGTTCGGGACAGGTGGCGCGGTGCCAACCTGCTTCGCTGGGATCGCGGTGTCAGTCGAGCGACGCCCCGGGGAGCCATGCTCCGTGGAAGCCGAACGGGACGCGTCGGGGGAGGTGGATGGTGGCAACGGGCGCGGCCGCGAAGGTGGTCGCGTCGACGACGATGACGTCGCTGGCGTCGCGTCCGGCGTCGTAGACGACGCTGAGCACCCACCCGTGATCTTCGTCTTTGTCCGACGTGGCCGCGGCGAACACTGGCTCACCGGCGGCCCGGCCTGGGCCGACGTCGTGGCGTTCGGTCCGGCCGCCGACGAGGTCGTGCTTGCGCAGGCTCCCGTGGTCTGCCGATGATTTACCGACCTTGATTTCGCTCGTGTAGCCGTAACGGTGTTTCCTGCCCGCATAGCGGTCATTGATACGGGGGAAATCCTGGGACGCGTCGTCGACGGTCTCGATCGCGACCGTGCGCGCCGATGGGTCGATCGTCCAGCGATCGAGGCGGGGTGGCACCGAGGCACCGATCCCGTACGCCTCGGTGGCGAACATGTCGGGGTAGCGGACCACATCGATCACGACGTTGCCGTCGGCCGCGTCGTAAGCGTTGAGCACGTGGTACACGTAGCACGGGTCGAGGTCGATCCAGATCACGTCGGCGTTGCCTCCCGAGCGAGGCATCACCCCCACCCGGGCGCCGTGCTCGGGGCGCCAAGTGAACGGGAACGGCTGACGTCCGGCGAGGTCCACGTCGAACACCACCGGCAGGTCGAGCCACACGACTCGAGTTGCCGTGACCCCGAAGTCGTGGATCATCACGGCTCCGGGGATGTCGATCGCCTCGGTGCGCACCAGCGCGCCGCCCGGGTCGACCACGTGGTAGCGCAGGTAGGGCGGCGCGAAGTCGTAGCCGAAGAACACCAGCTCGCCGGTCGTCGGGTCCGTCTTGGGGTGGGGGGTGAACGGCGTGGTCAGCTGCCCGTCGAAGTTTGCGGCGCCGACGGTCGACAGGTCAGGGCACACTTCGGTGGGCAGGCTTGACTCGACGAGCGCGTAGATGCGGCCGGCATGGGCAACGACGTGGGTGTTGGCCGAAGAGGGGAGCCCATTCACCTCGGGCGGGCCGGCCGGCGCCGGCTCGCCGAGCGCCTCGCAGGCGGCATTGGTTCGAACCCAGCGGTTCCGGTAGTGCGCCCGTCCCTCGCTCAGCTCGATCCCATGGAGCATGCCGTCACCGAGGAACCAGTGATACGCCTCCGGGTCAGGGTCAAGGATCGGGTTGGGGCCGTTGCGTAGCAGCAGCCCGTCGAGCTCCGTTGGGATCGCGCCAGTGACCGCGAGACCGGTGTCGTCGCGTTCATCGCGCACCGGCGCGAAGTTGCCCACGAGATACGGGTTCGTCGGGGTCTCGTTCGTCGTCATGAGAAGGTCCTTTCCATCGAGTCGGCAAAGCCGAGCGCTGATGACGGGGTCGCTGCGCGCGACATCGCTTTCGTGCGTCGAGCCGGATGAGGGCAGTGCGGTCGTCGCTGAATTGCCCGCTGAACGCCGTCGGAGAACCCTTATCGGCGCGCCAGATCGTGAAGGCGTCGTTTTCCGCCTCCCTCGTTTCAACTTCTCGGACCCGATTGGTGAACGATTGACCAAAATTGTTTACACTGTTTACCGTCCTGGGCTGGACGCTAGGCTCGGCCCGAGGCCGGGTCAAGGGGCACCACTGATGCAAAAACATCCCCGTAGCGATGGCGGCCGGCTCCGCCACGACCTGATCGAGGCCACCCGACGGATGCTGATCGAACGGGGCGACCCGGCTCAGGTGTCGCTGCGAGGCATTGCCGCCCGCGTCGGGGTGACCGCTCCCGCCATCTACCGGCACTTCCCTGACAAGGACGCCCTGCTCCTCGCTGCCGCCGCTGAGGAATTCGCCGCGTTCGACCGCGTGATCCGGGTCGCCGCCGGCCAAGGGACCGGTCCGTTCGACGCACTGGCGCGTGCCGGCCGGGCCTACCTCGCCTTCGGACTCGACCACCCCGAGCCATACCGGGTGTTGTTCGGCGCCACCGGCGCCGCCCTCAAAGCCAAACAACCACTACCGAGGGAGTTCACGACCGGCAAAGCCGAATTCGCCACGCTCGTCGGGCTCGTCCAGGCCTGCATCGATGACACGACATCCGGTCCTGGTCGCGTCGCAGCGCATCCCGCACCCGACGCGTTCACCCTCGCCGTCGAAGCGTGGTCGCTGCTGCACGGCCTCGTCGACCTGCGCATCACCCGCACCGCATTCCCGTGGCCGTCGATCGACGCGGTCTTCGACAGCTGGACGGCGAAGTTGCGCGCCCAGCTCCACTCATCGTCCCCGACTGCGTAGCGGCAACGCTGCCAGGACGCTCCTTGGAACACCTTGCGGATCGCCGCTCGCAGCCCGAGATCCTCGAAGGTCTACGGCGGGACAACGAGGACGGTCATCCAATCCTGTGCGTCGAGCTCTCGTCGGCCAGGGCGACGCCGCCCCCCAGTACCGGCGCGTTCCACGTGATCCCCCGCCGCGCCCGCTGCAGCCTCGCTGGCGCCCGAAGCCGAGCCGCGGGTTGCCGACCACGTCCGGCGCTCGACCGAACAGGTCGACGACGAGCCGTGCCGGCTGGGTGACTCCGCGGATCGTCAGCTCGCCCGCCACCGGGTAGCGCCCCGCGCCGAGCACGTCGCACCCCGAGACGAAAGGTGATGCTCGGATGACGCTCGATGTCCAAGCACTCCTCGTCACGCAAGTGTGTGTCGCGCCACGCCATCGCGCTCTCGACGCCCGAGATCAGCGTGGCCCGACGGTGACGCAGCGCGCGGCGACTCCGGCGTCGAACAGATGGTGTCGGACGACACCCTGCAGGGAAACGAAATGCCGATCTGGCGCGGCTCCTTCGATTTTGAGAGCGTCGTTCGGGCGCGTTGTTTCGGTGCGCACTGGGATGCGCGAACGCCTCCCGGTCGCTCAGGGCAGGGCGGCCACAATCTCCCGATACTCGTCTTCGGTGAACGCGCGGAGCGTTTCGGTGGTGACATTGCCCGCCGAGCCCACAGCGAGCGCCACTTTGGCGGCGGCCGCATCGTCGGGTGCGTCGCTAATGGTGACGATGTCGTAACGGCCCATCGTCAAGTAGAACGCCTTCAGTTCGGAGCCGAACGACTTCAGGGTCTCCTTGCCCGCATCGAGCCGAGCCGGTGCGTCCTTGATCGACGAGATTCCCTGCTGGGTGAACCTGATCAGTGAGATGTAGGTAGCCATGGCTCTCCTCGTCGGCGACGTGGGCTCCGGTGGCGGCTCCAGGCGGGAGGCGTCGCCGCTCACCGATCGTATGCCCGGCGAGCGATCAGCGCGGTCTTGCTCGTCGATGCCGATGATCACTGGCAGCTGCGGGCGCGGCCAACGGGCCGCTCCAGCGTGGGCGACGTGACCTACACGATGGTGCCTCACCGTCTAGCGGCGAACTACATGATCGATCTGGCGCGAGTCGAGTGGTTGGTCGGTGCAGGTTCTTGTGCGCGCGTTCTGTCTGTACGCCGGCGACGCGGTCCTCAGGCTCGGCTGTAGCGGCCGGTGAGGCGGCCTTCGGCGAGCACTCGACTGTGGAGCGCCCTTCTCAGGTCGTTCGCTGACGCACCCGGTGCCAGGCTGAGCGGCTCGGACAACGCGAAGACGGTGAAGATGTAACGGTGCTCGCCTCGGCCGCGGGGAGGGCACGGCCCGCTCCAGCCGCGGAAACCGAAATCGTTGCGACCGCTCTTCGCGCCGGCGGGCAGGTGCCCCTGTGACAGCTCGCGGGACGTCGCCCCGACCCCCCACAGCACCCAGTGAACGAAGGTGCCGCCGGGCGCGTCCGGGTCCTCGACCAAGAGAGCCACCTCTGCGGTGTCGGCAGGAAGCCCCTCCCAGTGGAGCGCCGGGGTGTCATCGGCTCCGTCGCAGGTCAACCGGGTCGGGATCTGCCCGCCATCTTCGAAATCGGGGCTGGTGAGCGTGATCGTCATTCGGCCTCCGAGATGGGCATCGAGTCGTCTTTGCTCTCGCTGACCCGTGTGCTCTGCTGGTCGTCATCCAGGCGACGAGATGCCGGCGAGGAGCTCAGCCTGTCGCCGTGAGCGCACATCTTGAATGTGGACGACCCGGCCGTGGGGCACGTTGATCACCGAATACCTCTTCCGATTCTTCGGTTGGACCGTCAAGGTCACGATGGCCTGATCCCGGTCACCGACCTCGACCTCGACCTCGAATGACACCTGCGCATCCGGCTCGGCGGACCGAAGTGAGTCCAGTTGACCGCGGAACACCTCACGGGCCTCCTCCTTGCCGTGTCAATAGGCGTGGCGCTTGCGGACGATGCCGCTCACGACGCCACGCCAATGCACGTCGGGGTCGAGCACCTCGGCGAACGAATCCAGATCACCGCCAGCGAGGCGAGCGTACGCCGCTCGGACCTGCTGAACCACCGCATCATCCATCACGAACCTCCCGTACTGACGAACCGTACCGGCATGCGCTGCCCCCCCTCGCGACCTCGCCACAATCCCGAAGTGAGAATCGGCGTCTCTCGCGGCGCGGGCCATATTGGGTCCTGGTGCGCAGGTTCGATGCGGTGCTCGGTTGTCCGGTGCGATGGGGTCAAGGCGAGATCGGGGAGGGGATGACCGCCACGCACTCCGCGGGCTGGTCGCCGATCCCTAGCGAGTACACCCATACCGTGCCGGCGGCGGCGTCGCCGTTGAGGTAGGCGATGGCCGGGCTCGCTCATCCGTTTCCACGGCACGGCACTGATGCGCTCGATCGCTGTGGACAGTGGAACAAACGCAGCTTCGAGTACGAGGCCGTCGGGGTCGTTCGTCTTTGGGTGCCCGCCAGGATCGGCCCACGTCAAACACGAAGAACAATCTCTCGCCCGAGTCGCCGACCGCCCCCCAGGTGACGACTCCCGCCCAGGCGAGAGGCCCGTGATCGTCAGGCCGGTCTCCTCGCGCACTTCGCGGAGCAAGGCGTGGTGGAGGTGCTCGCCGGGCTCAACGACGCCTCCGGGCAAGTACCAGGGATGAGCCTCGTCGTGGCTGGCTTGGTGACGGACCAGCAGCACCGTGTCACCGCGGCGGATGAGCGCGGACACCGTGGACATGCCGACAGTTTCGCTTGGTGACCGATGCGACCGGGTTCCAGCCGCCACCCGGGCAGTCGAGATCCGACGATGGGCCCACAGCGCGATCTCACCCGAACTGAGCTGAGCCAACCTGACCCTGTTCACGCCGAGCACCGATCCACGCGCGCTCTCGAGCGACGAGTTCGTGCCGTTAGGGGCGGGTTCGTGCGGACGGCGAGTGAACATTCGGTGCCGCGCGTTCTGTGTCGCGCCGTCACCCTTGTGCTTGAGAACACGAGGCGAGCGTGGCGCCCGGCGACGCGCTCGCGGAAGTGAGCAATCTCCACGAGCCTGATGATGCCGAATGCTCATGACCCGGCATCTCGGATCCCGCGGCCGCGTTCTCGGCCGTGATTACCAGGCAGTGCACTGGGGCCGTTCCCGTGCTGCGCTCGCTGCCTCGAGGCCGGAGTTATGACCGCGCGTTACCGCGCACGCTCGCCTCGCGCGGGGGACTTCTGGGGGACGCTCTCGACGACGACGGAGCGACTTATTCGGCTGCAGTGGCGATCGGCCGGGGGCGCCAGTAACGGCACATCGACGATTCGCTTGACGGTGGAGACCCGCGCGTTCGAGGACGCGCGAATTCGGCATCGCGTCGCCATCGGTAGAGGTCGCCGGGACCGGCA
Source organism: Actinomycetota bacterium (assembly GCA_046723555.1). Taxonomy (GTDB): domain Bacteria; phylum Actinomycetota; class Acidimicrobiia; order Acidimicrobiales; family Ilumatobacteraceae; genus JALZMG01. The sequence continues at coordinate 9,518 of JBKOUV010000051.1, read as the reverse complement.
CTTCGAGGATGCCCGGACGGCTACGCAGATGAACGTTTTCGGACGCGTGTTTCCGGACTGTGAGTATCACGGACTGGCGAACGCCCGGGTCGCGAGGAGCGGCATCACGCATCGGACTTGAGAGTTGGACATCGCGGCAGAGCTTGCTGGCGCTTGACACGCGAGCCGCCGGCCGGGGTGGTGCCGTGGTCTTGAATCAGATGTCGGACGATGCCCAGTTCGGGATCGCGCCCGTCTGTGATGCGACGTGTGCGCCGAGCCGGGTGGCGACGTCGAGGAGCTCGGCGACCGGCCGGCTTTCGACGACTCCTTTGCCGAGGGCGGCGGCGAAGGCGTCGCCGGCGCCGACCGTGTCGATCACCTGCACTGTGGGTGTCGGGGCTTCGGCGTAGGTGCCGTCGAGTAGGAGCGCTGCACCGGAGGGGCCGGAGGTGACGCACACTCCGAGAAGGTCGTACCGTTCGGAGGCTGCGTGTGAGAACGTCTCGATCGGGTCTGGGGGCAATGCCAGCTCGGCTGCGAGGACCTGCTGCTCGTCGCGGTTGAGCTTGACCACGGTGGCGAGGGTAAGGAGGTGCTCGACCAGAGCGGAGTCCCAGCAGTTGCGGCGGAGGTTGACGTCGTATAGGAGGACGGCGTCGGGCGCGTCGGTTGCAAGCTGGCACGTCGCGGCCCGGACGCCGGGGAAGCGCTGGGCGAGGGTACCGAACGTGATCAGGTCGATGCCGGCGGCGGCGTTCGCGCCGTGGTGTGGTGTCAGGGCTTCGTACGCGGCGGGTGAGACGATCTCGTAGTCTGCTTCTCCCGCCGGTTCGAGCCGCGCCCGTGCGACACCGGTGGGGAGCTGGTTGACCTGGATCAGCGAGGTGTCGACTCCGAGCCGAGTGGCTTCTGCCAATGCCCGCCGTCCGTATGGGTCGTCGCCGACCGCAGTGACGTAGCGCGACGTCCACCCGAAGCGGTGCAGGTGGGCGACGACGTTGAATGGCGCGCCGCCGAGCCGTTCGCCTGCGGGCAGGAGGTCCCAAAGCAGTTCTCCGATCCCGACGGCGACCGGGGCGGGGGCGGTCATGTGACCGCCTCGCGGAGCGGTGCAAGTCCGCTGCCGTCGTCGACCGCGGCGCGACCGGTGGCGACATCGACCTCGAGGACGCATGAAGTCTGGCCGTGCTGCCAGTGCAAACGGAGCGAACTGTTGCCGTCGGTTTGGACTCGGAGCGAACCATCGAAAGCGGGATGGGTGTTGCGTAGCCGGACGAGTTGGAGGAGTCGGCTCACGAGTGGGCGGCGCACGGTGTCGAGCATCTCTTGCGGCGTGTAGTTGTGGCGGTTGATCGCGCGACCGTCCCCGGTGCGCTCGACGGCTGGTGTGTCGTTGTCGCCGGCGAGCAGGCCGACGTAGTAGATCTGTGGCACACCTTTGGCGAACAGTTGGATGGCGCGGGCGGCGAGGTAGCGGTCGTCGTCGGCGTCGAGCGCCGCGTGGTAGGTGCAGTTGAGTTGGTGGACGTCGACATCCTCGGCGTGGGCGTCGGACAGGATGCGGTTGACGTTCCCTCCCCGCGCCTGGACGCGCTCGGCGAGAGCGAGCATCTCGGCGGGCGTCAGGATGTTGTCGAGGTCCGGTCGGATCGGGATCCCGTCGTGACTGTCGAGGGTGGTGAATTGCGCTTCCGGCGATCTGGACAGGTGGGCGGCGAGGCGTTGTGCGGTGCCGGTGTGGAAGGCGTGTAGGACGAGGCCGGGCAGCACGAAGTCGTAGGTCCAGTAGCGGTGAGCGGCGAGCCGTTGATGGGTGGCGTATCGATCGTGTACCTCGGGGAGCACGACGAGCTCGAGTGACCCGGCGACACTGGTGATCCAGTCGAGGAACTCGTAGATCTCCGGTTCGACCATGAAGCAGTCGGTGCCGGGCTTCTTGATGACGTAGCCGACGGCGTCGAGCCGCACGATGCGGACCTGCTGCGCAGCGAGGAATCGGAGCCACTCGGTGATCAGGTCGCGGGTTGCCGCCGAGGTGACGTCGAGGTCGACCTGCTCGGACCAGGTGGCGGTGCCGAACGAGGTCCAGACTCGCTCCTGCCGGCCGGTGTCCCCGATGGTGATGGTGGTGAACGGTGAACCGGGTTTGCGCAGGAAGATGCGGGCGACGTCGACGACGGGCGGATCGCCGTCGGGCCAGACCTTGTCGAGGGTGATGAATAAGTCGGCGTGCGGCGACTGGCGTCCTCGCCGCTGGAAGTCCTGGAACTCGGCGCTGCGCCGCGAGAGGTGATTGACCATGATGTCGACCATCACATCGTGGCGCTCGGCGATACGTCGGACGTCTTGCCACGTTCCGAACCGCGGGTGGATCTCCCGATAGGTCAGTGGGGCGAAGCCGCGATCGCCCGAGGATGGGAACGGCGGCAGGATGTGCACGCCTCGGAAGAGACCGGCCAACGGCCCATCGAGCAGGTCCGCCACGGTCGCCAGATCGCCTCCGAGGGAGTCCGGGTAAGTGATCAGCTGCGGGCGGGGCGCCACCGACCCCGCCGTCATCCCGCCACCCTCTGGGGGCTGCGCCCCCCGAGGTCATCGCCCGGCGGCGCCAGAGCGGGCGCCCGCCCGGCCGGTCTGCGCTCGCTGCGCCCGCTCATCCCTTCACCGAGCCTTGGAGCAGCGCCGCGATGACGTGTCGCTGGAACAGAACGAACACGGCGAGGGTGGGCAGGAGGATGAGGATGGTGCCGGCGCAGAGCAGCGGGATGTCGGTGGCGTAGTGGCCCTGAAAGGCTCCGAGGGCGCCGGCCATCGTTCGCTTTTCGGGGTCCTCGACGAGGACGAGGGCGAGCAGGAACTGGTTCCACGTCCACACCGACATGAGGATCCCGAGGGAGGCGATCGGGGGTCGGGCGAGCGGGATGTGGACACGCCAGAACAGGTTCCAAGTGTTGGCGCCGTCGACGCGTGCGGCCTCGGTGATCTCGTCGGGCATGGCGGCGAAGTGGGCCCGCATCCAGAACACGGCGAAGGGCATGAACAGTCCGATCAACGGCAGCACGATCGCCACCCGGGTGTTGAGGATGCCCATTTCGCGCTCGAGGAAGTACAGCGGGGTGATGATCCCCTCGAAGGGGAGGGTCAGCCCGAACACGAACAACAAAAGCAGCAGCTGGGCGCCGGGGATGCGGAGCAGGCCGATGGCGAACCCGGCCATCGTCGAGATCACCAGGGACACCGGCACGACGGCGACGACGATCAGCGTGCTCGACGCGAGGAGCGTCGTCATATTGGCGACTTTGAACGCTTCGACGAAGTTGCTCCATTCCGGATGGGCCGGCCATGACAGCCCGCTGGGCAGCGACCCCGACGGGTGCAGGGCGGTGGTGAAGATGCTGAGGAACGGCAGAACGGTGAACGCCATCATCACGAGAAGGAACGCCCGCCCGGCGTAGAGCTCACTGCGGCCGACTCTCATCGCGAGCGCTGCCGGGTGAGGCGCTGGATTGGCAGGATGACGACGAGGACCAGGAGCACGATCATCACGGCGAGCGCCGACGCCAGGCCGACTTGTCGCTCCAGGAAAGCGAGGATGTAGATCTGGACCCCAGGCACCGCGGTGGCATTGCCTGGTCCGCCGCCGGTGGAGACGTAGACGATGTCAAAGGCGGCGAGGGCGGCGATCACCGTGACGGTGAGGCACACTCCGATCTCGTATCGCAGGCTGGGGAGGGTGACTGCCCGCAGCTCGGCGAACCAGCCGGCGCCGTCGATCCTCGCCGCCTCGTACAGGCTGGGGTCGATCTTGGTCATCCCGGTGAGCAGCAGCACGGTGCAGAGGCCGAGCAGCACCCAGACCCCGATCATCCCGACCGCTGGCAGCGCGGTGTCGAACTCGCCGAGCCAGGCGCGACGCAGGCTGTCGAGGCCGACGGCGGCGAGAATCTGGTTGATCAAGCCGGGGAGCGCGAGCAGCCAGCCCCAGATGATGCCGGCGGCGACGAGCGGGATCACCTGAGGCAGGAACAGCACGGTGCGGGCGATCGTTCCGAGCCGTCCGGTCGCCACCCGGTGGATCACGCTGGCGGCGATCAGACCGAGCGTCACCGGGATGAAGCTGAAGAACACCACCAGCCGGAAGGCGTTGAAGATCGTTCCCACCAGGTCGGGATCGTTGAGCACGGTCCGGTAGTTGGACAGCCCGACCCAGGTGGCCGGTCCGACGCCGTCCCAGCGGTAGAAGGAGTACTGGACGGTGAGGGCGAGCGGCTGGAGGACGAACACCCCGTACATCAACAGCGCCGGCAGCACGAACAGCCAACCGACCAGACCCCGGCGGAGCCGCCTGGTTCGCGATCTCCGCCGGGGCACGCGAGCGGCAGCCGGAGCCGGACCGGCTCCTGTGACCCTCGACCGCTCAGCAACCGTCGTAGCCGTGATCGCTCACCCCTGCTGCTCGAGCTCCCGCTCATACTCGGCTTGGACCGCCTCGAGCAGCCCGGCGGCGTCCTGTTTGCCGCCAATCATCTTCTGCAGCTCGGGCGTCCAGCCCTGGGCAAAGATCGAGCCGGTGGCGTTGGCGATGAAGTCCATCCCGCCGTTCGACTCGGCGACATCTGCGCCGGCGGCGAGCGTCTCGTTGGTCACCGAACCCTCGGCCGCGGGTGGGATGGCCAGGTCGGTCGGGCCCCCGGGGTTCGAGCCACCGACGTCGACGTTGATCTGGCGCGCCGTGTCGTTGGTCGCCACCCAGTTGAGGAAGAACGCCGCGCAGTCGGCGTGCTCGGCGTTGGCGCCGATGCCGAAGGTCAGCGGGGCCGACATCGCCGCCACCGGCTCACCGGACTCCACCGGCGGGAACAAGAAGAAACCGACGTTGCCGGCCATGTCCTTGTCGTAGTTGGCGTTCTCCCAGTCGCCGTTGAACATGAACACACCCTCGCCGCCACGGAACCGGGCATTGGCGTCGGTGTACTGGATCGCGTTGGCGTCCTCCGGGAAGTAGCCGGCGTCGACCCACCGCTGGAGGTGCTCGGCGGCGGTGACATTGGTCGGCGTGTCGATCGTCGCCTCCGGTTGTTGGAAGATCCACTCGTTGATCGGCTCGGTAGGACCGTAGGCGGCCATCAGCTGCTGCAGCGGGAAGGCGAGGCCGCCGCCGCTCGCCGACGCGTTCCACGCCATGATCGGCAGCAGCCCCTCCGACTTCGCCGCGGCCAGCAGGTCGTCAAACTCGGCGACCGTCGCCGGCGGGTCGGTCATCCCGATCTGCGCCGCCAGCTCCTTGTTGTAGAACACGCCGGTCAAGCTGTAGTTGAGGCCCATCGCGTACAACGAGCCCGAGCCGCGAGTGCCGTCCTCGGCGACCCGGTTCTGGGCCAGCTGCGCTTCCGGCCACTGGTCCCAGCCGAACGCCGTCGCATAGTCGTCGAGGTTCTTCAGCAGCCCGTCTTTGACCAGCGAGACCATCGTCGGCAGGCGGATCAGGTCGGGCGGGTTGTCACCCGACAGCAGACGCGGCGTGGCATTCATCAGGTTGGTGAACTGATCCTGCTTGATGTCCCACGTCACGTTCGGGAACTGCTTGGTGAACTCCTCGGAGAGATCGAACGGCAAATCGAACCCGGTCTCGAAGTAGGCGTTGAGCTCCACCGGCTCGGTCCCGCAGTCCGGGGCCCCAGCCGCAGCCGTCGTGGACGACGAGGCGGCGGTCGAGCCCGTGGTGCCGGACGCGGACGGCTCCGTCGTGGCCGCCGACGGCGCGGTCGAGCCCGTGGTGCCGGACGCGGACGGCTCGCTCGTGGCCGCCGACGGCGCGGTCGAGTCGGCCGACGACTCGTCGTCGTCGGATCCCGCCCCGGCACACGCGGCCGCGAACACTGCGAACAGCGCCGCCGTCACCCCCAGCCGAAGCCCTCCCTTCGCTCGACGCCTCAGTTGTGTTCCGACCATGACGTTCCCCCTTTCTGTTGTGGATCCCCAAGTCAGGCCGAACTGCGGCGAACCGGTCGTCGACGGGTGCCCTTCGGTGGCGCGGTGGTCGCCCGCACGACGAGCTCGGGGGCCAGGTGGGCGATCGGCGCCGCTTCCGACCGGCGCTCGATCTCGGCCAGCAGCAGCAGCGCCCCCCGGCGCCCGGACTCGAACAGCTGCTGGCGGATCGTCGTCAACCCGACGTAGTCCGCCGCCTCGACGTCGTCGTACCCGATGACCGAGAGGTCGTCGGGAACGTTGAGTCCCGCCTCGTGCGCCGCGGCGAGCACACCCAGCGCCTGCGTGTCGCTGGCGGCGACGATCGCGGTTGGTCGGTTCGACGCTGTCAGCATCCGCAGCGCCAGGTCGCGGGCCTCGTAGCGGCCATGGGCGCCGTGTCCAATCCACGCCGGCGGGACCTCCACCCCGGCCGAGGTGAGCTCAGCGGTGACGCCCGCCTCCCGATCCTGGCTCGAGGTGAACCCGAACGGGTTGTTGGCGGCGTCACCGATGAACCCGATGCTCCGGTGACCCAACTCGAGAAGGTGGCGGGCGGCGATCGCCCCACCGGCGACGTCGTCGCCGACCACACGCGGCATTGTCGCGACGGCGGGAACGTGCACGTCGATGAACACGATCGGCACCGAAGCCTGCGCCAGCACACCCACCACGTCGCGCGGAGGCGGCAGCGACACCACCAACAGCCCGTCGGCCCGGTGCGGCTCGACCAGCGTGCTCAGATAGTGATCCCGCTTCTGAACCGACTCGACGTTGTAGATCACCAAGTCGAACCCGCCATCGGCCAGCACGGCGTCGATGCCACGTAGCCGCTCGGCAGCCTGCGGACGAGTGAGGAACGACACCACCACGCCCACCGTCATCGTCCGACCCAAGCTCAGACGTCGGGCCGCCGGGCTCGGAGTGAACGCCAGCTCCTCCATCACCGCCAGGATCCGCTCGCGGGTCCTGGCGTTGACGACCTGGCTGCCGTTGAGCGCCCGCGACGCTGTCGCCACGCTGACCCCCGCCCGTCGCGCCACGTCACGAATCGTGACGGCCTTCTTCTGCACCGAACCCCCAGTGATGTAACCGGTTACATGGAACCGGTTACAAATTAGCACACATGTCAAGGCCCCATTCCTGGACGGGTCTTGGTCGAGGCCTCGCCAGCGAAGCGATGTACGTGATCATCGATCTCGTCCCCGACGGCCGGGCGGCAACACCGGCATCCGGTCGGAAATGCTCCGGCTTCCCATCGCCCAGCAGCGGGGCCACAATCAGTCGCAGACAGCGCCCCGAAACGGCGAGCCAGCCGCGGGCATTGGCACGCGCGACTTTTGGGGGTCCCCTCCGTTCTGCACTCATCTCGGCGAGCCACCGCCGCCGCGCCGTTGGCCCACTGAGCTTCGGGTGCGCCCGGACACCCGCCAGATGCCACGCCACCGATGACGATGGCGGCAACCCAACAAATCGACGAAAGCGCACCGAACGCGCTCGACGGGCTGTCCTCGAACAACGGGGATAACGACGACCCGGCGCGTCCGGGATCGCCGGCCTGACGGCGCTGACGCTCGAGAACGTCGTCGCCAACAAGGGGACCCCGTGAAAACATGTCGTCGTGCGTGTCGTCGGGCTCGGAGCCATCTGTGACCTCGACCCGACCTGGAACCGCGACCCGAGCGAGAACAACTTCAGGGTCAGCGAGTTCGCGCTGCTCGACAACGGCGAACGCGTCATCTTGCGCGACGAACGGGGTTACGGAGGCCGGAGTTCGTCCGGTGACATCTGGGCACATGAGACCGTCGAGACGATCACACGCGACGTATTGACCACCGTGTTGCCCGACGATTACGACATCGACGAAGAGCATCCGTGGGAGTGGTTGGCCGAGCTTGCGCAGGCTCAGGGGATCGACGTCACGGCCGACGACCTGCGACAGCTCCCCTACGAGGTGGTACTCACTGAGCGAGTGCTCCAGAGGCTGCCCAACAGGACACCATCGACCGGCAGCGCGTAGGCCGCCGAGGCGTCACAGTGCCCCGGCGGACCACCGATGACTGGAGTCCGAGTGCCCCGGCCTATAACGCGGCTCCCGGGTATCCGAGTACGCCGGCACTCCGGCGCTATCGAATTCCGGAGCGCGGTGTTCGGTCCGGCGACGGGTCTCGGCGAAGTGCCTAGAAACGCAGTTCTGGCGTGCTCTGGTGGCTCAGTTTGGGTCTGGCGGAGGATCAAACAAGGCCAGTTCCGCAGCGTCGGGCTCCTGAAAACTCGAGGCCCATTCGACGAGATGGGTGAGGAGAATCGGCTCGCTGTCCCAGGGTGGCTCCAAGTTTCGGGTCTCGATGCGCCGCCAGAGTTCGTCGATCGGCGCGTTGAGGTAGTGGAGTTCGACGCCGACGCCAAGGCGGCGAGCCACGGTTCGCATCTCGTCCCGTTCGGCCTGCGCCCACAGCCCGAAATCGAGGACGACACTCACACCGAGGCTGAGAATGTCTTGGGCGATGCGCCACAGTTCGCGTTCGACCTTGTCATTGGTCGGCGTGTCCCACGGGCTCGCACCGAGGGCCCAGAGCCACTCATCCTTCGTGAGGCGCACGGCGCTTCGGTCCGCGGCTAGCTGCCTTGCGAGTGTGGTTTACCCGCCGCGGGCAACCCGCAGGTGAGAATCAATCGGGCTCCGCTCACAACGATCCACACTCGCACGCCACTCTCGCTAGCGCACGCCTACCGCCCGATCCAGCGCCGACACGGGTATCCGAAAGTCGCGCCCGAATATCCCGTCGGCCAGTGTCCTCTACCGCCGGCTGCGCGACGCTTCGGTCGTGCGGATGCGGTTCGCGTCCGGGCTGAGGCTGGCCTCGCTCACCTTGCCGTCTATCGGCTTCGGGGCGTGTGGCGGTTCAAGTGATGTGTCGCTGGTCGGTGTCGTGGAAAGTCGACCCGGCGTGCTCGAGTTCGCGACGAGCTGCGCGGAGGACATCTCCGTGCAGGTCGAGGAGACGGTCAACGACGTACGGATCTCGCACGTAATAGGGACAGCGATCGATGGCGACTGCCGAGGCGATCTCTTCGTCCAGCTCGAGGCTCCGCTCGGCGGACGAAACGTCGTGGTCAATGGTGAGCGCTGGGCCATCCTGTCGTCGACCTGTCCGTTGGGTTCGCTCGGACCGCCAATCCATACTGAGGAGGTGCCCACGTGCTGACGCGCACGCCGTACCGCATCGACATGCCGATGACGACAGCAGCCGATGTCGACACCCATCCCGATCGTCGGCTCGGAATCGCTCGTCAGGTCGGGTGACGAACACAGCCGCGCCACGCGACCTGAGGCCCTGTAGCAGCGGCGGCACCGAAGCCGCTCAGCGCCCCATCCGATAACGATGCCGATAATCCCGGACCCCGCGTCCGGGATCGTCGGGTCTGATCCGTTGTCGTTGATGTACGCGACCAGCGACGGTGGTCCTCGTGGGAACCGCAACGGTGTGTTCGAACGTCTCAGCGGTGTGGGGATGCTTTGCCATGCTGGTCTGGTGAGTCGATCTCGACTGGCAGTCCTGGCG
>JBKOUV010000251.1:0-9819 GCA_046723555.1 Actinomycetota bacterium | reverse complement strand
AACGGCGGCGAGCATGACAACAAGGAGAGGATCGCGCAACCCGTCGTACACCCAGCGGGTGCCCAGCACGGAGTGCTGCATCTCGACGATGAGGGCCTCGTCGGCGCCGTCGAGAGGTTCGTCGCGGTACGTGAGGGGGATCTCCAACAGGGTGTCACCGGCCGTGACGAGGTGAGTCTCCATACCGACCCGAGCGTCAGGATCGTCGAAGCGATAGGAACCGATCACCTCGATCGGAACGTCAGCTTGGGGTCCCCACGGTTGGGACGGAGCCCAGTCCGCGATGAGCTCGGCCTTGGTGGGCGTGATCGTCGCACTGTGGAAGAGGGCCATCGGGCGCTGAGAGTAGGCATTGACGGCTCGGTGCTCGTGCCTCCGGCGCTACGGCGCGGCCGCCCAGCTGACCTCGGTCGGTGAGTCGGCAGCTGCCGGGTGATCGGCGAGCAGACGCCGCATCGCCTTGGCCATAGGCCTCGGGCCCCCGCAACTAGACCAGTTATTGTCCAACCCGGGGTCGGGTCGACGGGTCTCGAGTGCACGATGAGGAGGCCGTCTCTCATGAAGCTCGCGCTGTATCTGCCCAACTTCCGCGACCAGGTGACGGTCAAGGAGCTCGAGGATCTCACCAGCCTTGCCGAGGAGCTCGACTTCGACTCCGTCTGGACGCTCGACCGCATAGTCGTCCCGGAGGCCTCCGATCGAGAAGCGCTCCAGTACCCGTTCGGCATGATGGACGGGTTCCCGAAGGCACTGCCGGTGTCCTCGCGCGGCGAGTGGTTCCAGGGCATGCCGCTGATCCCCTGGCTCGCCGCGAAGACGACGAAGGTGCGGATCGGCATGAGCATCACCGACACGCCCTACCGCGCTCCGGGCGTCCTCGCCGCGGAGATCGCCACCGTGGACCACTTGTCGAACGGCCGGGTCAACGTGGGCGTGGGATCCGGCTGGATGCCCGAGGAGTTCGCGGCCGCGAGCGCCTCGCACATCTTCCCCAAGCGGCACCAGCACGTGCGCGAGACGATCGAGATCATGCAGGGCATCTGGACGAACGACCTGTTCGAGTACCACGGCGAGTTCGCCGACTTCGACCGGTGCGGGTTCGGCGCGAAGCCGGTCCAGAAGCCGCACCCGCCGATCTTCTTCAGCGGGCTCAAGGACGCGAAGCGCTCGGCGAACCGCATCGCCAAGTACGGCCTGTCCGGCTGGATCGGGATCCAGGACACGCCGGACGAGCTCACGCAGTGGCGCGGCGCCATCCAGCGAGAGCTCGAGGAGCTCGGGGGCTCCCGCTCGGTCGACGATCTCGAGGTCTGCAGCATGATCTTTTTCGTCATCACGGACGAGGAGACCGACCAGACGCCGCAAGGTAAGGCCAGCAACCTGTTCGCGGGAACCGCCGCCCAGATCACCGACAACCTCAAGCGCTACCAGGAGGCCGGGCTGACGATGCCCCTCCTCTGGCCGCCGTTCCAAGACGTGCCGGTGGCGAAGACGCTCGACGACCTCAAGCGTCTGAAGGAGGAGATCATGCCCAAGGTCGACGCCATGTAGGTACGTCCAAGTCGTGCCACCTCAGCGGGCTCGCCGCCGGGGACTACCGGACCGTGCTCACCAGCGACGACCTCGCCAGCGCCGCGTACCGATCTCATCGCTAGCGTGATTGGACCGTTCTGACCGCGATCGGAGAGCACCGATGAGCACCCTGCGCATCCTCGAGCCACAGTGCGAGTGGACCGCCGCCGACGTCGGCGCCGAGGACGCCTGGACCGAGCAGCTCACCTCCGCCGAGCTCGCCGAGCTCGATGCCGCCCTGCGCCACGCCCTCGCCCGTTCCGACAACGTTCTGGAGCTTGGCCGGGACGACTTCCCGTTGCCCGTCCTCGGCGCCCGCCTCGCCGCCATCGAGGACGAGCTGATCAACGGCCGCGGCTTCGTGCGCCTCCGCGGCATCGACCGCCGCGCCTACACCGCCGACGAGATGGAGCTCCTCTACTGGGGCATCGGCGCTCACCTCGGTTCACCGTGGGCCCAGAACAAGCACGGCCACGTGCTCGGCGACGTCACTGACCAAGCCAAGGCGCCCAACGATCCCACCTCCCGCGGCAACGAGCTCGGCGGCATCGCCCTGCCGTTCCATTGCGACGGCGCGGACCTGGTCGGCCTGATGTGTCTCGAGAACGGCGTCGCCGGCGGGCTCTCCGCCGTCGCCAACAGCGTGCTCATCCACAATCGGCTCGTGCGCGAACGGCCCGACGTCGCCGCCGCCCTCTACGAGTGGTACCCGTACGACTACCGCGGCGAGCAACCCGCCGGCGGCCGCGCCTTCTACACCCTCCCCGTGTTCACCGAATGGGACGACCGGCTGTTCGTTCGGTGCATCCCCAGCTACATCTGGGCGTCGCAACGCCACCCCGACGCTCCCCGCCTCACCGATCGTCAGACCGACGCCCTCCGCACGGTCGAGGCGATGGCGAACGACCCGGCCAATCACGTCCTCATGGAGCTACGGCCGGGAGACATCCAGTTCATCAACAACTTCCACGTGCTGCACGGCCGGACCGCCTACGAAGACGACCGCACCACCGGTCGCATCCGCCACCTCAAACGCCTCTGGCTCGAGACCAACGTGCTCAGCGACCGGCCGCCCCACTTCGCCAACCGCAGTGGGTGGGACGCCAACCGGTCAGCAAGCCGCATCCGCACCGGCGCAGGTAGTCCGAGCTGAACTCGGGTGGGCGCTCGAAATCCGGGGCGAGGGCTCGCGGCCTCTCGACGAACGCTCCCACCACATACCTTGCTTGACATCGGATATCGATATCGAAGTATAACTAGGGGGTGACCGAGCACGACGAGCCCGTCGAGGCGACTCGCGCCGGTGGACCCAGCGGCGAGGTGGCGCTCTCCACGATCGTACGCGAGTGGTCGCGGATCGGCATCACCGGCTTCGGCGGTCCACCGACCCACATCCTCCTTCTCCGGCGTTTGTGCGTCGACGAGCGGCGGTGGATCTCGAGTGAAGCGTTCGAGGACGGCATCGCCGCCACGAACCTCCTACCGGGGCCGGCGTCGACCCAGCTCGCCATCTTCTGCGGTTGGAGACTGCGCGGCTCCCGTGGCGCGCTGGCTGCCGGGGCCTGCTTCATCGTTCCGGGCCTCATTGTCATCATCGCGCTCTCGATGCTGTTCCTGGCCGAGCACCCTCCCCTGTGGGTGGAGGGTGCGGCTGCGGGTGCTGGCGCCGCAGTACCGGCGGTCGCGGTGGCCGCAGCGCTCGGTCTCGCCCCGGCGAGTTGGGCGCGGATCGGCACGAGTGTTGCCGAGCGGGCGCGATGGCTCATCTACGCGGGCCTTGCCGTACTGACCGTCGCCACCGTCGGCGCCTACGTGGTGGTCGTCCTCGTTGCCTGTGGGATGGCTGAGATCGTCGCAAGACGGGCGATCCACCGATCGTCGGCGCGACTTCACTCATTCGCCGCCGCGCCAGTGGTGGCCACGCTCGCGACGGCCGGAGGAGCTCTCGCCTGGGTGGCGTTCAAGGTCGGCGCGCTGTCGTACGGCGGTGGGTTCGTGATCATCCCGCTCATGCAGGCCGACGCCGTCGACCGCTATCACTGGATGAGCGACAGCCAGTTCCTGAGCGCCGTTGCGCTGGGCCAGATCACCCCCGGTCCCGTTGTCCAGACGGTGTCAGTGGTGGGATATGCCGCCGCCGGTGTGGCCGGAGCGCTCCTCGCGGCCGTCGTCGCGTTCTCGCCGTCGTTTCTCTTCGTCCTTGTCGGGGGTCGCTACTTCGACCGGCTGCGAGCCAACGAAGCCGTCCGAGCCTTCCTCACCGGCGCCGGCCCGGCCGCCATCGGGGCGATCGCCGGCTCCGCCATCACGCTCACGCTCGCCCTCAGCGAACCGTGGCAGCTCGCCGTACTCGGCGTCTCGGTGGTCTGGTTCGTCGTCGCCCGACGGAACGTGGCGGTCGGCCTCGTCGCCGCCGGTGTCGTCGGGGTGGTCGCCGTCCTCGCCGGCGCGCCAGTCGGCTGAACTCCGTCAGGTCAACGGTCCCCCGCTGTTGCGTGTGGTCCGGGCATTGGGGTTGCGCTTGCGACGGTTCGTGCGGCCGTCGTCCATGATCTCGTCGACGAGCTCGCGGATCTTGCTGCGGGCCTCCTTCAGCGCCTGGTCTCCCAGTGGGGTCGTGCGGTAGTACTTCCGCACCTTGCCCCCGACCACCTGGTCCTCCCGCTCGAGGAAGTTGGCGGCATCCAGGCTGTGCAGCACCGGATACAAGGTGCCCGGGGACAGCCGGTAGCCGTGTCGCTCGAGCTCGGCACTGACGCCCGAACCGTAGATGGGCCCCCGGCTGGCGTGGTAGAGGAGGTGGACCTTCACAAAGCCCAAGAGCAGATCACGGAACAGCTTCGAGTTCTCCTCGAGTGACTCGCGCTTCGTATCCGGGACGTCCCGAGGCATTCCGCGCCCTCTCATCGATCAACGATAACGACCCCTGAGTCTAACCGGCCGCCTGTCGAGTACGCCGCGACTGTGACGAGGGGACGATCTGCCGACGAAGTCAGCGTGCGCGGGGGGTGGCGCGGATGATGGAGCTGAACGGGCCTCGGCCGGCGGCGTTGACCGCGGCGACCCGGAACCGGTAGCGGGTGCCGTTGGTCAACCTGCGGACGAGGTGGGAGCGGGCCGTCGAGACCCCGTCACGAACCCTTGCCCAGCTGGTGCCGCGGGTCGAACGCTGGATGACGTAGTCAGTGACCGCCGCCCCGCCCGTCGTCGCCGGCGCGTTCCAGGTCAACTTCACCTGTCTGGAGCCGACCCCGGGCGCCGGAGCGACCGCCGCAGTGACCCGGCGAGGAGCGGAGGGCTTCCAGCGTGGCGTGGCCCAGACCACTTCGCTGAACGGGCCTTGCCCGGCGGCGTTGGTCGACTTGCTGCGTGGCGCGCTGCGGCCGGCCGCCCGTTCACCAATCGGCCGGCGGGCACTCCCCTACATGCTGACGTTCCAGATCCCTGCTGCCCCTCCTCGCACCGATCATCGACGTGTTCGCCAGCTACGGGCTGTTGTTCCTCGACAGAGGACCCGTCCTCGCTGCATGGCTCGGCTTCAGCCGCGGCGAAGCGCCCGGGCCCCCGCGGATGGGGGTCCGGGCGCTCGAAGTAACGATCGGTGCTGCTCGTCTCAGAGGGCGAGGACGCTGTTGATGGCAGTCAGCAGTTCGTCCAGGATCGACAGGAACCGAGTAAGGACGACACCATGGTCGAGGATGCCGACCAGGGCGCAGAGCAGGTTGCCGAGCAGGTTGCCGGCCCCGGTCTGACCCGTGATGTTGAGGATGACGCGGTTCAGGTCGATGACGAGGCCGAGCACGTCGAGGTGCAGCGGTCCGAGTACGAGGCCGAGGATGTGGCAACTCGGGGCGGCGACCTGTTGCGGGGCTTGGAAACCGAAGATGCCGTCAGCGGTGAGGACCCCGATCACCCGCTTGTGGAACGGGATGTGCACGCTCGTGTTACGGCGAGGTGTGATCGTGCCGAACGCGACAACTCGATTGTCACGCCGTTCGAGACGACGCACCCGCAGCACGCACATCGTCGCATGGCCGCGGAACACGCAGGGCTTCACGGAACGCAGCCCGACACGGTTGACGGTACCGGCCCGAGCGGGGGCGGCGGCGCCGGAGTCGACGCTGGGTTGGCTGACGGTTGCCGCGCGACTGGTGCTCGCCGCGTTGGTGGTCAGCTCGACGCTGCGGCGCGGCGCTTCGATCGACGGGCTCTGGGCCGCGGCGACGGTCGCTCCGCTCAGCAACCCGAGGGTCACGGTGCCGGCGACGAGCTTGGTTCGCATCTTCATCGGTTGGTCTCTCCTCCTGTTTCGGGCGCCCCCTCCAGGACGCGTTCCGTTGTCAACCGGGCGCGCGCGCGCCCAGAAGAGGTGTGCGGCTCGTGCGGAGTTGCCTCCGCCGAGACGGCGCGAGCTGGTCAACTAGGTGAAGCCCGAAGCGCCTCCGGGTGCGACGAGTAACCCCCCGCGATCAACAAGAAGCTCATAAGAAATCGCGTCGCGGATCAGGCTGACGAGCCCGGCAATGGCCCGGAACACCGCCAGTAGCCAAACCCCGAATACCATCCCGTGTCCCCTCTCCTGGCGGCCGGAGATACCCCGAATGCGTCGGGTCGATACACGACGCGCTCACCCGGTCGGGCGAATCCGGCAAGCGTCCTCGGACTCCGGGGCTGGATGTATCGCGACGACGAGTGGTGGGTAGCTCTATGGCGGGCTCGGTCCATCCGGCGATGGCGAGCCCATCCGGGCGGGGCGAGAGCGCCCTTCGTGGGTTGAGGGGCGCTTCGTCCGGACCGAAAGGGGGACTCGACCTATCGAGGGCGTACGAGCTCACTCAGCCGTCGTCAACCTCGACATGGTTCGTCGACCCGCCGGCCGTGCGGCGACCGTCGTTGGGCTCGGTCAGGAGCTCGTGGACATGCGGAACCGCCCAAGCGTTGCCGCGGCGACCCGCGGGTGAAGGGTGGGATCAGGCGGGCCGGCAGCTGAACTGCTCGTGCAGTGCGGAGAAGGCCGCAGCAACCGCGCGACCTTCAGCAGGCCGATCAGTCCTGGCGACGATGGCGTCCCTCAGTGCCGCCACCGCGGCCTTGAGTTCGGCCCGCTCCGCAGCGGTGAACGGGCCCCGCTCGCGCTGCTCGGTCAACGCCAAAATGTCCGCGACGATGGCCTTCCGGGCGACCAGGCTCGGCGCCGACTTCAACTCCACGGCGAGCGCGGCGATCGCCTGACCCAGCTCCCGTCGCTCGGCTGCAGAGTCGGCGTCAACGCCCCGGAACGTGTGCAAGGTATCGACCAATGCCACCGCGATGTGTGCCCGCGTTGACCTCGCGCCGATGTCGTCGCGCAGGCTGGCCACCAGTTCATGGACCTGGGCCCGTACCTCGGCACCCGAAATGCACGGCTCGGCTGCTGTCGCCGTTGATGGGACGATTGCTGCGGTCGTGATGGCTGCGGTCACCAGGGCTGCGGCGACAACCCCCTTGCGATGCACGCGGAACTGCATGAGCAGACCCTCCTTGGACAGAACGCCCGCATGTACAGAGTTGACCGGCGCATGATAGACGGCGCCGTTGCGGAGTGGGGTAGTCGACCTCGACCGATGTGCTGATCCGCCGCCGGGACCGATCAGCAGATTCTCGACAACCTCATCGACAATGCTCTCGAGGCCACCCCGCGCCGAACCGCTGCCGCCGCGACGCTCGTCGTCCGGGCCGGCTCGGCCGCCACCGAGGTGTCCAACGCCTGACCCCTGGCTCACGAACTGGTCGACACGCTCTGTTCCGCGGAATACGTGAGGGACGGGCGCGGTACGGTCCGCCGTCGGGAGGGCACGATGACCGCAGGGCCTCACGGTGTGAGGGCGAGCGATCCGAGCGCGGAGGTTGCTGCGCTCGACGCTGTCGCCCAGGCCGAACTGGTGCAGCGGGGCGAGCTGTCGGCGGAGGAGTTGGTGCGCTGGGGCATCGAGCGCATCGAGCGTCTGAACCCGACGCTCAACGCCGTCGTCACCCCGATGTTCGATCGGGCGTTGGCGCAGGCCCGGTCCGGGGTGACCGGGCCGTTGGCTGGGGTGCCCTATCTGGTCAAGGATCTGGTCGTCGAAGTCGCCGGGGTCCGCTTCACGGAGGGCTCACGCTTCCTCGCCGACAACGTTTCGTCGTACGACTCCGAACTGGTGCGGCGGCTGCAAGCCGCCGGGTTGGTGATCGTGGGAAAGACCAACACGCCCGAGTTCGGGTTGGCACCGGCGTGCGAGCCGGCCCTGTTCGGACCGACGCGCAACCCGTGGGACCTCGACCGGTCGACGAGCGGGTCCAGCGGCGGCTCGGCGGCCGCCGTCGCATCGGGCATGGTGCCGGCCGCCCACGCCAACGACCTCGGCGGGTCGATCCGCTATCCAGCCTCAGCGTGCGGGCTGTTCGGTCTCAAACCGACCCCGTGCCCGCAACCCACTCGGCCCCGAGTACGGCGACGCGGTCAGCGGCTGGGCCGTCGAGCACGCCGTCACCGTGTCGGTCCGCGACAGCGCCGCCCTGTTGGACGCGACAGCGGGCCCGATGCTCGGTGACCCGTATCCGGCACCGCCGGCACCCGAACCGTTCGCGGCCGCGGTTGGCGCCGATCCCGGACGGCTGCGCATCGCCTACACGGCCCAGACACCCGACGGCCACGCCGGACATCCCGATTGCGTGGCCGCACTCGCCGACGCGGCGGCCTTGTGCAGCGACCTCGGCCACGAACTCGTCGAAGCCGCCTTGCCGGGTCTCACCGAGCGGGTCGCAGCGGCGATCGGCACCGTGTTCGACGCCGCCACGGCGTGGATCGTCGGCTACTGGATCCGCAAGCTCGGACGCGAGCCCGCCGGCGACGAGCTCGACCCGCTCACCCGAGCCTTCTGGGACTCCGGCCGCCAAGTGTCCGCCGGTGACTACCTCCTCGCCGTCGAGGACCTCCAGGTCTTCGCCCGTCGGGTCGCTGAGTTCCTCGACGAGGTCGACATGTGGTTGACGCCCACCCTCTCGACGCCGCCGCGACGCCTCGGCGAAATGGTGTCCACGCCGGATGATCCGCTGCGGGCCTTACGTGCGGGCGGCGCGACGGTGGCCTACGCCGGTGTTGTCGCCAACCTGACCGGCAACCCGGCGATGTCGGTGCCGTTGACGATGAGCGGCGACGGCCTTCCCATCGGCGTCCACTTCCTCGGCCGCTTCGGCGACGAACACGGGCTGCTGCGTCTCGCCGGCCAACTCGAACAGGCTCGACCGTGGGCGGGCCGTCGACCGCCGGTCCACGCCACCGCACCACCCGGCGATGTCGGCGTCAGGCACGGGTGAGGACGACTTTGAGGGCACCGGTCTCGCCGGCGCGGCGGTGCCGAGACTGGAACCCTGATCGTGGATCAGGGCCTGGAGTTGTTGACGGAACCGCAGGCTCGCCAGCTCCTGGCCGGCGGCGAGGTCGGACGGGTTGGGATCACCATCGGGGTCGACCTCCACCTCCCACACGAACGACTTGATCTCGTTCGCCATCTCGGTGAGAACGCGATGGTGCCGCTCCTCGTCCAGGACGTCGTACTCGAAGTCGTGCGTCGGAGCGCGACGTAGGTCGGCGGTTGTCATGACAGGTCTCCCGTTGTCGTCGGTCAGTCGAGGGTGGCCGGGAGCTGCGGTTCGGGGTGGCCGAACAGGAGCTGCGCCGTGACACCCTTGGTGGCCTTGTGGAGGTCGCCGGCCAGGCGCACGATGAGATCGTCGAGCGTGATCATGCCGACGAGCCGACGGTCTTCGACCACTGGCACCCGGCGGAACGGGTGGGTGCCGAGGATCGCCGCGACGACGTGCAACTCGTCGTCGGCGGCGACGCAGACCACGTTGGCGCTCATCACACTGTCGACCCTCGCGTCCATCGGCAGCCGGCGGACCAGGGCTCGCACGACGAGATCCCGGTCGGTGACCACACCCACCGGGCGATCATGTTCGACGACGACGACGGCTCCGACCGCCTGCCATCGCGACCGCGGCCTGGTGGAGCGTGGCGTCGACTGCCACGGTCACCGGTGCCTTCAACATGCACCGTCGTACCTTCATGTCGCGAACGTGCGTGCGGTGTGGAACCCATCGGCAGAGTCCGACGTCTTGAGATTCGGGACGTTTGGACTCTCCAGATCACGACCGGCCACTGCGCGCCTCCTGAAGATCGGTCGGCACGACGAGCACCGGCGCCGTCGACCGGAACGCCAGCTT
>JBKOUV010000196.1:0-15463 GCA_046723555.1 Actinomycetota bacterium | reverse complement strand
ACGTAGAAGAACCCGTCCTCGTCGCGACGGGCGAGGTCGCCGCTGTGGAACCACCCGTCGGTGAACGCCTCCGCCGTCGCCTCCGGCTTGTTCCAGTAGCCCCCGACGACGTTCGGCCCGCGCACCCACAACTCGCCCACGACGCCGTCGGGCACCTCGTCGCCGCGCTCGTCGACGATCTTGACGTCGGCGCCCAGCACGGGCCGGCCGATGCTGTCGGGCCGCGACAGGTAGTCCTCCCCGGAGTTGACGATCACGGCCGACGTGGTCTCGGTGAGCCCGTAGCCGTTGGCCGGCGAGACGCGCGACTCGAACTGTGAGCCGATGCGCCGGATGAGGTCGGGCGGCACGGGCGCGCCGCCGGCGGCGATGGCGGCGAGGGCTTCCGGAGGAACCTGCTCCAGCTGGGGCGATTCGAGCAACTCGCGCAGGATCATCGGCACGACGGCGGTGCTCGTGATGCGCTCCTTGGCGAGGATCTCGACCGCCTCCTCGACGTCCCATTTGTACATCGTGACCAGCTTCGAGCCGATCGCGGTCGACACGTACAGCCCGGTCAGCCCGCCGATGTGGAAGAACGGGAACACCTGCAGCGACGCCGGCTGCGGCGCCTCGTCGCTGGACGGCCCGGCCATCGCCAGCCCGACGGCGCCGAAGAACAGCGTGTTCATGATGTTCGTGCAGTGGTTGCGCTGGGTCGCCAGCGCACCCTTCGGCTCGCCGGTCGTGCCCGAGGTGTACATGATCGTGGCCGGATCGTCGGGGAGGATCTCGACGTCCGGCAGCGCGCCGGTGCCCGATGCGGCCAGCGCCGGGCGGAGCTGCTCCCAGGCCACGACGTTCCCCGTGGCGGCGCCACGGGGCCGGCAGGCGATCACCGCGTCGAGGGGAAGCCCGGCGAGACCCTCACCGAGTCGCTCGAGTCGCTCGCCGTCGACGATCAACACGCGGCTGCCAGAGTCACGGATCGCGTAACTGAGCTCCGAGCCGGTCCACCACGCGTTCAACGGCACGGCGATGGCTCCGAGCGAGACCGTGGCCCAGAACGAGATGACCCACTCCGGGTAGTTGCGCATGCCGATCGCGACGCGGTCGCCCTTGCCCACCCCGTACTCGTCGGCGAGGTGTCGCGCCAGCCCGGCGACCAGGCCGAAGTGCTCGCCGAAGGTGATCCGCTCGTCCCGGTAGACCAGGAAGTCCTTGTCGCCGTGCCCCGCGGTCGGGGCGAAGACGTCGCGGAGGGACGCCGGCGCGTTCTTGAACACCCGCCACGGAATGCCGTCGACCGTCAACGGGTGGAGCTCGAACGGCGCCCCCGCCGCGGTCAGGGCGCCTACCGCTTCCTCACGTGAGATCGTCACGGTCCCTGTTCTACGAGTGCGCCCCGCCGGGCGGCGAGGCGGAGCGGACTGTCCACTTCAGCCCGGCAGCTCCAGAGGCGTCGCCATCGGCTGCTCCCACGTCACGATCCGGTCGGGGTGGGCGACCGAACCCCGCAGCTGCAGCTCGAACGCCACCGTGCCGCCCGGCGGGATCTCGACGAAGCGCGAGTAGACGTTCCAACCCTCCTCCTGGCCGGTCGCGAACCCGGTGGCCTCGCCGTCGAGCGTGGCGCGGTCGAGGCCGAGAGCGCTGTAGAACGACACGTACAGCCGGCTCGTCCCGGGCGGCGCCCCGATCCGGTTGCCGGTCACGTACGGCGGATAGCCGTCCGCCGGTGCGGTGTTGGTGAGCTCGACGCGCAGCGTCGCCGTCGTCTCGCCCGATGCCGGGTCGGTGGCGGGTGCGTAGCTCGCCCGTCGCTCCAGGAAGCTGTCGATCTTGTTCCCGGCCCCGTTGGAGACGGTGACCGACCAGCCGTCGGCGCCGTCGAGGGGCGGGATCCGCCCGGCCATGTGGACCCGCTCGAGGAGCGCCTGCTCCTCGGGATTCGCCGTCCACATCAGCAGCCGCCGCTCGCTGACGAGCGGGGCGAGATCGCGGGCCAGCGTGGTCGGATCGGGAAGCGTGCCCTGGAGCAGGGAATCGAAGGTGACCCGGGCGAGCTCGGCGAGGGCGTCGGTCCGCCTGGTGTTGTCGCTCGCGCCGAGCACGTACTGGTCGCGCAGGAGGAACGACGCCGCCGTGTCGCCGGTGAGCAGCTCTTCGAGCGAGGTGAGCCGCAACGGGCCGACGTAGTCGACCAGCTTGGCGAGCACGTAGGGGTCCATCGCCAGCGTTCCGTCGACCTGGCGACCGGTCGTCTGGGCGTACAGGTCGGCCGCGATCTCACCGACCCACGGGAAGTTCGGGGTCATCGCCAGGTTGCGGAACGCCGCGTCGCCGACCTTGCCCGCCCCGTCGGTGTCGAAGCCGAAGCGACCGTACTGGGCGAGGAACTCCTCGTGTCCGTGCACGCGAGCCCCCGCCTGCTGCGCGGCGAGGTCGAGTTGCTGGGCCCGCCCGAAGCGGGTCATCGTCAGCCGGCCGTCGTCCGCCGTCAGCTCGGCGTAGTTGCCGACGAACCCGCCCAGCCCACGCGACTCCGCGGGCGTGGTGAACAGGACGAGGTACCGGCGCGGCTCGTCGACGCCGAGCAGCTCGGGAGCCAGCCGGATCGCGTTGAGCGCGTTCTCGATCCCCGGCAGGTGCTCGTCCACGCTCTGGTCGAAGTCGTCGAGCGCGTAGTCGACGCGATTCACGAACCACGGCGAACGCGACGCGTCGGTGACCGCCTTCAGCTGGACGAGCGCGTCGCGGACATGCGCCAGGGGCGTTGCGAGGGACTCCAGCGCGTCGAGGTCGATCCGCCCGTCCACCGTGCGCAACGAATCGAGGTCGACGTTGGCGAGCGCATCGGCCACCGTGTCGGCGCCGTCGGCGGCGACCCGGCTGATGTCGACGGCCGCGTCCCGGTAGTGGGCGACGACGGGGATGAACGAGGCGCCCGAGGCCCACGGCTCGGTCAGCTGCTGGTGCGCCCGGTGAAGGTACATGGCCGCTTCCCGGAACCACTCCTCGGCCTTGTCGTAGTCACCGTTCTCGAGGGATGAGACCCCGAGCTCGGCGGTGTTCTGCCCGTCCGCGAGGTCGTGGGCCGCCTTCACGGCGGCGGCGCCGAAGCCGATCACGGCGGCGCCCCCCGCGAGCACCAGCGCACCGACGCCCACCCAGATCAACCGCCGGGGCCCCCGTGGCCAGCGGTGCAGCCCGGCCACGAGCAGCACCGCCCCCACCGCCCCCGTGATCACCGCCGACAGGGCGAACGGCTCGTCGAGTTGCGATCGCACCAAGACGTTGAACGTGATGCCGACGGAGATCGCCACCAGCTCCGGCCGGTCGCGGTGCGTGCTCCCGAGCGAGACGACGAGGCCCAGCGCAACAAGCGCGAGCACCATCAGCGCCGGATCGACGGCGATGGCCAGCGCCGTGCCGGCGGCGATCGCCACCACCCACCACGATGCCCGGGACGCGATCAGCACGATCAGGGCGACGCCGGCGCCCCGGATCACGGCGTCGATCGTCGGGTCGCCGGTCGGATGCGCCCGGGCCCCGGCGGCGATGATCCCGGAGACCGCAGCCACGGCGAGGACGACCGCAGTCGTGATCCGCCGAGCGCGGCTCATGGCCCGCTGGGGTGGGAGGTCAGGCGGCGGTTGTCCGTCGCCGCCGCCGGGCGGCAACGAGCAGACCGGCGCCAGTGACAATGACGCCACTCGCGATCCTCAACATCGTGTTGGAGCCCGAACCCGTCGACGGCAGCTCGCCGCCGGGACGCCCTGCGACCGTTGTCGTCGCACCGTCCCGAGGCACCGTCGTCGCCGTCGTGTCGTCGGGTGGATAGTCGCCCGCCGCCACGGTCCCGCCGCTCGCCGCGGCCGCTCCCAAAGCCGCGACAAAGGCCCAACGGCCCAAACCCTTCGCCCGCATTTCCGCCCTTTCGCCTACTTATCGCCACAGGATACCGGTGGCGTCGTCGAGACTACGAGACATTCTCAGGTGCCCGTAGATTCGATGAACGATGGCACACCGGTACCTGTGGACGCCGCTCCAGGTGGGGCCGGTGACCGTGCGCAACCGGATCGTGTTCTCGGCGCACCTCACCAACTACGCCCGCGACGGGATGCCGACCGAGCAGCACGCCGCCTACTACGCCGCCCGCGCCGCCGGCGGCACCGGCCTCATCGTCACCGAGGAGCACTCGACGCATCCGACCGACTGGCCGTACGAGAAGCTGATCCACGGCTTCCACCGCGACGTGATTCCGGGGTATCGCCGTATTACCGACGCCGTGCACCGCCACCGCGTGCCGATCTTCGCCCAGATCAACCACAACGGCGGGCAGGCGTCGTCGATGTACACGCGGCTGCCGGTCTGGGCGCCGTCGCCGATCGCCGACCCGTTGTTCCGCGAGGTGCCCAAGGCGGTGACCGCCGCCGAGATCGCCGAGATCGTCGCCGGTTACGCAACGGTCACCGAGCACTGCGCCGAAGGCGGCTTCGACGGCATCGAACTGCAGTGCAGCCACTCGTCCATCGTCCGCGGCTTCCTCTCCTCCGCCACCAACCGGCGCACGGACGACTACGGCGGGTCGCTCGAGAACCGGGCGCGGCTGCTCCGCGAGATCGTCGCCGCCGTACGCCGGGTGATTGGCAGCCGGCTCGCCCTCGGAGTCCGGCTCTGCGGCGACGAGTTGATCGACGGCGGCACGACGATCGACGAGACGGTCGCCGTCGCCCGGATGGTCGAGGCCGACGGCAACGTGGACTACGTCAACACGTCGATCGGAGTGGCGACGGCGACGCTGTTCATGATCGAGGCCTCGATGCACATCCCGCCGGGCTACGCCCTGTTCATCCCGTCGGCCATCCGCAAGGCGGTCGAGCTGCCGGTCGTCGGGGTCGGGCGGTTCAAGGACCCGCTGCAGGCGGAGCGGGCGCTGGCCGAGGGTCATTGCGACCTGGTCGGCGTCGTGCGCGGCCAGATCGCCGATCCCGACTTCGCGGCCAAGGCGCGCGCCGGGGCCACCGAGGAGATCCGGCTGTGCTTGTCGTGCAACCAGGAGTGCGTCGGCCGGATGGGGCTCAACCGCTGGCTGGGCTGCATCGAGAACCCGCACACCGGCCGCGAGTCGGGCGACGCTCGTTCTCTCGTCAACCGACCGCAACAGGTCATCGTCGTCGGGGCGGGGCCGGGCGGGTTGCAAGCGGCGATTGCCGCCGCCCGCCGCGGTCATCGCGTCACCGTGCTGGAGCGGGAGCTCGTCCCCGGCGGGCAGGTGCGCCTCGCCGCGACGGTGCCGAACCGGGCCGAGCTCGGCGACATGATCCGCAACCAGGTCAACGAGTGCCGGCGGTTCGGGGTCGCGATCGAGTACGGCGTGGAGGCGACGGTGGAGACGATCGCCGAACGCCGACCCGACCACGTCATCGTCGCCACCGGGGCCGAGTCGCCGCGCCCGTGGTGGGTCGGACCCGATGTCGCGAATGTCTGCGACGCCCGGGACGTCGTGTCGGGTGCCGCCGAACCGCGCGGCTCGATCGTCGTCATCGACGAGATCGGCTTCCACAACGCCACCTCGGTGGCCGAGCTGCTGGCCGATCGCGGCGAGCTCGTCGAGATCGTCACGCCCGGGATGGTCGTCGGGCAGGACCTCGGCATCACCCTCGACATGGAGCAGTGGTGGATGCGGGCGACGGCGAAGGGCATCGTGCAGACGACGGATCTGGTGCCGATGGGCTTCGACGGCGAGACGCTCACGCTGATGCAGCACCAGACCGGCGTGAACACCACCCGCCGTCCGGACTGGGTCGTGCTCGCCGTCCCCGGTGTGCCGAGCGACGGGCTGTACCATGCGCTGCGGGGTGCGGGGTGGTCGGTGACTCGGGTCGGCGACTGCGTCGCGCCTCGTCGTGCGCACGCGGCCGTCGTCGAGGGCGAGCGGGCCGGCGCCGCACTCTGAAGCACTCGGCTTCGGCGAGGCCTTCTTCGTAGCCTCCTTCCCCCATGAGCCATTGGTGGGAGCACGCCATCGTGTACCAGGTCTACGTCCGCTCGTTCGCCGACGCCGACGGCGACGGGATCGGCGACCTCGAGGGTCTGCGGAGCCGGCTCGCCCACATCGCCGCCCTGGGCGCCGACGCGATCTGGCTCAACCCGATCTACCCGTCGCCCCAGCGTGACCACGGCTACGACGTCGCCGACTACTTCGCCATCGAGCCGGCGTACGGCGACCTGCCCACGTTCGACGAGTTCGTCGCCGACGCCGCCCGGCACGGCCTGCGGGTGCTGATGGACATCGTGCCGAACCACTCCAGCGACCAGCATCCCTGGTTCCGCGCCGCCCTCGCCGCGGCGCCAGGCAGCGATGAGCGGGCGCGGTACTACTTCCGCGACGGGCGGGGCGTCGACGTGCCCCCGAACAACTGGACGGCCGCCTTCGGCGGTTCGGCGTGGACGGCCGTCGGCGGTGAGGATCGGCAGTGGTACCTCGGGACCTTCACGCCCTACCAGCCGGACTTCGACCACGAGCACCCCGCGGTGCAGCAGTTGTTCGCCGACGTCTTGCGGTTCTGGGCCGACCGGGGCGTCGAGGGCTACCGCGTGGACGCGGTGCACCCGGTCGGGAAGGCCCCCGGTCTGCCCGACGCCCCGACGCTCGCCCCCGGCGAGTACAACCCGTACACCTACTACCGCCCCGAGGGTCACGCCGTCTGGCGCCGGTGGCGCCAGGTGCTCGACGGCTATTCGGCCGAGCATCCCGGCCGCGACCTGATGATGATCGCTGAGGCGTACGCCCCGCGACACCCTGAGCTGATCGCCGAGTACACCCGGCCCGACGAGTTCCACCAGTGCTTCTCCTTCGACCTGATGCTCTCGCCCTGGCACGCACTGTCGATGCGGCGGGCGATCGCCGAGGCCTTCGAGCACGTGATTCCGCAGGGGAACTGGCCCACGTTCGCCCTCAACAACCACGACGCCGAGCGGATCGTCACCCGCCTCGGCACTCCCGGGATCACCAGCGCCGACGCGTGGACGGGGCTGAGCCTGCACAACGAGGTCGGCGAGTTCGACCTCGCCCTCGGCACTCGCCGGGCCCGGGCCGCGGCCGGACTGCTGCTCGGCCTACCCGGTGCCGTGTACCTCTACCAGGGCGAGGAGCTCGGCCTCCCGGAAGTGCTCGACCTCCCCGACGAGGTCCGCCAGGACCCGATCTTCTTCAACACGGGCGGGCGGCGGAAAGGGCGCGACGGCTGCCGGATCCCGCTCCCGTGGTCCGTGCGAGCTGATGGTTCGTACGGGTTCTCGCCCGCCGGCGCCGCGGCGCCGTGGCTGCCTCAGCCGGCCGACTGGGGACGGTTCGCGCCGGAGCAGCAGCGCGGTGACGAGTCGTCGATGCTCGCCCTGTACCGCCGGCTGATCACGGCGCGGCGCGAGCTCCTCGACGTCCCCGACGCCGCGCTCCTCGAGACGGACGACGACGTGATCGTCCTCCGCCGGGGCGAGGCGATCATTGCCTGCAACGTCGGCTCGGAGCCGGCCGAGGTGGCCGCGGCGGCGGGCCGGCAGCCGGTGGTCACGACCGATGCCCACGGCACCGTGGACGGCGTGACCGTGCCGGGTGACACCACCGTCTGGTTCGGGCCCGGCCGGTAGGTTCATCACGGATGCTCATCGGCGGCATCATCAGTGACGCCACGGAGTGGCTCGACGACGTCTCGGGCTACTGGTGGTTCCTGCTCGTCATCTTCGCCATCGCCTTCCTGGATTCGGTCGTCCCGATCGTGCCGAGCGAGACCGCCGTGATCATCGGGGGCGTGGCCGCCGGCCAAGGTGAGCAGAGCCTGCCGCTCGTCATCCTGGCCGGGGCGTTGGGCGCCTTCTGCGGGGACAACGCCGCCTACGTGGTCGGGCGTCGATTCAGCCCCTGGATCAACCGGCGGGCCGAGCGCCGGGAGAAGACCGCCGAGCGGCTCGACTGGGCCAGCCGGCAGATCCGGGCGCGCGGGGGCCTCTTGTTGATCACGGCGCGCTTCATCCCCGGCGGCCGCACCGCGCTCACCGTGTCGTCCGGCCTCACCCGCCAGTCCCATTGGTGGTTCGCCAAGTGGGACGCTCTGGCCACGCTGATCTGGGCCAGCTACGCCGCCTGCCTCGGCGCGATCTTCGGCAACCGGTTCAAGGACAACCACACGGTGGCGTTCCTCCTCGCCTTCGGCGCCGCGCTGTCGATCACGATCATCATCGAGGTCGTGCGCCACGTTCGTCAGCGCGGCAAGGAGCGAACCGACTGACGAGACGCGGCCCCCGGACGTCCTGACCGCCGGGACCGTCGACATACCCTGAGCGCGATGCTGGCCGTGATCCCGATTCGAGACGGAGCGTTACCCGCCGGCGCCGACGAGACCGTGGCCGAGTGCGGCGGACGGGCGGTGCTCGTTGGGTCGGCGCCGCGGGTCGACGAGCTGGTCGGGATCGCCCGGGAGGTGTGGCTGCTCGAGCTGGGTGACTTCGCCCCGGCCCGGTGGGCCGACGCCGTGGTGGACGTCATCGACGACATCGACGACACCGACGACGTCGTGGTGCTCCCGGCGTCGCCGGACGGACGCGATCTGGCACCCCGCCTCGCCCACCGGCTCGGACGCCGGTTGCTGGCCGGGGCGATGCTCGTCACGCCGACGACCGCGCGACTTGTCCGCGGCGGCGGCCTCGAGCTCCACGACGTCGCCATCACCGGCCCCGTGGTGGCCACCCTGCAGCCGGGAGTCCGGGGCGTCACACCCGAGGGTTTGGCGTCACCCGAGGGTTTCGGGCGCGACGTACTGGCGCCAGACCCTCCGGTGACGCGAAACCCTCGGATGGATGCGACGGTTCTCTCCGTGCTCGCCCCCGACGTGGCGACGATGGACCTGGCCGAGGCGAGGCGGGTGTTCGCCGGCGGAGCCGGGCTCGACGGACCGGAGCGGTTCGAGCAGCTCGCCGGCGTCGCCGGCCGGGTCGGCGCGGCCACCGGGGCGACCCGCGTGGTCACCGACCGCGGTTGGGTGGACCACGCCCGCCAGATCGGCACCACCGGCGTGGCGGTCGATCCCGACCTGTACGTCGCGTTCGCCATCAGCGGCGCCGTCCAGCACACCGCCGGACTCGGCGATCCCGACCACATCATCAGCGTCAACACCGACGGTTCGTGCCCGATGATGCAGATGGCCGACCTCGCCGTGGTGAGCGACGCCAACGCCGTGCTGGATGAGCTCGCCAGGATGCTCGATGCCTGACCCGACCCACTACGACGCCGTCGTCGTCGGCGCCGGTCCGGCGGGTGCGGGCGCCGCCACCGTGCTCGCCCGGGCCGGGCGGCGGGTGCTGCTCCTCGAACGGGGCCCGTTCCCCGGCAGCAAGAACATGTACGGCGGCGTCGTGTACCCGCGCATCCTCGACGGGCTGCACCCGGGCTGGTGGGACGAGGCGCCGCTCCAGCGCTGGGTCACCCGCCGCTCGACGATGGTGCTCACCGAGACCCAGGCGCTGACCGTCGACCTCCGGACCGCCGCCTGGGGTCAGCCGCCGTACAACGGGGCGACGGCCTACCGACCCGACTTCGACCACTGGCTCGCCGGCAAGGCGGAGGCCGACGGCGCCGACCTGCTCTGCGCCACGACGGTGGTCGGCCTGCTGCGCGACCCGAATGGCCGGGTGGTCGGGGTGCGCACCGACCGGCCCGACGGCGACGTCCGGGCCGACGTCGTCATCGCCTGCGATGGGGTCAACAGCTTCTGCGCCAAGGAGGCCGGACTCTATGGCCCGGTCGACTCCGACCACTACACGCTCGGCGTCAAGGAGACCCTGGCCCTGCCCCGCGCGGTGATCGAAGAACGCTTCGCCGTGCGCGGCCGCGAGGGCGTCGACATCGAGATCATCGGCGGCACCGGGGGCGTGAACGGCGGGGCGTTCCTGTACACCAACCTCGACACCGTCGCCGTCGGTGTCGTGCTCGCGCTCCCGAAGTTGGCCGCCCAGCAGCGTCGCCCCGAGGAGGTCATCGCCGCCCTCAAGGCCCACCCCGCCATCGCTCCGCTCGTCGAGGGCGGCGAGGTGAAGGAGTACTCCGCCCACGTGATCCCCGAAGCCGGGTTCGACATGATCCCGAAGCTGACCGGCGACGGGATCCTCGTCGCCGGCGACGCCGCCGCCCTCTGCCTGGCCGCGGGCATCTGGCTGGAAGGCGTGAACTTCGCCCTGGCCAGCGGGATGTACGCCGGTGAGACCGTGGTCGAAGCGCTCGCGGCCGGCGACACGTCCGCCGCCGGGCTCGCCGGGTATCGGCGACGGCTCGA
This sequence comes from Actinomycetota bacterium, assembly GCA_046723555.1. GTDB lineage: Bacteria > Actinomycetota > Acidimicrobiia > Acidimicrobiales > Ilumatobacteraceae > JALZMG01. Next base: position 5,150 of record JBKOUV010000196.1, on the reverse strand, counting down.
GGAAACGTTCGTCCTCCGCGATCACCGCAAGCTGCGCCGAGCGCCGCAACTCGTGCTCTCCGACCGCGTCCAGCACCGCTACCCGCAACTCGTCGCCAACGCGGTCGAGGCGATGTTCCGGGTCGACAACCCCCGGCCCAAGCCCGGGCTGCGGCGGATCCTGTCCACCGAGCGCAAGCGGGCCGGCGTGCGGCGCCGTGACCTCGTCCGCGACGCCCTCAGTGCGTGGAGGACGTTCGGTTGACGGTCGAGCGGGGAGACCGGGAGCGGTGGCCGGCGACGACGTTCGAGGACCTCATCGGCACGACCGAGTTCGACGTCCACGAGCGCGCCCACATCGTCGTCGACGGCGCCGTCTGCCGCGACTGCAGCACGCGGGACTGCGTGGTCGCCTGTCCGGCCAAGCTGTTCGTCCCGACGGCCGACGGCGGGATCCTGTTCAACTACGAGCAGTGCTTCGAGTGCGGCACCTGCTACCTGGTGTGCAACCGGGAAGGGGCGATCTCGTGGTCGTATCCCGAGGGCGGGTTCGGGGTCGTGTTCCGGCGGTCCTGAACCGTGATCGTCGTCTGCTGGAAGTGGGTCGCGCACGGCGACGGGCGCGCCGTCGGGATCTCCGCGGCCGACCAGGCTGCGCTCGAGGTGGGTCTGCGACTGGCCGAGGTCGCCTCCGACGCCGACGGCGTCGTCGTGATCGGCGTCGGGCCACCGGCGGGCGAACGGGCGCTGCGCGAAGCCCTCGCCGCCGGCGCGACCCGCGCCGTCCGGGTCGACGCGCCGAGCGAACTCGACGGCGCGGCCGTGGCGTCGGCGATCGCCGAGATCGCCCGGGACGCCCGGTGGGTCTTGTGTGGTGACGTGTCGGCCGACCGGGGGACGGGCTCGGTGCCGGCGTTCCTCGCCGCCGAGCTCGGCGCGGCCCAGGCGCTGGGACTGGTTGCGGTGGAGCTCGAGGCCGGCCGGGTCAACGCGACGCGCCGGCTCGACGGCGGCCGGCGGGAAATGCTCTCGGTCACGGCGCCGGCGGTGCTCTCGGTGGAAGGCGCCGTGGCGCGGCTGCGCCGGGCGTCGCTCGCCGCCGAGCTCGCCGCCCGCCACGCCCCGATCGAGGTCCACCCGGGCCCGACGGGGCCCGTCGAACGGGCCGACGTCGTGCGGCCGTTTCGCCCCCGGGCCCGCGAGCGCCCATCACCGTCGGGTGACCCGTTGCACCGGGTCCGCGAGCTCACGGCGACCGCCGGGGCGCCGAAGCACACCGAGCTCGTCACGCTCGCACCGGCGGCCGCCGCCGAGCGCATCCTCACCGCGCTGCGGGACTGGGGTTACCTCGATCGCTGAGGCCGTCGACCGACCGCGGGCGGCTCTCGCTGTTCGATCTGGGCGGGAATCGTCGCAACAGGTGAGACGAATCCCGCCCAGATGTCGATGTGGGACGGATCCCGCCCAGATGGGGGCGCGCCGGTCGTGTCAGCGTCAGGACTCGGCCCGCTCAACCCCGTCGAGTTGCTCGAGCAGCAGCAGCCCGGCCACGTTCATGAAGTCGTGCTCGGTGACGATGCCGACGAGTTGTCGGTCGACGACCACGGGCAGGGCCCCGACGCCAAACGACCGCATCAGCTGGAGGGCCTGGAGTGGGGCCATGTCCGGTGGCACGGACACCGGGTCTCGCTTCATCACGTCCCCGACGACGACCTCGCCGTTGGTCGCCCCGCGGGCCAGGAGCCGGAGGATCGCCCGATACGAGACCAGACCGATCAGGCGGTGTTCGTCGTCCTCGACGAGCAGCTGCCGGATGCGGTGCCAGTCCATCAGGTTGGCGGCCAGCTCGACCGGGTCGTCCTCGGCCACGGTGACGAGATCCGTGGTCATCAGCTGCTCGATGCTGACGAAGTTGTGCCGCCACTCACCGCCCTCGTCGAGGTTCGCGGAGGACCACTCGTGCACGGGCGTCCCGCTCCGCTGCCGGGCGACCATCGCCGCGGTCAGGCTGTTCAACCGCTGCCCGGCCGTCCCCTGGTTGCGCATCGCGTTCAGCGAGGTCATCACCCACCGCGAGCCGGTGTACCCGGACCGGATCCGCCGCTCGACGACGCCGAGGTAGCGCTCCCGGTCGGCGGCGTCGACCCCGACCGTCGCCAGCCCGTCATCGGCGAGCGGCAACAGGACGTCGAGGGCGAGCGCGTCGGCGGCGACCTCGCTGCCGTCGAGCCACGTCAACTTGGCCGCCAGCCCCTGCCGGGCGGCGGCGACGAAGTTCGAGCGCACCTGCTCGAACGGCATCGTCCGGCTCACTTCAGGGTGGCGGTCGCCCAGCGCGCGCATCAGGCCGAGCCAGAACGCCGCGTTGGCGACCTCGTCGACGACACTGGGTCCCGACGGCAGGACGCGGTTCTCGATCCGCAGATGCGGAACGCCGTCCGTGATCCCGTAGCACGCGCGGTTCCAACGCCACACCGTGCCGGTGTGCAGGCGCAGGGCGTCCAGCGACGGGGCCCGGCCGGCGACCAGCTCGCTGAACGGATCGACGTACTCGTCGGGGGCGAGCACCGGGCGGAACCTGGTGATGTCCTCCTTGTAGAGGTCGATCACGGACGACCTCACCCAGTCGGTGCCGAACGTGACCCGGGCGCTGCGCTCCCGCAGGTGGTGGCCGGGGCGCCGCGTGTCGACGGATTGCTCGAACAGGGCGATGCGGGTCTCCGCCCACAGCCGCTTGCCGAACAGCAGCGGCGAGTTCGTCGCGCAGGCCAGGACCGGCCCGGCGAGGAGCTGGGCGATGTTGTACAGGTTGACGAACGAGTCGGGTGTCACCTGGAGGTGCACCTGGAAGCTGGCGTTGCACGCCTCGGCCATCACCGACTCCTGGCGCACGCGCAGCTCGTCGGTGCCCTTGATGTGCAGCTCGTACGCCTCGCCCCGCAGGCTCATCAACGCCGTGTTCAGGGCGAGGTACCGCGGGTTCTGGACCATGTTCTCGAGCGAGAGATCGCCCTTGCGGATCGTCGGCAGGATCCCGGCGAGCACCACGCCCAGCCCGGCCGCGCCGGCGCAGGCGCGGGCCACGGTGAGCAGCTGGTCGAGCTGAGCCTCGACCCTGCTGAGGCAGTCGCTGGTGAACACCTGCGGGTCGAGGTTGAGCTCGAGGTTGAAGGCCCCGACCTCGGTGGTGAAGTGGCCGTCGGCGATCGCGGCCAGCACCGCCACGGCGTCCGGCGCCGGCTGCCACGACGCGTCGACGAGGAACATCTCCTGTTCCGCCCCGATGCGCGTCACGTCGGTCTCGAACATGCGCTCGTCGAGCATGCGCTCCAGCGCCTGCAAGTCGCGCAGCATCCAGCGGATGGCGGTCTGACGATCGGTCGTCCCCTGCGCCGTCTGCGTGCCCATCGCCCTAGGTGAGCTCGTCCAGGTACTGCGGCAGCATCGCCCGCCAGAGCGGCCAGTCGTGCTCCCAGTGCTGACCCCACGGATCGACCCGGTTGGGCACGCCCTTGGAACCGAGCGCGTGGGCGACCGCCCACGACTCGCCGATGTCCTCGTTGGCCCCCTCGCCGCTGGCGAACACGACGAACCGCTGGCGTAGCCGGTCGAGCTCGACTCCGTCCAGCGCGGGCACGAAGCGCAGCGCCGACGACAGCGAGAAGTCCGCGCTGATCGGCCCGTTGAAGAAGCGGCCGAGGTCGTACGTGCCGCTCATGCAGACCGCGGCCCGGAACACGTCGGGGAACCAGCAGATGCTGGCGAGCGCGTTGAACGCCCCGATCGAGCACCCGGCCGCGACGATCTCGATGTCATCCGACGCGCAGTCCATCCGGATCGCCGGCACGACCTCGTGGCGCAGGTATTCGAAGAACCGGCACTGGATCCAAGCTTGCCGACCGCTGTCTCCCTCGCCGCTGAGCAGGGCGCGACCGTTGACGCTGTCCACCGAGTAGAGCTTGATCCGCTCCCGCTCGAGAAGCTCGTCGCAGGCGCCGACGAGGTGGAAGCGCTCGATCTCCTCGGCGTCTCCGCCGGCGGTGGGGAAGGTGAGGACCGGCATGCCGACGGTGCCCCAACGAACCAGGCTGACCTCCCGCTCGACCCGCTCGGAGTACCAGCGCGACGACACCTTCGACATGGAACCTCAGTCGCCCGCTCGCGCCGGCGCCGCCTGCGCCGCCTTCGCTGCCTCGTCCGCCCGCCAGCGTTGGATGCGCCCCCAGAACAGCTCGGTGAACTCGTCGATCTCGTGGATCGGGAACAGCGCGGCGACCTTCTGCCTGACCGCGTCGAGGGCGACGTCGGACGCGAAGAACTCCCAGACGACCCGGTCGAGGTGGGCCAGGTGGGTGTCGCAGAACGAGTCGAACTCGTCGGATTGGAACCGCTCCCTGGCGATCGCCGCGTACGCGGCCAGCTTCTCGCGGTACGGGACATCGCTGTCGGCGATCTCGAAGTACGGATCCCAGTCGAGGGACACCCGCATCCGCCGCCTCGTCGCGGCGCAGAAGATCGACCAGCGCAGGTTCGCCGCGACGAGCCACGGGAAGTGGTAGTGGAGCGAGGTGACCTGGGAGTCCGGACAGGCGTTGGCGAAGTCGATCGGGTGCCACGTCTCGCCCTGGCGCAGCGCCTCGCAGGAGTTGAACTCCCACCCGAAGAACGAGTTGATCGTCAAGGTCGTCTCGACCAGCTCCCGGCGCTGATCATCGGGCACGCCTCCGTCATCGAGCGTGTACCGGTCGTGCAGCGGGGCCGACGGGTCGTACCGCACCAGCCGGGTCTGCGGGCCGAAGCCGATGCAGCGCACGAACAGGTCGTGTGGCTCGACCGCTCGCTGCAGGTGGAGCAGGTAGGTGCCGCTGGAGTCGTAGGCGCGATGCAGCTCCGCGCCGGAATCCACCCGGTTCACTCCCGCCCAGCCGCCCCCGTCGTACGGCTTGGCGAACAGCGGGTAGCCGACGGCGCGGCCGATCTCGTCGAGGTCGAAGAGCTTGGCGTACCGGGCCAGCGTGATCGCCAGGTCGGGCTTGAACTCGTAGTCCTTCGGCGGGACGATCCACGTCTCGGGGATCGGCATCCCGAGGCGCATCATGGCGCAGTACGACGTGTGCTTCTCCATCGCCTGGATGGCCCACGGGTTGTTGAACACGTAGAGCCCGTCCATC
>JBKOUV010000106.1:0-9554 GCA_046723555.1 Actinomycetota bacterium | reverse complement strand
GCTCATAAGAGCGCAGAGTGCTCCCGTGCCCTGGCAAACGATCGAAGAAGCGCTCGACGAGCGACGTGTTGACGAATCAATCGTCCGCGTGACGGTGGAGGACTGACGGTGGTCAAGGTCGTTTCTGATCTCGTCATCGGGCGGCCGCAGGTTCGCTCCGCGCTGGCCACGCTCGCCGAGCTGCACCAGCTCACCGAGCCGGCCAGCCACGCCGTGGTGCCAACCGGCTTCGACCGCCTCGACGACGTGCTCGCGGGAGGGATCCGGCAGGGAGAGATCGTCTTGCTCGGCGGCAAGCCTGGCGTCGGCAAGACGATCGCTTCCCTCCAGTGGGCCCGCTCGATGGCCCAGCGGGGCATCGTCTCGGTCTACCTCTGCTACGAGCACGACGAGGTTTCGCTCCTCACCCGGCTGCTGTCGTGCGAGCTCGGCGAGATGCTCGACGCGACCGCGCCTGGGTCCTCGGCCATCCGCTACGAGGAGCTCCGCGGCCGCATCCGTGACGTCGCCGCCGGCGCGATCACACTGCGCCAGGCGCTCGAGTCGGATCCGCTGCTGCGGCAGGCGCACCATCGCCTCGCCGGCTACGCCGATCGGCTCGTGCTGGTCACGGGGTCGGGGGCACATACCGACGTCAACGCGATCCGGGACGTGACCGCCGGCTTCGACGGGCAGCCGATCGCGCTCTTCGTCGACTACGTCCAGAAGGTCCCCGTCTTCCCCGCAATCCCCCGTGAGGGCGAGCGGATCGGGCGGGTCATCGAGAACCTCAAAGAGCTCGCGCTCGATCAGAAGATCGTCGTTGTCGCCATCGCCGCCGCCGACCAGATCGGCCTCGACGCGCGGCGGATGCACTCGCGCCACTTCCGGGGATCAACGGCCCTCGCCTACGAGGCCGATGCCATCGTCGTGCTCAACGAGAAGCTCGGCGTGGTCTCGCGGGCGCACCTCGCCTACTCCCCGACTCGAGCCGAGGAGTTCGATCGCCAGGTCGTCTTCTCCGTCGAGAAGAACCGCAACGGGTCGGCCGACATCGATCTCGAGTTCGAGAAGGACTTCCCCCACTATCGCTTCCATCCTCGCGGCCGCTGGGTCGCCGAGCGCCTCTGGACCGAAGGGTCCAACGAGCTGTGAGCGAGCACCTGTTCTCCAGGCGGCGGGCCCATGAGGGGGTGGCGCGGCGACGGGTCGGGGATACGACCGGCGCAAGCGCCACCGCCCTCGGGTTGGCCACCGCCGCATTGGAAACCGCCTCCAACCCCACACCCCCCGAACGGAGTCAGTAGTCATGCGCCGCCAACGGCCCATCCAATTCCCCCTCGCCATGATGGTGGCGACCCTCGGCGTCGTCGCCGCCCCATCGGTCAACAAAGCCTTCGCCTCCGATGGCGACTCTGGCGCCGACGCCGCCGCGCCGGCTGCCGGCAGCTCGACACAGTCGGCCGCGCCGCCATCGACGGAGCCGCCGACGACCGAGCCCCCCACGACGGAGCCCCCGACGACGGAGCCTCCCACGACCGAACCGCCGACGACGGAGCCTCCCACGACCGAGCCCCCGACGACGGAGCCCCCGACGACGGAGCCTCCGACCACCGAACCCCCCACAACGGAGCCCCCGACCACCGAGCCTCCGACGACAGAGCCCCCGACGACGGAGCCAGTGCCGCCTCCCGAGACGACGGTGCCTGCGGCGGATCCTGCGCCCGTGCCGGAGCCGGAGACGCCGGCGCCTGACGTGACCACCGACCCGGATCCGGTGAATCCGTCGAGCCCGAGCGTCCCGGCTCCGGCCGGGCCGGACAACCCGGCACCGGTGGAGGGCATCGATGGGATCACCCGCGACATCTCGTTCCCCGTGCTCGGCCCGGTGCGCTACTCGAACGACTTCGGCGCCTGCCGTGACGGTTGCGCCCGCCGCCATGAGGGCAACGACCTGCTGGGCGTGCGCATGCAGCCGCTGCTGGCCGTGGTCGACGGAACGATCACTCGCATCCAAACCGACGCGGGCATCTCGGGCAACGCCATCAGCGTCACCGGCGCCGATGGCTGGTACTACAACTACTTCCACGTCAACAACGACACGCCGGGGACCGACGACGGCAACACCGAACCCGAGTGGGTGGTGTCGCCGGGCCTGAAGATCGGCAGCCACGTCAAGGCCGGTCAGGTGATCGGGTACATGGGTGACAGCGGCAACGCCGAGGGATCGGTGCCCCACCTGCACTTCGAGATCCGGACGCCCGACCGGACGCCGGTGAACCCGTACTACAGCCTGGTGGCCGCACAGGAACGCGCGACCTGCGGGATCGACGAGCCGGCGTGGACGAACACCGCGCTCGGCGCGCTCTCGCCCAAGGCGGTCGCAGTCATCCCGCTCTCCGACGGCGGCCGCTGGGTCATCGACGTCGACGGTCGTCTTCACGCCGAAGGCCCCGCCGCTCACATCGACCCCGTTGTCGGCGTCGACTGTGACATCGTGGCCCTCCGCGCGGCCGGCGCGCCGCTCGCCGCGCCGGCGGTTGACAAGCCGGCGGTTGACGAGCCGGCGGTTGACGAGCCGGCGACCACGCCGATGGCTCCGGCACCCACGAGCGGACCCTTGACCCCGGCACCCGTGGCGGATCCCGAGCCCGAGGCTGACGCCCCGGCTCCGACCGCCGTCCACGAGTGGCTGGTGCAGCCGGGCGACTCACTCTGGCAGATCGTGCAGAGCGCTTATGGCGTGTCCGACGACGCCGCGATCGCGCCGCTCGTCAACTTCGTCTTCGAGAGCAACCGCGACCAGCTCACCGACCCCAGCGTGCTGAACGTCGGCACAACCCTGCGGATCCCCGAGCTGCGCTTCTGACCCTCCCAGGTCCGTGTCACCGGATAGGTCAATGGGGCCCTATCCGGTGGCACAGGAACTACGGTTGCTGACGGCTATCGACGTCAGCGGGAGGGCGTGGCGACGTACGCGTACGAGGACTTTGCGGTCGAGTTCCGCCGTGGTGAGGGGCGGGCCTACGACGTGTGGGCCTCGGACGCCGCGGGTGTCGAGGCGACGGGGACGTTCGTCCTCGATCTCGACGATGCCCAGTTGACCCGCGCCGTGGGGTTGCTCGGTCGGACGCGTGACATCGGAGTCGGCGAACGCTCGGCGCAGGAGCTGACGGCGCAGGAGCTCGGATCGCGTCTGGCCGAGGCGTTGCTCGCTGACTCCGTCGGCGCGCTGTTCGACGGTGCGCTGCGGCGGGCTGATGCCGCGGGCCATGGTCTGCGGCTGCGGCTGTCGCTCGCCGCGACTCCAGAACTGCTCGACGTCCCGTGGGAGCTGCTGTACCGGCGGCCGACATTTCTGGCCAGCCAGCGGCGCACACCGGTCGTGCGCTACCTCGACACCGGCAAGGAGCCGCCGCGCCAGCGCATCGAGGGCGTTGTCCGGGTCCTCGGAGTCATCGCCAACCCTCGCGATCTGGAGCACCTCGACGTCGCCGAGGAGCGGAACCGTCTCGAACGGGCGCTGGCCTCCATGATCGACGACGGCCTGGTCCAGCTCGACTGGCTCGAGCCGGCCACGTCGCAAGGTCTCCGCCGGACCCTGCGCGACGGTAACTACCACATCCTGCACTTCATCGGCCACGGCGGGATGTTCGGGGATGAGGGCGTGCTGATGCTCGAGGGCGAGGGTGGGGCGGCGGCTCCGCTGACGACAACGGTCCTCGACAACCTGCTCGCCGATCAGCGGTCGCTCTGCCTGGTCGTGCTGAACTCCTGTCGTGGCGCACGGGCCACGTTGACCGACCCGTTCGCCGGTGTCGCCACATCGCTCGTCGCGCTCGGGGTGAGCGCCGTGGTGGCGATGCAGTTCTCGATCAGTGACGCCGCCGCGATCGCGTTCGCCGAGGAGCTCTACACCGCCCTGATCGCCCGGCGGATGCCGGTGGACGCGGCCGTCGCCGAGGGCCGCAAGGCAGTGCTCTCCGACGTCAACGAGGTCGAGTGGGCGACCCCGGTGCTGTTCTCACACAGCGCCGACGGACTGCTCTTCGACTTTCGTGGTCCGCCGCCGGAACCGACACGCCGACACCGGCGCGTGGCCTGGGCGGTGGCCGCGGGCCTCGTGGCGTTCGCCGGCGCCGCGACGGTCATCGTGCTCTCGCTCACCCGCGGCGGCGACGGCGGTGAGACAGCGGGGACCCGGCCGGTGGCGACCCATCCGGCCGTCTCGCGGCCAGCGACGACGCAACCAGCGACCACCCAACCGGCGCCGACCCAGCCGGTGTCGACCCAGCCAGTAGCGGGAGCAGCGAGCGCCACGGAAACGACGATCGGAACGTTCGACCGCCTGCCCGAGTGCCCAACGCCCACCGGCGCCGGGTGGACCGATTTGGGCGTGACGGGAAGCACGCACTTCGGCCAACCCCCCGTCGAGTTCACCTACGTCCTCGAGGACGGCGCATTCCAGGAGCTCGACAGCGGTGGGCGCCAGGAGGTGTTCGAGCTGACGGCGACACTGAGCAGGTCGTCCCCGTCCAGCGAGTACACCTACTGGTGGTTCTACGAGCTGGACGTCGGCAGCGCGAGGATCCGACCGACCTGTATGAGCGTGCTCGACCTTGATCCGCTGCCCGCCGGCGCTTCCACGGGCGTCCTCGTCGGCTTCCAACTGCAGACAGCCGCCGGGTCGCCCGGCATCCTGCTCATCTCCGATACGGGCGACAAGGGGCGCATCGACCTCGCGTCGACGTGACGGGCTCCTTAGATTGCCGGCCCGCTGACGCCTTCCGGGTGCACGCGGCCGTCGAGGGAGTCGTCCCAGCTGATCACTCGCTCCTCGATCACTCCACCGACGAGCGTGGCCGCGTCGAACCCCGTCGGGCCGTCGGCCACGGTGCGCCGCCACTGCTCGCTGGCCATCGCCGCCTCGTAGCTCTCCCGGCTCTCGAACCAGTGCTCGGCGTGGCCGTCGAACGCGCCGCGACCGCCGCCGGGCATGTGGGTGGCGCCGTCGAGCGGGGCGACCCAGTGGTTCTGGACGTACCGCACCATCCCCGGTGTCGCTGCGGCGAGCTCGGCGTGCGGGCCGCGCCACCAGCGCAGCACCTCTTCCCGGTCCATGCCGGGCTGGAACCTGGTGAGCCAGATGACCTTGTACACGGGTGCTCCTCCTCCGGAACTCAGGGGATCATGATCCGCTCGTCGAGGACGGCGCTCATCCCCGTGAACAGGTACTCCATGTCGAAGATGTTCCCGCCGTCGTCGACCAGCTCGCGCCAGGGTTCGGTGAGCATCGCCCGTTCGAACGACTCCTGGTCGGCGAACCACGACTCCGAGAACCCGTCGAAGTCGACCGGGTCGCTGCTCTCGCCTTCGGCGCCGAGCCCGGCCCGCACGTGGTTCTGGGTGTAGCGCAGCATCAGCGGCTCGCGCAGGGCCAGCGGACCGTGGTGGTTGCGCCAGTAGTCCCGCGAGTCGGGCAGGGCCCGATCGCCCTTGAAGCGGGCGAACCACACCACCTTGAACTGCCGGCGATCGGGATCGAGCGGGAAGTGCGACGGCTCGCCGCGCATCACGTACTCGTCGAGCGCCGCGCTCTTGCCCCAGAGCCACTCCATGTCGAAGACGTTGGCGCCGTCCTCCACGGTCTCGACCCATTCCGACGACGTCATCGCCGCCTCGAACACCGAGCGGTTGGTGAACCACGCGCACGAGTAGCCGTCGAACTGCACGTTCGCCTCGCCCATGCCGTCGTCGGCGATCGGGGCGACGGCGTGGTTCTGCACGTAGCGCTCGACGCCCGGCACCTTCATGAAGCGAGGGCCGTGCTCGTCGGTCCAGTACGCGCTCATCGCGGCGCGGTCGCTCCCGGCGGGGAACCGCGCCAGCCAGACCACCTTGTACATGGCGACTCCTTATCTTTCGTGGTTAGGGCAGCGGAGCGGACCTGACCTTCGTCGGCATCGAGTGGACGGTCGTCGTCGTGGTCAGGAACAGCGTCGTCAGGTCGGGGCCACCGAAGACGACGCTGCCGCAGATCTCCGGCGTCCGGATCGCCCCGATCCGTTCGCCGTCGGGGTTCAGCACCCACACACCGCCGGGGCCCGACGTCCAGATGTTGCCGTGTTCGTCGCACTCCATCCCGTCGAGGTTGCCCTCGCCCATCTCACCCCGACCGATACCGCCGCGGAACAGGCGGCAGTTGGCGAGCGATCCGTCGTCGGCGACGTCGTAGACCTTGATCTCGGCACGCGGCGAGTCGTTGACGTAAAGCAGGGACTCGTCCGGGGAGAAGCAGAGCCCGTTGGGCTGTTCGAACTCGTTGGGCGCCGAGACCAACTGGATCTCACCGCCCTCGGCCGGCACCCGGTACACGCCCTTGAAGTCGCGCACGAACGACCGCTTGCAGCCGATCCAGTCGTTCCACCGCCCGTAGTCGGGGTCGGTGAAGTAGATGCTCCCGTCGGCGGCTCGGACCACGACGTCGTTGGGGCTGTTGAGGTAGACGTCCTCGTACTTCCAGGCGACGAGCTCGCGCCGGCCGTCGCGATGGATGCGGGTGAGGCAGCTCGACACCTGCTCGCACACGAGCAGGTTGCCCTCGAGGTCGTAGGCCAGCCCGTTGCCCTTGAACGTCGGCTTGGCGGCGAGCTCCATCCCGCCCTGCTCGCTCCAGCGCCAGCGGGCGTCGCCGGGGATGTCGCTGAAGTAGAGGCACTGCTCACGGGGATTCCAGACCGGCCCTTCGGAGAACTCGTAGCCGGAGCCGAGCAATGTCAGCTCGGCCTCCGGGTCGATCAGCTCGGCGAACGCTGGCGAGTCGACGTCGACGATCACCCCTACCCCCTCGTTTGCGCGACCGAACAATCGTATACGATGCGTGTGACCTTGGGGGAAAGCCGTGGAGCACTACATCCATCTCGTGTTCAGTGACCCTCCGGCCTCGGTGCCGGACGACGAGTTCAACGCGTGGTACGACGCCCACGTCGAGGAGATCCTCGCCGTCGACGGGTGGCGGTCGGCCACCCGCTACCGGATCGAGGGGGTGGTCGACCCCGGAGGCACCGGCGGCTACCGGTACCTGACCGTGTACGAGCTCGACGCTCCACCGGACGTCGCGGTGCAGAACCTCGAGGCCGCGGGGATGGGCAACGCCGAGACCTACGTCGAGAAGCAGGACCGGATGCCGCTGCCCGAGTGGTTCCCGGGCATCCGCTTCGGCTCGTGGAACTGCACCCGGATCAACGGAGGAGCACCGTGACCAACAACTTGTACCTCGTCTTCAGCCAGCGACCCGACGACGTCTCCGACGAGGAGTACCACCGCTGGTACACCGCGCACGCCCAGGAGAACATCGAGAGCCCCCGGTTCCTCAGCTCGCAGCGCTACCGGGTCCGTGAAGTGGTCAGCGGCGAGCCGGTGGGTGAGGACCAGCACCTCGCCGTGTACCAGTACGCCGGCGAGATGGCGGAGTGGCGCAAGGATCTCAGCCGGCGCATCGAGGACGGCGAGGTCGTGCTGCCGGAGTTCTTCAAGCGGATCCAGTTCCGCAGCTGGGATTGCCAGCCGGTGGGGGAGCTGCTCACGCCGCAGACGCGATGAGCGGTGAGCGCGGTGGGCGCGCTCACCGCTCATCGCAGATTCAGAATGGATCTTTGGGGGTGAGTGGATGACGATCATCAAGGCCGATCGGCCGGAGTTCGAGGACCTCGTCGACCCGGATGCGACGTTGACGAAGATCGGCGAGGGCTACGTGTTCAGCGAGGGTCCGGTCTGGAGCGTCGCCGAGCAGTGCCTGTACTTCAGCGACATCCCGGGCGACAAGCGGTTCCGCTGGACCGAATCCGGCGGCATGGAGCTCGTCATGTACCCGACGTTCAAGGGCAACGGGATGGCATTCGACATCGAGGGCCGGTTGATCGTCTGCGAGCACGTCTCCAGCTCGATCACCCGCTTCCACGCCGACGGGTTCCACGAGACGGTCTGCTTCCACCACGGCGGCGTATACCTCAACAGCCCGAACGACCTCGTCGCCCGGGCCCGCGACGGCAGCATCTACTTCACCGACCCGGACTACGGGCGGTGGAACGACTGGATCGGCTGCGAGCGGGTGCCGCTCCTCGGCTTCAAGCCGGTGTTCCGCGTGCCCCACGAGGGTGGCGAGGCCCAGCTCGTCGTCGACCGGGACGAGTTCGACCAGCCCAACGGGCTGTGCTTCTCTCCCGACGAGTCGCTGCTCTACGTCAACGACTCGCCGCGGGCGGAGATCAAGGTCTTCGAGGTGGCCGACGACGGCATGCTCGTCAACGGCCGGCTCTTCGCCGGCGACATCGGCGGCGGCACGATCGCCGAGGGCTCGGTCGACGGGATGGAGTGCGACGAGTTCGGCAACGTGTGGGTCACCGGGCCGGGCGGTGTGTGGGTGTTCGACCCCGCCGGCGAGCGGCTCGGGATCATCCTCACCCCGGAGGTCTGCGGGAGCCTGTGCTGGGGCGGCCCGGACCTGCGCACCCTGTTCCTGACCACCTCGACGACGGTGCACTCGATGCCGGTCCTGTGCACGTCGGCCCCGTTGCCCCACTACTCGACGGGAGGAACCTGATGAAAAAGGTCGAACGGCTGCGACTGCTCGAGGACCGCGAGGAGATCCGCCAGATCTTCGTCGACTACGCGCGGTACCTCGACTCGGGCGACCACGCCGGATACGCCAGCCTCTTCGCCGCCGACGGCGTCCTCGCCGCCCAGCTCGGCGAGGCTGTCGGACCCGCCGCCATCGAGGCGATCCTCGACGAGAACCTCGGGCCCCAGGTCCGCGGCCACCTGCCGCCGGCGATCCACGTGACCGCGAACCACGACATCCAGGTCGAGGGGGACACGGCCACGGCCACCGTGGTCTGGTACTACCTGACCACCGATCCCGACGGGTGCCCGACCGTGCTCCAGTCCGGGCGATACCACGACGACCTGGTCCGTGAAGGTGGGCGCTGGAAGATCAAGCGCCACGAGATCACCAGGGCGATGGGGCGGTCGCCGATGAGCGAGCCGACGCCCACGCGGTTCGACGACGTCGTCGCCCGGCTGCAGGTGCTCGAGGACAAGGACGCCATCTGGGGGCTGTTCATGGAGTACAAGCGGCACCTCGATGCCCGCGACTTCAAGGCGTACTCCACGCTGTTCACCGACGACGCTGTGTGGGTCGGCAACCTCGGCAAAGCGACCGGCCCGGGCGAGATCGAGGACCTGCTGGTGCGCACGATGGAGGTCTACGAGAGCGACCGCGAGCGGACCTACCACCTCGTGATGAACCCGGTGATCGAGGTCCACGGCGACACCGCGACGGCCCTCAGCAACTGGGGTTACGTCACGCGCAGCGAGACCGACGCCCCGGTATTCGAGATGCTCGGCCACTACGTCGACGAGCTCGTCCGCACGCTCGCGGGATGGAAGTTCCAGCGCCGCGAGGCGTACAGCGACGTGCCCTATATCTCACTGGAAGGGATCCTCTGACGGCGCAGGTGGCGCGAGACTCGAACCCGTGAACCGAGTCGCGTTCGCGGTCGAGCCGATCGTCGGCG
>JBKOUV010000302.1:0-19943 GCA_046723555.1 Actinomycetota bacterium | reverse complement strand
GACCAGGTTGCGCCGCGATCGGTCGAGGTTTGCACCAGCGCCTGCTCATGGTTCAACCCGGCCGCGGCGTCGGGCCACGTCAGCACGATGGTGTTCGTGGCGTCGGATCCCGACGGCGCCCCGTTGGCGATGCTGAGGCTGGGGAAGCTGTCGGTGCGGGTGCCGGCGAACCCGTCGAACACGATGCGCCTCGACACCGGGTCGAACACGCCGACGTCAGTGACCTGGGCGACGGCCCGTGGCTTCTCGAAGTTGCTGCCACCGTCGAAGGAGCGGGACAGGTAGAACACGCTCTGGCGGGTCTTGATGTCGGCGCCCTCCCAGACGACGTACACCACGCCGGTGCTGTCGGTCCGCACCGCACAACCCTGGCGCCCGCCCGTCTGGGCGTTGTTGGTGGCGGCGCTGATCTGACGCTGGCGCCATGTGCTGCCACCGTCGGTCGAGGACGCCACCATCATCGGCTCGGGCGCCCCGCCCGCGCTGCGGAAGGCGACGTTGCAGAGGTAGACGTTGCCGAAGTACGGGCTCGAGGAGGCGTTGTCAGCCCAGATGTCCTCCTTGTCGGAGAGCAGCGCGGCGTTCTGGCGGCTCACGATCACCGGGTCCATCCAGGCGCTCTGGACGCCTGCGGCGGCCGCCTGCACGTTGTCGGTGCGCGAAACGGCGGCGGCGGAGGCGCCTTTGAACCCAGGGCCGGTGCTGAGAGGGAACGCCAGGTTGGCGTAGTACAGGCGGGAGCCGTTGGTCCACGAGAAGTGACCGTTCGCGTCGGGTCGGGGGCCGAAGGCGAGGGCCGGGTCGCCGTGCGAGGACATCCCGTGCTCGTAATAGCCGGGCAGCGTGTGGATCGGGCCGACGTCGGTCGTGCCGTCCTGGGCGGTCAGCCCGGTGTACGTGGGTTGCGTCCACGTCTGGCCCTGGTCGAAGGAGAAGTAGATCCCCGAGATGCCGATATTGGGCGTGAGATCGCAACTGCTTCCCTTGCACGGGGAGCTGTCGACGAGATCGTTGGCCCCGGCAGCCAGCACGCTCGTGTTCGTCGGGTCCATGGCCAGTGCCGGTTCGTTCGACGCGTTCGGTAGATACGGGGTGGGCGGGCTGCCCACCGAGACCTTGCTCTCCGCCGACACCGCACCGGCCGGCGTCGGAAGGGACACGGGCACGGTGAGAGACACCAACGGAATGAGAAGCGCTACCCCACGAGTCATGATCGACTCCTTCCTTCGCAATCGCCGGGTCGCGACCGTACACCGTCCCGACCGGCCCGCCGTCGGCCGGGTGATATGAACACACGATGACGAAGTCGGTGGCCGTCGTCGGTGGCGGGCTGATCGGGCTGTCGACGGCGTTGATGTTGGTCGATCGCGGTGCGGAGGTGACCGTCGTCGACAGCGGCCGACTCGGCGGTGGCGCGGCGCGGGGCAACGCCGGTTTCATGTGCACCACGCTGCTGGAACCGCTTGCCTCACCCGGCGCGGTGAAGTCGGCACTCACCTCGCTGCGCGACCCGACCCGGGCGCTGCGGTTGCACGCTCGCGCGCTGCCGGGGATGCTCGGGTGGGGACTGCACTTCGCCCGTTCGGCGACCAGCCAGCGCAATGTCGCCGGCCGGGTCGCGCTGGCCCGGCTCAACGCGCGCCACGCGGAGGCGCTCGCCGTGCTCGGCCGGCTGGGCGCGAACGTCGAGCTCGGACCGGAAGTGGTCGTGCCGTTCAGGGAGCCTTCGATCGCCGAGCGTCACCGGTCGGCGCTGGCCCCGATGGGCGACTTCGGCGTGGACGTGCCCGCCGACCTGCTCGATGGTGACGAGCTGCGGCGCATCGTGCCGGCGCTCAGCGATGACATCCGGGCCGGATTTGCCTTCCCCGCTGACCGCTCGATCGACCCGCGCGTGTTCGTCGATTCGATGATCGCCTCGCTCCGTGCTCGCGACGTGACGATTCTCGAGCACGCTCCGGTCACGTCCGTCCAGCGAGCCGGCGGGCGGATCACCTCGATCGCCACGCCCAAGGGGACGGTCGCGGCCGACGACGTGATGCTGTCGGCGGGTGCCGGTACTCGGCCGCTCGCCCGCTTGTTCGGCCTACGGGTCGCGGTCGTGCCCGGCCAGGGCTACAACGTCGCGCTCCCGACGTCGCCTCAGCTGAGCCATCCGGTGATCTTCGAAGAGGCTCATGCGGTTGCGACGCCCTTCGCTGATCGCATCCGGGTCGGCGGCACGATGGAGTTCGATGGCGATCGCCCCCGGTTCGACCCCCGCCGGGTCGACGCGATCGTCGCCTCGCTACGTGCTTTCATCAGCCTCGACTTCGACGCCCGCTACGACACGTGGGCGGGCAGTCGTCCGATGAGCCCCGACGGTCTGCCACTGCTGGGGCGACCGCGAGGCCTGGACAACCTGGTGATCGCGTCCGGCCACGGGATGTTCGGTCTCAGTCTGGCGCCCACGTCGGCGTTGGCGTTGAGTGAACTGATCATCGACGGTACGAGCAGCATCGACCTGGCCGACTTCAACCCTGACCGGTTCACCCTGCGCAACCTGACCCGCCGACGGAAGGAGCGACCGTGCACATCGAAGGTGTCTACACACCCGTCGTCACCCCGTTCAACGCCGACGAATCCGTCGACGAAGTCGCGTTCACCGCGGGGATCGAATGCCAGATCGACAGTGGCGTCGCCGGGATCGTCGTGGGTGGCACGACGGGCGAGTACTACGCGATGAGCATCGACGAGCGTCGGCGCCAGCTCGAGCTCGCCGCGTCCAGTGTCGACCGGCGGGTCCAGTTGGTAGCCGGGTGCACCACCGGCGCCACCCGCGACGCCATCGGCCTCGCCCAGCACGCCCGCCGGAACGGCTACGACGCGATCATGTTGTCGCCACCGCCCACGTCGCTGCCGTCCCAGCCCCAGCTCGCCGCGCACATCCGCGCGTGCGCACTCGACGGTGCCCTGCCCGTGATCCTGTACAACTTTCCGGCCCGATCAGGCGTCGAGTTCGGCTTCGAGAGCCTCGACCGCTTGGCCGACCTGCCGGAGGTGATCGCGATCAAGGAGGCCAGCGGCGACTTCTCCCGGTTCCTCGCCCTGCAGCGGCGATACCAGGACCGGATCAGCGTGATCTGCGGGACCGATGACCAGGCATTCGACTACCTGATCTGGGGCGTCCGATGCTGGCTCGCGGGAACGGCCAACGTGCTGCCGCGCCAGCACGTCGAGTTCGTCGCGTCGATGCGGCGCGGCGACGTCGGCCTCGGCCAGCGCCAGTTCGCCGCGATGCTGCCCTTCATCCAGCACGTCGAGTCGGGGAACTACAACGCCAAGGTCAAAGCCGGGATGGCTCATCTCGGGGCGGTCGCCGGCACGGTTCGCCGGCCGATGTCGCCGCTCACACCGGACGAAGCCGCCGAACTGGGGTCGATCATCGACGAGAACGTGCGCGCCTTCGAAGCCGTCTCGGCGACCGCGGCCGCCGGCGCCAACGGCTGATCGACCGTGCGCATCACCCGCACGTTCCACGCGATCGAAGTGCACGCCGAGGGAGAACAGGGCACCTGCTATCTCGGCAGCGTGTTCCCGATTCCCGGCCGCACGATGCGCGACAAGCTGCGCCACATCAACGAGACGGACGACAGCATCCGCCGCTACCTGACCGCTGAGCCGAGGGGTCGCCCGCAGGCCAGTGCGAACGTCGTGTACCCGTCGCTCGAGCCGTCCGCGCACGGCGGCTTCGTGGTCCTGCAGGCCGACCGAGCCCATGCGATGAGTGGCTCCAACACCATCTGCGTCGTCACCGCCCTGCTCGAGACCGGCAGCGTGGCGATGACCGAGCCGTACACCGACGTGGTCCTGGAAACCGCGGCGGGACTCGTCCGGGCCCGGGCCGAGTGCCGCGACGGGCGCTGCGAACGGGTCACCTTCGACGGCGTGCCGTCGTTCGTCGAATCGCTCGACGTCCCGCTCGAGGTCCCGGGATTCGGCGACATCACCGTCGATGTCGCCTACGGCGGCTGCTACTACGTCCTGGTGCGCGCCGAGGCCCTCGGCCTGTGCCTCGACCGGGCATCGGCCCGCAAGATCGTCGAGGCGGCGACCACGGTCTCGGTCGCCGCACGCGGCGAGATCCAGGTGCAGCACCCCCTGTATCCCGAGCTCAACTTCATCTCCTACGTCATGGTCATCGGCGACGACGACGCGGCCAACGGCAGCCTGCGCGGGGCGACGGTGCTCAGCGGGCGTGTCGACCGGTCGCCGTGCGGCACCGGCAACTCCGCCCGCCTGGCCTGCATGTCGGCCCGTGGCCAGGCCGACGTCGGTGATCGGTTCACCGCCCGGTCACTGATCGACAGCGAGTTCCTCGTCGAGATCACCGGCCACACCACCGTCGGCGACCGCCCGGCGGTGCTGCCGCGCATCAGCGGGCGGGGCTGGGTCGTCGGCTCGCGCACCGTCGCCGTGGACCCGAGCGATCCGTATCCGGAAGGGTTCCTCCTCAGCGACGTGTGGGGCACCGAGGTCACGGGCTCGTCGTGACGCCGGATACTTCTCTCGTCACGTCTCGGGCCGGCTTGTCGAGGCGCAGCCCTTCGTATCGGGGGTGACGCAGCTTCCCGTCACCGGTCCATTCGGTGAAGCCGACCTGGACGACCAACTCCGGCCGGACCCAGTGCACGCCGCGTGCGGCGATGCGGCCACGGGTGTACGGCGACTTGGTCGTCTCGAGGGCTTCGAGCCGCCGGCGGAGGTCGTGGAGCGTGGCTTGTGAGTACCCGGTACCGACTTTGCCTGCGTAGACGAAGTCGCCGTCGTCGTAGTAGCCGACCAGGAGTGCGCCGAACCCGACCCGGCTGCCGGCGGGCTCGGTGAACCCTCCGACGACGAACTCCTGGCCGGCTGCGCATTTCAACTTGAGCCAGTCGGGCGAGCGACGCGACACATACGGGGCATCGGCCCGCTTGGCGACCAGGCCCTCCCACCCGTTCGCGCACGCATGGGCGAGATAGGCCTCGCCAGTGCCGTTGCGGTGGGCGGTGAACCGCAACGGCGCGCGGAAGGTGAGGGCCCGCCGGAGCAGCGTCTTGCGGTCGCGCAGGGCCAGCGCGGTCGTGTCGTTCCCGTCGAGGTGAAGCACGTCGAACAGGTAGAAGTACACGGCCACCGGACTGCGGCGAGCCTCCCCAGGATCGGTGATCCCGATGCGCTGTTGCAGCCGGCTGAAACTCGTCCGACCGTGGTCGAACGCGACGATCTCGCCGTCGACGACGAAGTCGCCGGCGTCCTGGACACTGAGCGCGTCGACGAGCTCCGGGTAGGTGTTCCCCAGTGATCGCCTTGTGCGCGACAGCAGCCGGACCGCGGGACCGTCGCGGAACGCGAGACAGCGCTCGCCGTCGAGCTTGCGTTCGAACAGCCACCCCGGATCGGAGAACCGCCGATCGGTCAGCGTGGCGAGCATCGGTTGGACCCAGCTCGGATGCGGCGAGGGTCGCAGGCTGCGGCGGGCGCGATCGGAGAGCGCGGCGAAGCGATCCATCAACCCTCCTGTGCCGGCCCATTGGTGCCTGCGATCAACGTCGCCCCTCGCTCCCGTGTCGCGCCGGACTCGAGCCGGAGCCGCTAGCCGACGGGTGGGTCGCCACTTGGGTCGGCTGGCAGCGCGGGCACCACCACGAACGCCTTCCTCCGACGCGGCTCTGTCGGAGGGAGGTGTTGCATCGTGGACAGACGGGCCGATCCCGATCACGAACACCGGTGAGCCAGGACCGGCGCGGCGGCACCCGCCCCACTCGCACGGAGGCCCGGAGCACGGAACCCGTCGCCCGGTGCAGCCGGCCGAGTTCGTCCGCGGCGAGTTCGCCGGCGGCGCGTGCCGGATGGAGCCGAGCGCGCCACAGGATCTCGTCGGTGAGCAGATTGCCCAGACCGGCGATCACGGCCTGGTCCATCAAAGTCGACTTGAGCCCACCTCGTTTCCCGGCCAGCGCGGCCTCGAGGACGTCGCGCGAAATACCGAGCGCATCCGGACCCTGGTGGCCGGTGATCGATTCGATCTCATCGTCATCGTGAGCGAGCCAGATGCCCTGCAGCTTGCGCTGGTCCCGGTACCGCAGTTCGCCGTGGTCCGTGACGAGGACGACCCGGTCGTGGGGGTCACGGTCGCCGTCATCAGGACTCCACAGCAGTTCGCCGGTCATCCCGAAGTGCATCAGCACGATCGGTCCGTCGGTGCGGACGAGCAGCCACTTGCCGTGCCGACCGGGGTGCCGGAGCCGCCGCCCGTGGAGCGCCCGCCCCAGCCCCGCGGCACTGGTGTTCCGCAGCACGCCGTCGTCGATGACGGTCACCCGTTCGACCACGCGTCCCACGCCTCGTTCGAGGACGCGGCGGTAGCCCTCGACGTCAGGGAGCTCGGGCATCGGGGGCGCGTGATCCGGCGGGCACCGCGACGCCCGGGTCTCGGTTCAGCGACCGACCGCCCGTTCGAGCTGAGCTTTGTTCATCTTCGAGCGGCCGGCGATGTTCTTGTCCTTGGCCTCTTCGTAGAGCTGAGCCTTGGTGCGACCGCCGGGCCCGCGATGCGAACGCAATCCGCCCCGCCGGCCCGACGAGATGTCGGTGCGCGAAAGGCGGCTCGATTCCCGGGACTCACCCGCACGGGCCCGCTCCTTGTTGACGGTTCTGGCCGCGATCTCCTCGGCGGTGTCCTCACTCCGGCCGCGGTCCCTCAGCTCGTCGCGGATGTGCTTGTACTGGCGCTCCCGCTTGTCTGACCACTGTCCTCTGGGCATTTCAATCCTCCGTCGCCCGCCTGTTCAAGAGGTACCCCGGACCGCCTCGATGCACACGTGTCGATCGGGGCGTATCCGGGAAACCCCGTGATCCCCGGCGCGGGAGCACTCGGACTCAACCAATCGGGCCAGCAGCGCGTCCATGTACCAGAAGACGGGCTTTGGCGGCGGACACGGTGTTCGCCGGCCCGCGGAGGGAGATCCAGGAACGGTGAACGTCGCAGGGGCGGAGCGCAAGTCGAGTGCATGGGACGTGACGCTGGCGGAGGTGCGTCGGTTGCGAGGAGTGCTCACCGGGTGCCGCAGCAGTCGCGACCGATTCGATCTGGCCGAGGCGATCGAACCGGTCCTCGCTTGCGCCCGGTCGTGCGGTCTCGACGTGCGCTCGACGGTGCCTCGAGGCATCGACGTGGCGGGCTCTCGGGCGAGCACGGGTCAGGTCGTGCTGGCACTGCTCGACTACGCCCGCCACCACACCGCGTCGTCTCCGGTCGAGGTGCGCGTGACGGTCGTCGGTGACGTGGCCGCGCTCTATGTCGAGGATCGGGGTCTGGATCTGCCGGGGCTTTCTCCCGCTCGGCTGTTCGACCGAGGAGTCCGAGGTGACGACAGCAACGGCTCCGGGCTGGGACTCTGCATCGCCAAACGCCTGATGTCCGAGCAGGGAGGGTCGATCGCGGCCCGGCCTCGGTTGGGGGGCGGCACGTCATTTGTGGTGCGCCTTCGCCGGACACCTTCGAAGCGGTCACCGTCGCCGGTGGACCAATGACGGGTCGCGTACTGATCGTCGAGGACCACGCGCTGGTTGCCGTCGGGCTCCAGCTCGCCCTCTCGGCGCGCGAATGGACCGTGGAGATCACAGACGGCCCGACGGCGGCCGACGTGACCGAGCATGCCCGCCGGTTCTTGCCCGAGTGCGTGCTGTTGGACATCAACCTCGGCGAGCGGGTCGGCAGCGGGATCGACCTCATCGCCCCACTTCGGGCGATGGGGAGCGAAGTCGTGATGCTCACCGCGGAAACCCGGCGCACCGTCCTGGCCGCATGCCTCGAGCAAGGTGCTGCCGGATGGATCGGCAAGGACACGTTCCTCGACCAGGTCGTCACCGCCATCACCGACGTCCTGAACGGCACGCCGCTGGTCGGACGGACGACCCGCGAGGCCCTGGCCGACGAGCTGCGCATCGAGCGGGCCGGCATGCGCCGGGCCCTCTCCCCCTTCGAACAATTGACGCAGCGCGAGCGTCGCGTGCTCGCCGCGCTCGTCGACGGGATGTCGGCCGAAGAGATCGCCGAAGCCCACTATGTCGCCTTGACCACCGTCCGGTCGCAGATCCGCGCCGTGCTGCAGAAGCTCGGCGTCCGCTCCCAGCTGGCCGCTGTCGCCTACGCCAACCGGGTCGGGTGGAAGCCCGACGGGCGGGCGCTCGTGGCGGCGTGACGGATCGTGATCAGCGGGGGAGCCCTGGAGATTTGCTCGGTTCCCGCGGTCCTCAACCTTGCGGGGGGTGGCCCGATCAAAGAACGATGTTCAGGATGGACGGGCTCGAGGTGGGGTCGGCGGGTATCGCATGACACACGCGTCCACGGCCGATGGGCCCCCTTCGGCAAGGAGTTGGGACGATTTCGCGCCCCTGTACGACGAGCACCATCAACGTCTCTACCGCATCGCGCTGCTCCTGACCAACGGCGCCAATGCCGCCGCAGAAGACGCGGTCGCCGAGACCTTCGTGCGGGTCTATCCCGTCTGGGCCGACGGCCGCGTGGACAACTTCTTCCCCTACGCCCGACGAGCGCTCGTCAACCAGATCATGGGCGTCTACCGCGGTGAGCAGCTGGCGACGCGCCACGCATCGGTCCAATCCGGCGATCAGCGGGGCGAGCGGGCGTTCGAGGACTCCGTCGTCGATTCGGCGTCCACCTTCGAGCTGCTGTCGCAACTGCCGCCCCGGCAGCGCACCGCCGTCGTACTGAGGTACTACGAGGACCTGCCCTACGAGCAGATCGCGGCGACGATGGACGTCAGCGTCGGAACGGCCAAGGCGCAGGTCTCGACCGGGTTGCAGCGACTGCGCGAGGTCATGAATCGAGACGGGTCATGAGCGACTTCGAGTTCAGCCCGTTCGAGCAGACGATCTCCGAGTTGCTCGATCAGGCCGTCGCCGGTGCGACGCCGCCGCCTTCGCTCGGTAGTGCCATCCGCTCTCGCTGCGAGGCGCCCGACGCCGTCGCCACGCTGTCGACCGTCAACGCCATCTCGGCCCCGCTCGGACTGCGCGAGCGGGTGGCGGCCGGTGTCTCCGCGGCCGCGGCCGCGGCCGGGGCCATGGTGACTGGGACGGCGACTGTCGTGCCCAAGCCGAAGCCCCGCTTCGGGCCCCACCAGCTGCCGGTCGTGATCGGCGTCGTGGCGACGGCCGCGGCCGCGTTGGGCGCCCTCGTGTACGTGCTCGCCAACGACAGTGGATCACAATCGTCTGGCCGGACAACCCCGACGGTGGTCGGGACCGCCGGCGACGACGGTAGCAATGGTGGCGACGACGGCGGGGACGACGGCGGGGACGACGGCGGTGGCCCCGACACGTTGGCCCCGCTGCCGACCCCCGGTGTGGTCCCGCCGCCCGTGTCGCCGCCGGGCTCGAGCTCGAGTTCCTCGAGCACGACGACTACGTCCGAGCCCCCGACGACGAGTTCGACGGCACCGATCGTTCCCCCACCCCCTCTGACGCCCGTGGCACCACCGTCGACCACCAGCACCACGACCAGCACCACGACGACGACCACGACGACCACGACGATTGCCGTCACGCCTCCCGCGACGACCTCGACCACGTCGTCCACGTCCACGACCTCGACCACGATCGCCACCCCGCCGGCAACGTCGACGTCCTCATCGACCACCACGACGACACGTCCGCCCACCACCTCGACGTCCACGACTTCAACGACGACGACGACATCGCCGCCGTCCTCGTCCACCTCCACCCCCACGTCGACGTCCACGTCATCGACGTCCACGTCATCGACGTCCACGTCCACGTCCACGTCATCGACGTCCAGCCCGTCGACGACCTCCACGACGTCGACCACCTCCACGACCTCGACGACGTCGACGACGCCCACGACGTCCACGACCTCGACCACGTCGACTACTTCGACCACATCGACGACTTCGAGCACGTCGACCACGTCGACGACATCCACGACTTCGACGACGCTGCCGCCGCCCCTGGATCCACCGCTGGTGTTGTCGGTGAGCGTCTGCATCGTGCCGGACCGGGGCGGTTGCGTGGTCATCATCAGTCACACCGACGTCCACGGCGCGGAGCAGTACGTCGTCGCGGGTCCAGGGGATTGGGACGCTCAGTGCATCCCAGGACTGAACTTGTGCATCCTCACGTTCGACGAGGTCCCCGAAGTCGACTGCACCTTCACGCTGCAAGCACGCAGCGGGTCACAGCTCGGTCCGCCGAGCGAACCGTTCTGCGTGCCAGGCACGGACCCGGTGGACATGTAGTAATCGTCGTCAACCCGCCTCGGGCTGCTCGTCGTCGGGGTCGTCGAACTCGCCGTGCAGGATCCGCCAGCGCAGCCGGGCCCGCAGCTCGTCGGCCACGGTGACGGGTCGGGGTGGTAACGGGATGGCCCCGTCGTCGTGTTTGGTGGCGGTCCGGTTGTGGGGGAAGCATTCCAACCGGCCGCAGAATTGGCTGGTCGGCCCGTTCTGCGCGACGGGGACGACGTGGTCGACGTCGCAGCGGTCGACGGGTTCGTCACAGCCCGCGGGGTGTTGGCAGTGCCGGTCGCGGACTTGGATCGCCCGGCGCAGAGCGCCGGTGAACCGCCGCTTGTGGGACACCGAGATCACCGTGGTGGGCCCGTCGAACAGGATCGTCTCCAGATCGGCGGTGCCCAGCCACGGGACGAGGGTGCCGGGGGTGATCACCTGGCCGTTGGCCAGTTCACACATCCGGGTGAAGCTGTCGTCGCCGATCAACACGGTGAACAGCGGTCGGGGTTGTTTGCCGTTGGCGGGGCCGGTGGCGGAGCGTTTGGCCATCTCCACCAACGCCGCCGCCCGCCGCTGGGCCACCGTGCGGGTGATCCCATCCCGCTGGTCAGACAAATACAACTGACGTTCCAACCGGTCCAGTTCGCCGACCACGATCGTCCCGCCGACCGGGTCGAGGATCCCGTTGACCACGACTTCGCCGTCCAGGGTGGGGGAGGCGTACAGGTGGGCCCGGTCACGTTGCCGTTCCGCCGCGGTCTCGGCGGCTTGGGCGTCGGCGCGTTGACACCAGTAGTCGACCACCCGCTTCGCCTGCGGAAACCGCAACTTGGCGCACTCGGTGACCAACGTCTGCTCGTGGTCGGCGAACACGGCGGTGCGCCACGGCTGATTGGCCCGCCCCAACAACTCGACATGATCCAACGACAGGTCGCCGGAAGCGATGGCGGCTTCGGTGGCCGGCATCGACGACAACTGGCGAGCCCGGCGCAACTCCACGCGCGCCGAACGCAGCGACGTGTTGCTGTCCCGAGCCAACCGGGCGGCGGCGGAACGGGACTGGTCGCCCGCCCACACCCGCCGGCGATCCCACCGGCCCAACAGGCGGGCGGCGACCACACCCAACCGAGCTCGTTGGCGTTGCAGTTCGACCATCGCGGTGTCGAGCTCGGGGTCGGTGAGCGTGTCGGGGTCGAGCGTCAACAAGGCGTCGATCGCCTCGTCGAGCTGCTCAACCGGACTGGACATACAGCCAGCCTATCAAACATATGTTCCCCAAACAAGTGTTTCTTCAGGTATTTCTCGCCGGATCGCTGGCTGTATGCCCGCCTGCTGCTCACGCCGACCATTCACGGATGGGGATCGCCGCCGGCCGCACGCGGCGACCGATGGGGGATGGGATCGCTGACGGTCAGTCGTCCAGCAGGCTCTTGAGGAACGCCCGCGTTCGCTCGGCCTCCTCCGGCGTCCCGGTCGACTCGCGCACGGCGAGCTCGGTGGCGCCGGCGTCGATGAAGCGTTGGGCCTTCTGCCGCGCCATGGTCTCGTCGCCGATGATCCCGATGTCGACCTGGCTCGTGACCCCCTCGCGCTCGAGCATCGCCTTGAACGCGGGCATCGTGGCGTACGGCTTCGATGTCGCCTCGATCCGTTGCCGCGCCGCGTCCGGGTCGTCGGTGATGCACGCCACGACGGCGGCGACGATGCGCGGTGGCGGGCGGCCGGCGTCGGCGGCCGCCTTGGTGATCGACGGCACGACATGCTCGGCGAGCCCCCGCGGGCCCGTGGCCCCCGTGACCGTCCCGTCAGTGAGCCGGCCGGCGAGCCGCAGCATTCGGGGCGCGAGGGCGCCCAGTAAGACCGTGGGCGGCTTAACGTCGCCGACGTCGAGGCCGCCGACCATCGTCAACCGCTCACCCCGCACATCGGCCGGCTCGCCGCGGAGCAACGGCAGCAGCGCCTCGAGGTACTCGCGCATAAATCGAGCCGGCCGCTCGTACGACAGGCCGAGCCGCCCTTCGACGACGTGAGGGTGCGACATCCCGATGCCCAGAGTCAGGCGGCCGGCGAGGGCGGCCTGAGCCGTCAACGCCTCGGCCGCCAGAGCCTGCGGGTGGCGCAATATGGCCGGCACCAACGCCGTTCCGATCTCGATCCGGGGGGCGTCGCGGGCTGCGACCGCCATGGCCACGAATGGATCGGGGCCGAGCGCCTGGTGGGTCCAGACAACCGGAAAGCCATCGGCGTCGGCCCGATGGATCCGGTCGACGATGACGTCGAGTGAACCGATTGCGTAAGGACCTACCCGCACAGCACCGTGCCTCCCGAGCAGAAAGAGGATACTGAATCAGGATGCCGCCCGAAGCAGGCCGAAGTCAACGGGCCGGATTGGACGCCGCCCGTGAGAGTCGCGCGAGCAACTCGTTGGCGGCGTGCAGGTAGACGGTGTCGGGACGTCGGGCGTGCTCCCGGAGGCACGCCTCGGTGAACTTGATCACGTGGGCGTCGCCGTGTTGCGCGGCGCGAGCTGCGAGCGCCGCCGGGTCGGGAGCCGGGTCGGGAGCCGGGTCGGTCGCCGGGTCGGTCGCCGGGCCGGAGTGCGCCGCGACGCGGCCGCCCACCGGACGGGTGAACCCGGCGAGGATCGCCGCGTTGACCTGCCACACCCGGGCGTAGACGGCGGCGGTCGTGATCGCCGGCACGTGCTCGATGAGGGTCCGGACGGCGGCGATCGGTGTGACGGTGTGGACCAGCCCGATCGGCATGGCTTCCGGGTGCTCGACGAACGCGCGACAGAACGTCGCGCTCAGCTCGCTCAGGGCGTCTTCGGGATGCTCCGGCGGGCCGAGGGCCTCGACCACGCCGGCGAAGTCGCTGAGCTCGCCGAGACGCGTGAACGTCCCCGCCTCGATCGGTCCCCATTGCTCGCGCGGTCGGGGGATCCGGTCGATCGCCCGACTCAGGCTGAGGGATCCGCGCAGGTGCGGCTCGCCGGGGAGGGCCCGATACCAGCCGGCCCAGGACGCCAGACCGGCGGCCAGCTCGCCCAGCATCAGCCCGGACGGATCCCCGTGCGCCGGCATCGCCCGCACGGCGTGAGCGGTGCGCAGCAGCCCGTGGGTGAGCCCGCCGCCGTAGCCGGACACCAACCGTGGCACCCACTGTTCGAGCACGGTCTGCCACGGGTGCTCCCGCAGTTGGCGGCCGAACATCGCCGACCAGTCCGTCACCCGGGAGAACTCGCCGAGGGCGGTTCGCCAGCTGCGGTCATCGTCCGGGTCGATCGGCTCGGTCGGCGCCGGCGGGTCGATCGGCGGATGCGTCGCCACGTAAGTATCAACCCACGTGGCGACCTGGTCGTCGAAGCCGAGCGCGCTGAGCGCCTCGGCGCCCATCGGCCCGTGGCAGGCGAAGCCCGGTCCGTCGACGAAGTGATGACCGGCAGCGGGGTGAGCTCGACGACCTTCTCGCCGGCCACGCCGAGCGGCTGGCGGCTCGTCGCCAACACGTTCACGGCGGGACACCACGACAGCAGGCGCCTCAGCAGCTCCGCCGCAGCCTGCGTCAGCTCGTCGCAGTTGTCCAGGACGAGCAGGCCCGCTTCGTGGGCGAGCGCGTCGACCACGGCGCCCTCCGCCGACGCCCCCTGCTCGGGACGGATCCGCAACTGCGAGCACACGACGGCGGGCAGGTCGGCGTCGCCGGGCACGACACTCAGGTCGCACCACCAGCCCGGGTGGTGCAAGGCGAGTTCGCGAGCCAGGCGGGTCTTGCCGACACCGCCCGGCCCGACCACGGTCGTCAGCCGGTGCTCGGCGATCGCCTGCTCGGCGATCGTCAACTCCGCATCGCGCCCGATGCACCGATTGCCGTAGAACGGCGGGGGCACGCGGCCCAGTCGGGGCGAGGTCGGAGCGGGGTCGATCAGCGCTCGCTCGGTCGCCACGATGACCGGACCCACCTCGAGGCCGGCTTCGGCGACCGCGACGCGGTGCCGCTGGCCCAGCCGCAACGCTTCGGCCTGGCGGCCGGCTCGGGAGAGCGCCGTCATCGCCACCCGGGCCATCCCCTCGTCGAGTGAGTCCTCTTCGAATCCGGCCGTTGCGACGACCACCGCCTCACCGGCCCGGCCCAGCTCCAAGAGGCACGACGCTCGCAGCTCGATGGCGCGCCGTCGCAGCTCGAACCAGCGGGTGATGAGCGGCGCGAGTGAGGCGTCCTCCAACTCGGGCAGCGGCTCCCCGCGCCACCGGCTCAGGGCGTCCGTACAGCGCGCTTCGGCCGTCGCCGGGTCTCCTGCGGCGAGCTCGCCCGCTTCGGTGACGAGGTCCCGCAGGACCCAGGCGTCCAGCTCATCGCGGTCGAGGACGAGCGCGTAGCCCGACCTCGTCGTGCGAATCCGGTCGGCGCCGAGCACCCGGCGGAGCACGGAGATGCGGGCCTGCAGCGCGTTCGCCGGATTGTCCGGAAGGGCATCGCCCCACACCAGGTCGATGAGGCGATCCGCGCTGACCGCCGTCCCTGGCTCGGCGCACAACGCCGCCAGCACCGCCCGCTCACGACGACCGGGCACCTCTACCGGTCGGCCGTCCGAACCGATCACCTCGAGCGGGCCGAGCACCCGGAACTCCACGCCGTAGCTCTATGCCATCGGCGCCGAACGTCGCAACCGCGCTCTATGAAGGGGGCCGGGTGTCAGCCGTTCGGGCGACGTTCTATTTAATGATCTCGCGAACCTTGTCGCGAAGACGCGCGGCGGCATCGACGGGTGCCGTGAGAGCCTGGGCGAGCACGTTGCCCGGCGGAGTGTCCGGGGCGCGGGGATGGGGCCGCGTCGGCGCGGCGGTCTTCGCCGCGGCGAGGCTTGATCCGAGCTCCGCCAACTCCTCCCGGCTCAACGCCTTGCGCACCTTCGGGAACAGCTCGGTCTCCTCCTCCTTGACGTGATGGCGCACGCTCTCGATCAGCACCGTCACCTTGGCCCCGAACCGCTCGTCGGTCGGGTCCATGTCCTCCAACTCGCTCAGGGTCCACTTGACGATGTGGTGTTCCTCGAGCGACTCGAGGACCTCGGGCGTCGCGCCAGGAATGCTTCGCCGCACGTGCGGGTAGAAGACCTGCTCCTCGATCGCGGCGTGCGCGGACAAGGCCTCGATCACCTTGTCGACGACCTGCCGGCGGCGCTTGGCGGCGCCCTCGCCGAGCTTCTCGAACGACTTGAACAGCTGCTCCACGTCGTCGTGGTCGTTCTTCAGCAGCGTGAGCGCGTCGCGTGCACCCGCGCCCGAGCGGCGAGTCGAGCCGGACGTTCGCTGACGCGTCTGGGACGCCGAACCCGACGCGGCCCGCTTGCGCTTGGTCGCCGTTGCCGAAGCGCCCGCACTGGTGGACTTCGTCGTCTTCGTGGTTGCCATACCTTGGGCTACCCAGGACGGCCGCCGGTCGATACCAAGGTCCGGCGCTACGCCGCGGCGAGCGTCACCGTCGTGCCGACGGCGTTGGGGACGAATGCTGCGGGCAGTTCCGCGGCGAGCCGGTGCTGCGCCCGCCAGCCGGTGCAGTGGGCCGGGACGAGGACGTCCGGGGCCAGTTCGCGAAGTGCGCTGACGGTTGGATCGATGATCGGCTCGAACCCGGGTCCACTGAGGTGGAAACCGCCGAGCAGACCGGCCAGGCGAGAGGTTCCGGTGAGCCGCAGGGCGTGCCGGCAGATGTTGACCGCGCCGGCGTGCCCGCACCCGGTCACGACGACCAGGCCGACGTCCCGCACGTCGACGACCAGTGCCTGGTCGTCGAGGATCAGGGGATCCGGCTCCCACCCGTGCTCGCCGCGGGCTTCGTGGAACGGCATGCCGGTCTCGAAGTCCGTCGTTCGGTCGACCTCGCCGGTGACGAGGATGCTGCCGTCCATCAGCAGCGAGGGCTGTCGCCGTTCGATGACCTCGAAGCCTTCGGCCTCGAGCGACGACCGGCTCAGCACCGGCAGTTCCCACTCCGGCTGACCCGGGGGGACGACGCGGCGGGAGGTCCAGACGAGCGGGTGGACCGTGATCGGCAGGCCCTGCCTCCGCCGTAACTTCGCCAGACCGGGGAACCCGCCGGCGTGGTCGAAGTGTCCGTGACTGAGCACGACGGCTTCGATGTCGCCCGCGTCCAGTCCGAGGCGTTCGAGGTTGTCCGCCAACCCGTTCGGTGACACGCCGGTGTCGAACAGCACCGTGTGGTTGCGGTCGCCGCGCCGGATCGTCACCAAGGCAGCGAAGCCGTGCTCGGCGATGAGCCCCGGCGTGGTCTCACCTTCTTCGAACTGGGGCGAAGGGACACGGGGGAATCGGGTCCTCTGCGCGCGCCGCGCCGGACCCGCGTCGGTGAGCAGGGCGTCGTAGCTGTTGTCGACGAGCGTGGTGATCATCACCTCGTCGACGGGCTCGAGCCCGATCGCGTCCACCGCCTCGCCTTCGACCGGACGCGGTATCGAACGGGCGACGTCTCCGGCGTGATCGTCATGGTCATGGTCGCGGTCGTGGTCACCGGATCCGCACATCGGGTTCTCCTCTCAACCGATCGCCCCGTACCGACGACCCCTTTCCTAGTGCGCCTCCGCGCCTTGCATTGTTGACTTCAGTGGTCAAGAATTGATCCGACGCTGCGCCCCGGAGGTGACCGCCATGTCCGTCCACTCGTCCACTCGCCTGAACGACGTCAATCTCGACGCGGTAGCCGGCCTTGTCGCCGAGATCCAGGAACGCCCGGAGGTCGCCGAGATGACCTGGTCAGCGCAGGTTCAGTGGACCGGAGGCTTCCGGTCCGAGGCGGAGATCCGTGAGTTCGAGCCGCTGGCTTCCGACGAACCGGCGGGGCTCGGCGGCACCGATCAGGCGCCCAACCCGGTCGAGCTGCTGCTGGCGTCGCTCGGCAACTGCCTCGCCGTCGGGTACGCCGCCAACGCGTCGGTGGCCGGCATCGAGCTGCGCGACCTCCGCATCGACCTGTCCGGTGACGTCGACCTCCACGCGTTCCTCGGGCTGCGCGACGGGCACGCCGGGTTCGACCGGATCCGGGTCGCGGTGCACGTCGACTCCGATGCCCCCGCCGAAGCGATGGAGGCCCTCCACACCAAGGTGATCGGTTCGTCGCCCGTCGGTCACACCCTGAGCCGGGCGATACCGCTCGACTACGAAGTGGCCGGCGGAAGGTAGTCGACCGGCCTGAGGACCCGGTCCTGGATCGAGCCGACGAGGTCGCCGTGGCGAGCGGCGGTCTCCCGTTTGATCCGCGCCCACTCCTCATCGGCCCGGAACGCGGCCCAGCGATCCTCCATCGTCGCCTCGTCGGGCCATTCGAGGAGGTAGACGAACTCCGGATGTCCGTCGCTCGTCGACTCCCACGCGGCGACGATGGTGAACCCGTACCCGGCCATGATTCGCGCCGCGTGGTCGCGGAAGCGCTCGTGGAACGCTTCCCGGGTGTCGTCGAGCAGCTCGTAGATCCGCAGCTGTCGGATCACGCCGTTCTCACTTGGTGAACCGGAACCGCGCGGACTGCGTGGTGCCGTCGTTGAACGTGACCCGCAGGGACCCGCACTGGCC
The DNA here is from genome assembly GCA_046723555.1 of Actinomycetota bacterium. Classification (GTDB taxonomy): domain Bacteria; phylum Actinomycetota; class Acidimicrobiia; order Acidimicrobiales; family Ilumatobacteraceae; genus JALZMG01. Next base: position 2,056 of record JBKOUV010000302.1, on the reverse strand, counting down.
CACCCACGCCCGGTCGGTCTTCCAGGTGTAGGTGTACTCGTCCGACGAGGCCTTGTACGTCAGCCGGCCGTCCGCGCGCTCGATCGACTGGGTGACCGATGTGGCGCACGAGACGAGCTCGATGCGCGGTGAGCCGGCGGCGAAGATCGCCAGTCCGTGGTCCCCGTTGAGGCTGAAGCGCACCGGGACGGACTGACCGGCGTTCACCGAGTTCGTCGTAGGCAGGTTGTGGACGGGCGCGAAGAAGCCGTCGAAGTTGTAGAGGACCGAGACGGTGGTGTCATCGACCGCGCGGTTGCCGAACGCGTCGGTGACCCGGACCCGGACCGTGCGGGTCGCCGGCGCGGTGATCCCGGCGGACGAGAAGCTCACGCTCCGGCCTTCGGTCTCGAACCCGCCGTCGCCGTCGAGATCCCAGTCGAACGTGACGGCCGTGCCTTCCGGATCGACGCCGGTGGCGGTCAGGGTGACCGACGCGCCTTCGATCACCTGGTACGGACCGCCCGCGTCGGCCGACGGCGGCGCGTTGACGAGGTCGAGTCCGACCACGACCGGGTCGTGGTCCGACGTGCGGAACGCGTTCGGTTCGTACAGCGCTTCCTGGCCCGCCCCCTTGAACGTGACGTCGTAGTCGATGACGTCGGGTTCGTCGGAGTTGATGTGCCAGTCGGCGGCGCCGGTGACCTGACCGAGGAGGCTGGCGCCGGCGAGGGCGTGGTCGAGGTAGCCGGCCTGGCCGTCGAACGTGTACGAGTAGGCGAACGGGCCGTGGAACTGGGCGATCAGGTTGGTGAAGTCGTCTCCCGTCCCGGCGACGTCGTCGGCGCCGGCCTTGATCGCGTCGATCGAGTCCTCCTGGGCGTAGGAGTTCAGATCACCCATGATGAGGAAGTCGGGGTCGCCGCTGCCGGTGGGGTCGGTCGCCAGCCAGTCGACGAGGGCCCGGGCGGCCATGGCACGGGTCCGACTGCAGTTTCCCTGCCCGTCGCCGAGATCGGGATCGCCGACGTCGTTGCAGCCGGATCCCTTGGACTTGAGGTGATTGACAACGACCGTGAACCGGGACCCGGTGGCGATCTCCTCGAAGGTCTGGGCCAGCGCGGGCCGGCTCTTGGTGTCGATGAACCGGGGGTCGTCCTGCGAGTCGAGGGTCTGGAAGGCCCCGATCGGGCGGACCTTCGCAGGCCGATAGATCAGCCCGACCTTGATCGCGTCGGTCCCGATCGTGCCGGTGCGGACGAAGTCGTAGCCGGGCAGGCCGGCGACGATGTCGGCCAGCGGCTCGACGCCGGTGGTGTTCTCCAACTCGTTCAACCCGATGATGTCGCCGTCCAACCCGGTGAGCGCGGCCAACAGCTTGGTGCGCTGGCGGGTGAGCTCGTCGGGCTGGCTCGGGTCGTCGGGCACGTCGGAGTCGGCGCCGCGACACTCGACGTTCTGCGCCGGACCGCACTTGTTGTCCCGCGGATCGCCGGTCGGGTAGTCGAGCGTGAGGAAGTAGTTGAGCGTGTTCATCGCCGCGACGCGCAGGGTGCCGCCGACGGGTTCGGGTGCCTCCGGGCGGGGGTTGGTCGCCTCGTAGTCGGCCGGTCCGGTCGGAAAGATCCGGTAGAGGCTGAAGTCGAAGCCGAGCACCCCGATCGCGTTGCGTACCGTGTCACCGCCGCGGAAGCGGTTGTCGAGCGTGAATGGTCGGCCGTTCGGGTGGCGCAGGCGGTCCGGGTTCTGCGCGCTCACGGCGTCGTCGAGGGTGATCCGCCGGAGGCTGTTGGCGAGCGTCCGGGCGTTCGCCGCCGCGCCCGGCTCGTCGATGGCGGTGCCGGTGAACGGTCGGGGCTCACCGGCGAGCGGCAGGCCGAGCACGATCTCGCCGAAGCGGTCGTAGTTGAAGTACTCGGCGATGACGAGCGACTGTGGGAAGCGGACGAGCATGCCCTCGAACCGCTCCGGCGCGTTGGCATCGGCGAAGGGCATCATCACGTCCGTCGCCGCGACGGACCCGGAACCGCACGGCGCGATGTTCGCCGCCGGCACGGCCGCGGTGTTGCTGTTCGAG
>JBKOUV010000247.1:0-20310 GCA_046723555.1 Actinomycetota bacterium | reverse complement strand
GCGTTGCTCGCCGCCACCGCGGTCGCCGTGACGTGGTGGGAGTCGCGGCGCATCACCCGCCACCTCAACCGCACCGTCGAGCGCCTGATCGACACCGAGTCCGAGCTGCGGCTGCTGCTCGACGACCTGCCCGAGGCCGTGATGTCGCTCGACGACGACGGCGTCGTGCGCGGGGCGAACGCCAAGGCCGCCGAGCTGACCGGACGCCCGATCGCCGAGCTCTCGGGGATGCCGGTCGCCGACCTCGTCGAGGCGCCGCGTCGCGCCGAGACGGCGGCGTGGTTGACCGCCGGCCGGCAGGGCCGCACGGTCCCGCCGATGGCGTTCCGACTGCTCAATGCCGACGGACCGTCGACGCTCGTCGAGGCCAACGTCGATCGCCCGCGCCAGACCGACGAAGGGGTGATCGTGCGGTTGCGCGACGTCACCGAGCGCGAGGACCGGGTGCGGGCGCTCGAGCAGGCCCGCCGCCGGTTCCAGCAGGCGTTCCACTCGGCGCCGACCGGGATGGCGCTGGTCCGCCTCGAGGACTCGACGATCATCGACGCCAACCGCTCGCTCGCCGAGATGCTCGACCGCCCGGTGGAGGACCTGGTCGGGCGCAGCATCCGGGAGATCACCCACCCGGAGGACCTGCGGGCCGCCGCGGCGTACCGGGCCCGGCTCGAGCTCGGGATCGCCGACACGTACCTGCTCGACCAGCGCTACCTGCGACGCGACGGCGAGTTCGTGTGGGCGCGCACCCGGGTCGCGGTCACCGAGGACGACGGTGTGTCGCTGGCGATCACCCACATCGAGGACGTCACCGAGCAGCGGCGCACGGCCGAACGGCTGCAATGGGCGGCGACCCATGACGACCTCACCGGGCTTCCCAACCGCACCGAGCTGATCGCCCGCGTCGACGCGATCCTGGCGAGCTCCGCGGTCGGCGACGTGTCGTTGCTGTTCATCGACCTCGACAACTTCAAGTCGGTGAACGACAGCCTCGGCCACGGCATCGGCGACACCCTGCTGACGGCGATGTCGGTGCGCCTCCGTGACGTCGTCGGACCGGACGCGGTGCTGGCCCGGTTCGGCGGCGACGAGTTCATCGTCGTGCTCCAGGGCGGAGTGGACGCGCTGGCGACCGCCGAGCGGGTGCGGGCGGCGGTGCGCGAGGCAGTCGTCGTCGACGGGACCGAGCTGTTCGTCGCCGCGAGCATCGGGGTCGCGGTGAACGACCGGGAGGGCGACACCGCGGCCGACCTCCTGCGCGACGCCGACGCGGCGATGTATCGGGCCAAGGCGCGGGGCCGGGACTGCGTCGAGGCCTTCGCCCCCGGCTCGCACGAGACCACGGTGCTGGCCCTGCGGACCGCGGCCGAGCTGCGGCGCGGCGTCGAGCGCGGCGAGGTCGTGCCCTACTTCCAGCCGATCGTCGAGCTCACCAGCGGTCACGTGGTCGGGTTCGAGGCGCTGGCCCGCTGGCTCCATCCCGAGCGTGGTCTGTTGACGCCGGACCAGTTCCTGCCGATGGCCGAGGAGACCGGGCTCGTCGAGGAGATCGGGGCCTCGATCCTCGAGGACGCGCTGTCCCAGTTCGCCCGCTGGCGGGCCCGCGACCTGCCGTTCGCCCGGGGTCACCTGTCGGTCAACGTCGGGACCCGGCAGGTGGTCGACCCGGCGTTCGCTCGGCTCGTCGCCGATCTGCTCGCCCAGACCGGGATCCCCGCCGACTCGCTGTGGCTGGAGATCACCGAGACCGCCCTGCTCGCCGACGTCAAGGCGTCCACCGTGGCCCTGCGCAACCTGCGCAGCCTCGGCCTGCACCTGGTGGTCGATGACTTCGGCACCGGCTACTCGTCGCTGACGTACCTGAAGCGGTTCCCGGTCGAGGCGCTCAAGATCGACAAGGGCTTCGTCGCCGGCCTCGGTCTGGACAGCGAGGACACGACGATCGTCGAGGCGGTCGTCAACCTCGGCCACTCGTTCGGCATCGCCGTGATCGCCGAAGGGCTGGAGACCCCGCTGCAGCTGTCACGACTGCGCGAGCTCGGCTGCGACCGCGGCCAGGGCTACCTCTTCGGCCGCCCCCGGCCGGCGTCCATCGTCGAGGCCGAGCGCACGAGCTGACGGCCTCAGCCGCACCGCCCTCTGTAATTTGGGCGCGATCCTTCTCACGGCCCGATCTGGGCGCGATCCTTCTCGGCGGTTGAGACGATTCGCGCCCACATCGTGTCGTGACCGCGGGTCACGAACCCTGCTTGCGCGCCTTGAGGACGAGGGTGGTGGGAACCGGCGTCCGATAGGTCACGCCGAGCTCGTGGAAGGCCTCGATCCGGAAGTTGGCCCGATCCAGCGCGTACAGCAGGTCCCCGACGGTGCGGTGATTCTCGCCGTACGGCCGCACCGTGGCGCCTCTCCCGAAGCGCACCGCGGCGAACGGGTGGTCCATGGCGAGGATCACCGGCGCCCCCGTCTTCAGGACCCGGTGCACCTGGCGCAGGGTCCGTCCGAGGTCGTCCTCGTCGTGCAGCGTGTGGTTGGCGATCACCACGTCGATGGTCCCGCTGGGGACGAACCCCAGCTCGGCGAGCGCGGCGGTGTGGCACTCCACCGACACGCCAGCCCGGGCCGCTTCGATGCGGAGGTCGGCGATGCGCTCCGGGTCCGGGTCGACGGCGATCGATTTCGCGCCCATCCCAGCCAGCACGATCGCATTGCCCGCCAGACCGAGCTCGAGGGCGCGCCGCCCGCCCGAAACGTCGCCGAGCAGGTGCAGTTCGTCGTCGCCGGGGATGCCGTCGCCGTACGTCACGCGTTCGTCCACGCCGCCAGTGTGGTCGGCCGGACGGGTGGTAGCGAAGATCGGCGCCCCGCCGACGCCATCGATGTGGCTAGCCTGGCCCGCCGTGAGCCTGTCGGTCGATGCCCTGCGCGGATCGGCCGGTCGCGGGCAGGTTGATCACCGGTTGATGCGGCAGTCGCTCATCAACGAGTACCGGCGGGGCCGGCTGAGCCAGGACCAGGTGTGCGACGCGCATCCCGAGTTGATCCGGGCGGCGACCAACGTCGGCACCGAGGTCAGCACCTCGTGCCCGATCTGTGAGCAGGAGCAGCTCCGCCTGGTCACCTACGTGTTCGGACCGCGGTTGCCACCGCACGGTCGCTGCGTGTCCACGGCCAAGGAGATGGCCGCCCTCGACCGTCGCCGCGACGAGCTCTGGGCCTACGTCGTCGAGGCCTGCATCTCGTGCCACTGGCACCATCTCCGCCAGGTCCTGCCCGTGGGTGGTCGCTGAGGCACATCGCCGGGAAGCGTGAGCGCAGCCCGCAGGTTCCTGCTCTTCGCGTCCACGCTTCCGCTCCAGGTCATCGCCGTCGGGTGCGCGGCGGACGGCAGCAGCGAATCGACCACCAGCTCCGTCGTGTCTCGGCCGTCCGCCACCACAGCGACCAGCAGAACCAGCGCCCCGACCACCGCTTCGGCGACGACGGTCCCGGCGACGACGGTCGCGCCGGTCCAGCCGGAGGGGTTCGATCTCGCCCGGGCCGAGGTCACCCTGTCGAGCGGCGAGGTCTGCGTGCTGTGCCTCTGGGTGGCCAAGACCGAACGGCAGCGTCAGCGGGGGCTGATGGCCGTCACGGACCTCGGCGTCGCCGATGGCATGGCGTTCGTCTACGACGAGCCGTCGAACGGGCAGTTCTGGATGCGGGACACTCCGCTCCCCCTCTCGATCGCCTTCTTCGCCGCCGACGGTCGCTTCGTGTCGTCGACGGACATGGAGCCCTGTCTCACCGGCCCGTCCGAGGACTGCGCCCGCTACGCCGCGACCGGACCCTACGTCACCGCGATCGAGGTGCCGCAGGGAGGGCTCGCCGACCTCGGCATCCGTCCCGGCAGCCGCCTGGAGCTCTTCCTCGGCTCCGCATGCGATCTCTGACCGGTCGCGACCGCCGTCTGTGGTCAGCGTTCGGCTCGCGTCCGGCGGCGCCCCGGGGCGTCGGCGCTGGCTGTTACACCCCTTCGTCATGCTGGGCACCGTGATCACGAAGCGCCGACCACCGATACACTCGCCCGGTCATATTCACCCTGCCCCCGCCGTGGGGGCCCCGGGGAGCTCGCTGGCCGACCGGGTCCGAAGGGAGGTTCTACACGCATGCTGCGTGCGTACGAATTGATGGTCATCATCGACGGTGACGTCGACGATCCCAAGGCTCAGTCGTGGATCAAGACGGTGACCGATGGCATCGAGGCCGCCGGGGGGACGATCCACGGCCGGCCCGATTGGTGGGGCAAGCGGCAGTTTGCCTACCCGATCAACCGCAAGGAGACCGGCTACTACCTGGTCGTCGAGACCATCGCGCCGGCCGGTTCGCTGAGCGAGCTCGAGCGAACGCTGCGTCTCGCGGACGAGGTCGTCCGCCACAAGTTGATCCGACTGCCCGAGGCCGAGGCCGAGCGCCGCGGCATGACGGGCACCGCCGCCTGACGCGGCACTCCCGAAAAGGAACTCACCACATGGCAGACAACACCGTCACCCTCGTCGGCAACGTCACGCGGGACCCCGAGCTCCGCTACACCAGCGGCGGCCGCGGCGTGGCCAGCTTCGGACTCGCCGTCAACCGCCGCTACCAGGTCAACGGCGAGTGGCAGGAGCAGACCTCGTTCTTCAACGTCGTCGCCTGGGGCACGCTCGGCGAGAACGCCGCCGCCTCGCTCAACAAGGGCACCCGCGTCGTCGTCTACGGCCGTCTCGAGCAGCGCTCGTGGGAGACCCAGGAGGGCGAGAAGCGCTCCGTGGTGGAGGTCATCGCCGACGAGCTCGGTCCGAGCCTCCGGTGGGCTCAGGCCCACGTCGAGAAGACCGCCCGCAGCTCCACCGACAGCAGCGGCCCGACGAATGCGCCGGTAGGTGGCGGCCGCCCACCCGACCCCGCCTACGGCGACGAGGACCCGTTCTGACCGCCTACCCCCCGATCGACAGAAGGTGAAGCCCTGATGGCCAGCAAGAAGAACCGCGCCCGGGCGTCGAAGGACACCAGCCAGCGCAAGTACAAGAAGAAGACGAGCGCGCTCATCACCGAGAAGGTGGAGTACGTCGACTACAAGGACGTCGACCTGCTCTCCCGGTTCATGAGCGACCGGGCCAAGATCCGCAATCGCCGGGTCAGCGGCAACGACGTGCAGCAACAGCGCGAGGTCGCCGGGGCGATCAAGATCGCCCGGGAGATGGCGCTGCTGCCCTACACCCGCCGCGTCGCCACGCAGCGCACCCGGCCGCCCCGGGACGGCCGTCCGGGACGCGAGCGCGACCTCGAGACGCCCGCCGAGTCGACCGCCACCGACGACCGCGAGGCGGAGGATCGGGAGACGGCCGGCGACGAGCGGGAGACCACGGCCCGTGACGAGGGCGCACTCGAGGCGGAGGGCTGAGGTGAAGCTGATTCTCCGTTCGGATGTCGACGGCCTCGGCAAGCGGGGTGACATCGTCGACGTCGCCGATGGATACGGCCGCAACTACCTGCTCCCGCGGGGTCTTGCGTTCGTGGCCACGGCCGGCGCCGTCGATCAGGCGGCAAAGATGCGCCGGGCCCGCGATCTCCGCGACGCCCACGATCGCGAAGCCGCTCAGACGGTCGCCACCACCCTCGTGCCGAAGGTGATCACGGTCTCCGCCAAGGCGGGCAGCGAGGGTCGGCTGTTCGGGTCGGTCACCACGACCGACGTCGTCGACGCGGTGCGGGAGCAGACCGGGATCGAGCTCGATCGCAGGCAGCTCGAGAGCGACGCGATCAAGACGCTCGGCCAGCACACCGTCACGGCCCGTCTGCACGCTGACGTGGCGTTTCCGATCACGATCGACGTGGTGTCGGTCTAGGGGGCCCGGGGGGCTGGGTGATGTCCACAGCCCCGTCACAGACAGTTCACAGCGTTGTTCCCCTAGCGATCCCCAACCGCGGGCTGGGAGGGTGACTCGGTGGACCGGGGGGACGATCGGCGGACTGAGAGAGGCCGGTCGCAGCGCAGCGGTGGCCGGGTGCCGCCACACAACCTGGCCGCCGAGGAGTCTGTGCTCGGCGCGCTGTTGCTGTCGCGCGAGGCCATCGGCGCGGTCAGCGAGCAAGGACTGCGGCCGGACGAGTTCTACAAGCCCGGTCACCAGCACATCTTCGACGCCATCCGGGCGCTGTACTCGTCCGGGGCCCCGGTCGACACGATCACCGTCGCCGACGAGCTGCGCCGGGCCGGCCTGCTCGACCAGGTCGGGGGCACCGAGGCCCTCCACGCGCTGCAGAACGCCACCCCGGCCATCTCCAACGCCGCCCACTACGCCCGCATCGTGCAGGACACCGCCGTGCTGCGTCGGCTCATCTACGTCGCCGGTGACATCGCCGAGCTGGCCTACGGCGAGCCCGACGATGTCACCAAGGCCGTCGACGAGGCCGAGTCGAGGGTGTTCAAGGTCGCCGAGGAGCGGGTCACCGACTCGACCCAGCTGCTGAGCGAGTCGATCAAGGGGGTGATGGACCGTCTCGAGGAGACGTTTGCCCGCGGCGACATCATCACCGGCACCGCCACCGGGTACCACGACGTCGACGAGCTGCTCTCCGGGCTGCAGCCCTCGACGCTGAACATCGTCGGCTCCCGCCCGGCGATGGGCAAGTGCGTGGCGTGGGACACGCCGATGGTCGACACGGCCACCGGCGAGCTCGTCACCGCCCTCGAGCTGTTCGACCGCACCGCCGCCCGTGGCGTGCTGAGGGTCCGGGCGCTCGGCACCGATGGTCGCCAGCGCGAGGTTCCGGTGTCGACCTGCCTCGACGACGGCGTCAAACCGGTGTTCACCGTCCGCACGTGGTCGGGCCGTACGGTGACGGTCACCGGATCACATCCCCTGCTCACGGCCCACGGGTGGCGACGGTTGAACGAGATCGCGGTTGGCGAGCTGATCGGCGTGCCGACCAACGTGCCGGTCTTCGGCCGCGCCCAGCTGCCCGACGCCCAGCTCGACCGGTTGGCCCAGCTCACCGCGGCGGGCGTCGTACCCGGCCAGCGGGTGCCGGCTCCCGTCTTCACCCTTCGGCGGCCCCACTTGGCCCGGTTCCTCAACCGACTGCTCGGATTCGCGGCCCGGGCGTGTGTGAGCCACTGCGGCGTCCCCCGCGTCCGGTACACGGCCACCAGCGAGCCGCTCGGTCGGGACGTGTTCCACGCCCTCGTCCGATTCGGGATCCGGGCCAAGCTGCGCGAGCGGGAGACCGGGTACAACCGGGCCCGGCAGCGGAGCTTCGAGATCGAGGTCGTCGACCCGCGGTCGTTGGTGCGGTTCTGCGACGAGATCGGCATCAACGGCCAGGAACACGCGATCGCCCACGTCAGGACCGTCGCCGCCGCGGCGGTCCCCGGATCCTCCACCGACTGTGTTCCCGCCGAGGCGTGGAACGACGTGCTGAAGGCGCTCGATTCGGCCGGGGGGCCGTCGTGGGCGGAAGTCAATCGGCGCTGCGGCCGGCCGTTGAGCCACAGCTGGCACGCCGGCGGGGGGCGGCTCACCCGCCAGGACCTCGCCGAGCTCGCCGAAGCGCTCGACGACGACCAGCTGCGCTGGTGGGCGTCACCCGACGTGGACTGGGACCGGGTGGTCGAGATCTCGCCCGCCGGCTCGACGCGGGTCGTCGACTTCTCCGTGCCTCGCCTGCACAACTTCGTGGCCGCCGACGTGTACCTGCACAACACCGCCTTCGGGCTGGGAATGGCCACCCACGTGGCTCAGACGACTGGCCGTCCGGTGCTCGTGTTCTCGCTGGAGATGGGTCACAACGAGCTCACCCAGCGGATCCTCGCCAGCGAAGCGCGCGTCGACTCGATGAAGATGCGCAACGGCCGGCTCACCGAGTCCGACTGGGCCAAGATCGGTCGGGCGATCGGCCGGCTCGAGGTCCCGCTGTTCCTCGACGACAACCCGCGGGTCACGGTGATGGAGATCCGGGCCAAGGCCCGCCGGCTCAAGGCCCGCCACGGCGGCCTCGCCCTCATCGTCGTCGACTACCTCCAGCTGATGACGGGTGGCGGAACCGCCGAAAACCGCCAGCTCGAGGTCAGCGAGATCAGCCGCAACCTGAAGATCCTGGCCCGCGAGCTGGAGGTTCCGATCGTCGCCCTGAGCCAGCTCAGCCGCAACCTCGAGTCGCGTGGCGACAAGCGACCGATGCTGTCCGACCTCCGCGAGTCGGGCTGCCTGACCGCGGACACCCGGCTGTGGCGCGCCGACACCGACACCGAGGTGACCCTGGGCGAGCTGGTCGACGCCGGGATCACCGACATCCCGGTGTCGTCAGTCGACGAGCGCTATCGACTGGTGCCGGGTCAACTCGTGCGGGCGTTTCCGAGCGGGGTGAAGGACGTGTTCCGTATCCGGCTCGCCTCGGGCCGCCGCGTCGACGCGAGCAGCAATCACCCGTTCCTGACGGTCGAGGGGTGGCGGCGGCTCGAGTCGCTGGTGGTCGGTGATCGCATCGCCGCGACGCGCGTCGTCCGTGCGCAGAAGGGGTCGGTCATCCCGATCCTCGACGTCATCCCCGGGCCGGTCTGGGACCACGTGCAGCAGAAGTCGCTGCCCGCAGCCGGGCTCACCGCTCGACAGCTCGCCTCGGGGCTCGGCGCGCTGTACCGCGGGGCGGCGCGTCACCGCGCCGGGTTCTCCCGCGAGCTGCTGCTCCGTCTGGCGGCGATCACCGGCGACGTGTGGCTCCGCGATCTCGCCACGTCCGACGTCTGCTGGGACCGCATCCTCGAGATCGTCCCGCTCGGCCCCCGCCCGGTCTTCGACGCCACCATCGAGCCGACGCACAACTTCCTCGCCAACGGCGTCGTCGCCCACAACTCGCTCGAGCAGGACGCCGACGTGGTGATGTTCCTCTACCGCGACGAGGTCTACAACAACGAGTCGCCGGACAAGGGTTCGGCCGAGGTGATCATCGCCAAGCACCGTTCCGGGCCGATCGGCACCAAGCGGCTGGTGTTCCTCGGCCAGTACACCCGGTTCGACAACGCCGCCCGGGGAGTCTGAGCAGCTCACCGACCCCCGTGCCGGCGGGCTGACGAGTAGCGTCGTCGCCTGTGCGCCGCGGGGGAGTGGTCGTCGCGGGCGTGGCCGTTGTCGTGCTGCTGGGCGCGTGCGGGGACCGCGACCCGAGGACCGAGTCGATCCAGGGCGCTCCGGCCGCCTCCCCCCGGATCGGCCCGCTGACTCCCCGCGACCCGTCCCGGATCTCCCCTCAGCAGGCAGCCGCGATCGACGACCTCGCCGACGCGTTGTCCGCCGTCGCGCCGGACCCCCACGCGATGCACCACGATCACGAGCACGGCGGTCCGGAGACCACCGTCCCGCTCGACCCGTCCGACCTGAGCCGGTTCAACGAGCAGTGGCGCGATGCCCGGGCCGCGGTGCCCGGCCTCGACAGCGCCGGAGAGGCCACCGCGGCGGGGTACACCAGAGCCGCGCTACCGGTGTCGGGGATCGGTACTCACTGGGTGAACTGGACGCTCATCGACGCCCCGTTCGATCCCGCTCGGCCGGCGATGCTGTTGTTCGACGAGCGCGGGGATTCGCCGGTGCTGGTCGGCTTCTCGTACTGGATCCACTCCGCCGCCGAGCCGGACGGCTTCGCCGGCCCGAACGACAGTTGGCACCGCCACACCAACCTCTGCATCGTCAACGGATGGGTGGACCGTGAGCGGTCGTCGCCCGCAGCCTGTGCCGGACGGGTGCTGGCGGGCAGCGATCTCTGGATGCTGCACGCCTGGGTCGTCCCCGGCTGGGAGAACCGCTGGGGCGACTTCGCCGTGCACAACCCGGCGCTGTGCCCGAAGCCGGAGGGCACCCCGGACATCCTCCGCTGCCCGACCGGCTGAGTCAGACCAGGCGGAACTCGACGCCGCCCACGATCGCCGTCTCGCCGGCGCGCGAGCGGTCGGCGGCGACGAGGTCGACGCCGTCGATCCCCTCGCCACGGTCACCGGCCTCGACGAACCGCGCCGCGTGATCGACGCGCGCGTCAGCCCACCGGGCCCGCATCGCGGCCGGGTCGACGGCGCCCACCGTCACCCCGGCGATCGCGGTGACGACGTCGTTGTCGACGTGGGCGGTCCACGGCCCGCCCCATCGCCACGAACCGTTGGGGACCGGCTGATCGATCGAGACGATCGCCCCGCCGATGTCCCGCGGGTGCAGGTGCCGGCCGCGGATGTCGGGGAGATCGGCGCTCCAGACGACCCGGATGCCGAGCTTTTCGAGCAGCGGGAGGCGATCGTCGAGATCGTCGACCTCGAAGATGGCCATGTAGCCGCCGTCGCCACCGCGCCGGTCGAGCAGCCGGCCGGCGGTCGTGCCGTCCTGGGTCGGCGCGACCACCTCGAGGAACTGGTCACCGATCGTCATGAGGGCGTTGTGCAGGCCGAACGTCGCCACGCCGGGATCGCGGAACGAGACGGAGAGCCCGAAACGGGCGCACAGTTCGTCGACGACGGGATCGAGCTCTCGAGCCACGAGGGCAACCTGACGCAACCGGATCATGGAGCGACCTTAGGAGTCTGAGGAGTCGCAGGATGACATCGTCGATGCCGCCGCCATGATGGGTGCATGTTCCTCGGCGACGACCTCCTCGCCTGGCTGATCCTGGCCCTGGGCGGAGCCCTGCTCGTCGGCAACGTCGCCGCGATCGTCCGACCCCCGGAGCGACCGCAGCAGGAGGGGGCGCTCGAACGGGCGCCGATCGCCAGGAGCGTCGTGATGGCGCTGGTCGGTCTGGTCGCGGCGGTCTGGGCGCTGGCTTCGTTGTTCGCGGGCTGACGGGCGGCGCGCGCGGGTACTAACCGCGCAGTCGTAGGTTGGAGGTTGGTGGAGCAGGTAATCGCAGGCCGCTATCGCCTTGGCGCGCTTCTCGGCGCGGGCGGTATGGCGCGCGTGGTCGCGGCCCATGACCTGCGCCTCGACCGACCGGTCGCGATCAAGCTCGCCCCCGCATCCGGGATCGACCGGGCCGGGCGCCAGCGCTTCGTCCGCGAGGCGCGCTCGTCGGCAGGCTTCTCCCACCCCAATGCCGTCGCGGTCTTCGACGCCGGGGAGGCCGACGGCTTCCTCTACCTCGTGATGGAACTGGTGGACGGTCCGTCCGTGGCCGCCCGACTGGCCGAACACGGCCCCCTTGACGTCGACGAGGCGGTCACCATCACCGCGGGGGTGCTGGCCGCGCTTGGGGCGGCTCACGCCGCGGGCATCGTCCACCGCGATGTCAAGCCGGGCAACATCCTCCTCGGTTCGGGCGGGGCGGTGAAGCTCGCCGATTTCGGGATCGCCAAACGACTCGATGACCTCTCTGCCGACCTGACCGGCACGGGCCAATTCGTCGGCACACCCAAATACCTCGCCCCCGAGCAGGTGGTGGGGGAGCCGGTAACTGCGGCGACGGATCTCTACGCCGCCGGTGTGGTGCTGTTCGAGATGCTCGCAGGACGTCCGCCCTTCGAGGGCGACACCGCGATCGCCACCGCGATCGCCCATCGGGACGCGCCGATCCCCGATGTCCGCGGCGTCCGTCCGGAGGTGCCCGCCCACGTCGCCGCGGCGGTCACGCGGGCGATGGCGAAGGACCCGGCGAGACGCTTCGCGTCGGCAGACCAGATGGCGGCGGAACTCCAGGGCCTGCCGGAACCGGCCGCGGCCCTCGTACCGCCGGTCACCGCGAGCCCACCCGTCGAGCCGACGCAGGTCATGGTCGGACCGGTGCGGCCCTCCCGTCGGTCCCGGGCGTGGTGGTGGGCCGCCGCAGCCGGACTCGCGGTCGGTCTCGGGGCCGCGATCGCCCTGGCGCAGCGCGACGACGAACCGAACGCGTCGGCGGGTCGACTGACCGAGACTTCGGTGCTGGCGAACGCCCCCGCCACGACGGCGACACCCACCACGGCCGCGCCGAGCACGACGGCCCCCCCGACCACGTCACCACCGACCACGTCACCACCGACGACATCGCCTCCGACCACGGTGGCCCCGACGGTTCCTCCTCCGCCGGCCTCACTCGAAGAGCTCATCGCGCTCGTCGCATCGGACCCCGAAGGGTTCGGCGCCAAGGGCCCGGAGTTCCTCGACGAGCTCCAGAAGGTCGAGCAGGAGGAAGGGCGCAAGCAGTCCGACAAGGCGGCCGAGCTACTCGACCATGCCCAAGAGCAGGTGGACAAGGGTGAGCTGACGCCCGAGCTGCTGGCCGTCGCCGAGCCCATCTTGCAGCCGATCGCCGAAGGTCCCGGCAACAGCGACCACCACGACGGCGACGAAGGGGGCGACGAAGGAGAGGGCTAGGGCGGCCCGACGTAGTCCGGGCCGAGGGCATCAACCCGGTCGACGCCGACCAGGGCCATGGTCCGCCGCATGCCTTCGTGAAACAAACCGATCACGTGATCGACGCCGCGCTCGCCGGCGGCGCCGAGGCCGTACAGGTACGGGCGGCCGGTCATGCACGCCGTGGCGCCGAGGGCGATCGCCTTGACGATGTCACCGCCTCGGCGCACCCCGCCGTCACAGATGATCTCGATGCGATCGCCGACCGCCTGGGCCACGGGAGCGACCAGGTCGATCGGCGCGGGCGCCCCGTCGAGCTGCCGTCCACCGTGGTTCGACAGTGCGATCGCGTCGACGCCGTGGTCGGCGGCGAGCACTGCGTCGGCGACGGTCTGGATCCCTTTCACCACGATCGGACCGCTCCACACCGAACGCATCCACTCGAGGTCGTCCCAGGCGAGGCCGGCGTCGAACTGGGAGTTGACGTACTCGGCGAGTGACACCGCGGTCGAGCCGTCACCGACGTCGAGGCCGACCACGTTGGCGAACTTGATCGGCTCGGCGCGCACGAACTTCCAGGTCCAGCCGGGGTGGATCGCGCCGTCGACGAACGTTCCCAAGCCGATCTTCGGGGGGAGGGAGAATCCCCGTCGCACATCGCGCTCGCGTCGACCGAGCACCGCGGTGTCGACGGTGACGACGAGCGCCTCGTAGCCCGCGCTTGCGGCCCGGCTGATCATCTCGGCGACCAGTCCCCGGTCGCGCCACACGTACACCTGGAACCACAGCCGCGCCTCCGGCCCGCCGGCTTCGGCAACCTCCTCGATCGAGCGCGTACCGAGGGTGGAGAGCGTGTACGGAAGTCCGGCCCGGGCCGCCGCCCGGGCGACGGCGAGCTCACCGTCGGGATCGGCGATACGCGTGAATCCCGTCGGGGCGAGCACCAGCGGGAACGGCAACGACCGGCCGAGCAACGTCGTCGCGGTGTCGATCTCGCTGACGTTGCGCAGCACGCGGGGCCGGAAGCGGATCGCCTCGAAGGCGTCGTGGTTGTGGGCGAGCGTCTGCTCGTCCTCGGCCGCGCCGTCGATGTAGTCGAACACGCCACGGGGGAGCCGTCTCCGGGCGATCCGGCGGAGGTCGTCGACGGACGCGGCCGACGCCAACCGGCGGGCGATCGGATCGGTCTCGATCGGCTTCAGCCGGACGACGGAGCGCAGCGATCCGGCCACCGTGCGAGCAGTCCTGAGCGGCGAGGCGCGAGTCACCGCGATCACACTACGGAACCCTCAGGTGATGGTTGGCTTGGGCGGTGGATGCGGATCAGGAGTTGGTCGCCGCCATCCGGAGCGGGCTCGCCGCGGCCGGCGACCCCAGCAAGGCGCCGGAGATGCAGGCGTACATGAAGTCGACGATGCCGTTTCGGGGCGTGCCGACGCCGGCCCGGACCAAGCTGATGCGAGGCGTCCTCGCCCAGTGGCTGCCGCGTGACCGGCCGACCTGGGAGGCGACCGTGCGCACGCTGTGGGACGGCGCGTCGTTCCGCGAGGAGCGCTACGCGGCAATCGATGTCTGCGCCCACCGCACGGCCCGACGATGGCAGGACGCGACGACGGTGCCCCTTTACGAGCACCTGATCGTCACCGGGGCGTGGTGGGACCACGTCGACGCGGTCGCGATCCACTTCGTCGGGCCGATCCTGCGCGCCGATCCCGCCGGTGTGGCGCCGACGATCCGGGGGTGGGCGGTCGACGACGACCGGTGGCTGCGCCGCAGCGCGATCATCGTGCAGAACGGCGCCAAGCGGTCGACGGACACCCATCTCCTCGCCAACGCGATCGAGCCCAACATCGGCGATGTCGACTTCTTCATTCGCAAAGGCATCGGTTGGGCGTTGCGCGAGTACGCCAAGACAGACCCAGCTTGGGTCCGCGCCTTCGTCGCCGACCACGACCTGGCACCCCTCTCGCGCCGGGAAGCGATGAAGCACCTCGCCTGACGTCCGTGTCTCATCGCCAGGCGGGCAGGTCGAGAAGCGCACTCAAGTCCCGCTCGGTGCGCTGGAGGTCGACGCGCGCGAGGAGTGCCTGGGCCTCGGTGAGCCCGGCCCGCTCGACGAGCCGCTTCTCGTTCAGCACCCATGACCCGGCGGCCGCCAAGCGGCCCTGGGCCGTGGCCAACACGGCCTGGGTGAAGTTCGCCAATGCGGCGACCCGGTCGCCGCGGCCGGCGTGCACGCGGCCGACGGCCAACGCGCCCGCGGCAAGCCGGTACCACCGCGCCGGCGCCGCTCGCTGCAACGGGGCCGAAAACGACGGCCGCGGCAGCTCACCGTGCAGCACCTCGGCCAAGGCGAGCTCACCCGCCAAGACGTAGGTCGCGATGCCCGCGACGTAGCCGACCTCGCGCTGGATCTCGAACCGACCCTGCTCCGCCAGCGCGGTCCACACCAACACCTCATCGAGATCCCGGTAGATGAGATCGACCGCCGCACCGTCGACGTGCAGCCAGGCGCCACCATTGACCAGTCGCCCCCATTCACCGGGGGCGACCACCTCGCCCGGCCATCCCAGCGCACGGACGTCGTCCGGGTTGATCGTGCCGCGGTAATAGAGCCCGAAGTCCCAGTCGGAATCGTCACCGTGGGTTCCCGTGGCCCGGGACCCGCCCAGCGTCACGGCCACCACTCCCGGGATCGCCGCCAGGCGGCTCGCCAGTGCGCGCATGGCGCCGGTCTAGCTTGCCGGACACGAAACCGTCGCCGCCGCACCGGTCAAACTGCGCCCAGGCATCGAACCACAGGAGGCATTCGTGGCTGACACAGTCCCACCCCACTTCACCGACCTCACCGAGGCGCCGATCGCCACGCTCGGCACCATCGGTCCGGACGGGCGGCCACACCTTTCGGCGGTGTGGTTCCTGTACGACGAGGGTGAGTTCAAGGTGTCGCTGAACGTCACGCGCCAGAAGACGAAGAACCTGCGCCGGAACCCGGCCGTCAGTCTGTTCATCCTCGACCTGCAGAACACGTTGCGCTACCTCGAGATCCGCGGCGACGCCGAGCTGGCGGCGGACGAGGGTTATCAGTTCGCCGACAAGGTCGGAGCCAAGTACGGCGGCGTCGACATCCGCGAGATGGACGGTCCGGGTGGCGAGCGAGTGGTCGTCACGATCCGGCCGACGCGCATCATCCCGGTCGACCTCTCGCGGGGCGAGACCGGCTGATCCCATCGCGAGCCGCATCTGCTGCGAACAGATCACCCAAAGGCAAGGCAACCGATGGGAGAACGATCGTGCAGATCAGAACGACACGGACCGGCCGGCTGCTGGCCGGCGGGGTCCTCGTAGCCGGATTGCTCGCCGGGCCCGCCCTGGCGGCGAGGCCGGCGGAGGCCGTCTCCGGGCTGACCCGAGTGACCAGGTCCACCGCGTCCAACTCGAAGGCCATCAAGCGGATCGCCGCCGTCTGTCCCGCCGGCACGCGGGTCGTCGGCGGCGGTGGCACGGTGCGCAACGGGGCTGGACAGGTAGTCATCCAGCAGCTGGAGCCGCAGCACACCGCCACGGAGGACCGGTTCGTCGTCGGCGCCCGCGAGGACCAAACCGGGTTCGGGAGATCGTGGCGGCTGACCGCGTACGCGCTGTGCGCGGATCCTCTGCCCGGCCAGCAGATCGCCTCGAACTCGCTGCCGGCGTCGTCCGACCCGGTGCAGAGCCAACTCGCCCTCTGTCCGGCGGGTCAGTCGCAGATCGGATTCGGCGGCCGGGTGGACAACGGTGCCGGCCAGGTTCATGTCACCGAGCTGTTCGACTTCTTCGGCCCGCCCATCGGGGTCACGTTCCTGCGGGCGGGCGAGGACGCCGACGGCTACTCCGGGTCGTGGGGCGTGACGCCGTTCGCGGTGTGTGTCGACGCCGCCGCGGCGACCGGATTCGTGGACGTCGCCGCGGTCAGCCCGCTCACGTCCGAGAACAAGGCGGTCAGCGTGTCGTGCCCCGCGGGCACCCGCGTGCACAGCGCCGGCGGCGCCCTGCTGTCCGGATCCGTGCAACTGGCAACGGGCAGTCTGATCATCGACAAGATCGCCGTCGATCCGACGGCCACCAGCGTCACGGTGCGCGGCATCGAGGACGAGAACGGCACCTCCGACCCGTGGATGGTGCGGGCGGTCGCTCTCTGCGGCCCCTGACCGGCCCAAGGCGCCGATGACTTCGGGCCTTCGGGGTGGCCCGGGTCGGTACACGGCCTGGCTCACCACGATCAACGCCGACGGCAGCCCGCACGTCACGGGCGTCGGGGCGCGGTGGGATGACGGCGGGTACTGCACGTCGTGGTGGAGGGTACGGCGGCACTCGTCACCGATCCGGACGTGGTGGCAGTGATCGCCGCGCGTTACGCCGCTACGGGCTGGCCGTGCGAGGTTGACGAGTCGGGTACGGCACTGACGGCCCCGTTCAGCGCGCCATCGGCAGGTCCGCCTCCGTGGCACTTCTACCGCGTGACCCCTAACCGAGGCCACGGCACTGCGGGTCCACGGTCCGGGCGGGGCGACGTCCTGGTCCTTCGACGAGTGAGGGCGTGGGTGTCAACCTGACGGCATGTCAGACACGGTCAGCTACGAGCTCGACGCGCACGTTGCCACCATCGCGTACAACCGGCCCGAGGTGTTGAACGCGATCAACGCCGAGCTGCGTCAGGACCTGAACGCCGCTTTCGCCCGCTTCCGCGACGACGAGGACGCGTGGGTTGCCATCGTGACGGGCCGAGGCCGAGCGTTCTGCGTGGGTGCCGACCTGAAGGACGGCGCCGGCGCAGCCGGCGTGTTCCCGGGCACCTTCTGGGAGAAGCCCACGCTGAACTCGTTCGAGAGCGGGTGGGAGATCTTCAAGCCGGTCATCGCCGCGGTCAACGGCTATTGCCTGGGATACGGGCTCACGATGGTCACGTGGTGCGATTTCGTCATTGCCAGTGACCGGGCCGAGTTCGGCTATCCGGAGGTGCGGCTCGGTGTCCCGGCCGCGGTCGGGTCGCTCCGCCTGCCGGAACGGATCAACTGGCAATTCGCGATGGAGCTGCTCCTCACCGGTGACCGGATCGACGCGCACCGGGCCCGAGAGATCGGCCTCGCCGGCTGGGTCGTGCCGCACGACGATCTGATGGGGGAGGCTCGGAGCCTCGCCCACCGGCTGACCGCGGGAGCTCCGCTCGCCCAGCGGGCGATGAAGGAGATCGCGGTGCGCTCGCGGCGTCTACCGCCGCTCGAGTCCGTGCGCTTCGCCGAGACGATGCGCAAGGTGGTAGCCACCACCGACGACGCGCGCGAGGGCGGGCGCGCCGCCGCCGAGGGTCGACCACCTCGGTGGCAAGGTCGTTAGCGTGCCAGCGCTCACCACGGGAGTGGATGACCGTCGCGGAAGAAGCCGCCAGTTGGGCCATCGTCGGGCAGGTCGACGGCCCAGACGACGGAGGCGGCGCCGTCGGCGACGGGGCGGCCTCCGGGGCCGCCCATGTCAGTGGCGACCCAGCCCGGGCACACGGCGTTGACGAGGATGCGGTCACCGGCCAGTTCGGCGGCAAGCATCCGGGTGAGGGCGTTGAGCGCCACCTTCGAGGTGCGGTAGGCGGGGATGCCGCCGCTCATGTTGGTGAGCGAGCCGGCTTCGGAAGAAACGTTGACGATCCGCCCGTGCCGGCTGCGTCGCAACATGGGCAGCGCCGCGAGCGTCGTGCGCCACGCGCCAAGCACGTTGGTGCCGAAAGCCTCCTCGACGACGTCGAGATCTGCACTGACGGCCAGCTGGGTGTCGTCGTAGTCGATGGCGGCGTTGTTGACGAGCACATCGAGTCGATCGAATCGCGCGGCGGCCCAGCTGGCGGCGGCTTCGATGCTCGCCGGGTCGGTGACGTCGAGCCGCCTCCCGATCGCACCGGGGATCCGTGCGGCGGCCGCGTCGGCCGCGTCGGCCCGGCGGGCGGTGAGGATCACCGTGTCGCCGACGGACGCGAGCTGGCGGGCGACCTCATGACCAATCCCGCGGTTGGCGCCGGTCACGAGCACGATGCGGTCGCTCATCGCGCCGTCAAGCCGAGGGCGTGCGTTCGAAGGTCAGCATCGAGGAGGCGGTCGTGTGGTCCTACGAGATTCCTCGTTCCCATTTGTACAAGCCCGGTGCCGAACTCCCGGACGAGGATGGTCACCATGCCGGTCGACATCACGAAGGTACCGATCCACCTGGGGCTTGGCGGCACCGCGACGCCCATCGAGGACTTCGACTGGTCCGACGAACGCCTGGCGGCCTACGACCAGGCGACTCGCGCCGACGGGCCGGACGGACGGATGGTGATGATGTTCCACATGGCGGGGGCGTGGACGAGTTGGGAGCGCCATCCTGCGGGCGGGGAGGTGATCATCGCGTGCACCGGCACCCACCGCTTCGTGCAGCAGCTCGAGGGCGGCGAGCGAGTTGTCGAGCTTTCGCCAGGCGAGGCGCTGGTCAATCCACCAGGTGTCTGGCACACCGCTGACAGCGACCCGGGCGGCTGGATCGTGGCAATCACGCCCGGGCTCGGTACGGAGCACCGACCACGGTGACGGCGACCGCCGACTTGCCAGACGCCTGCGCCCGCCGTTAGGTCTCGTCGTCGCTGCGCGGTGCGGGCGTGGTCTCGGGTGTCAGCCACTCCGGCGGGTGGGGGTCGGCCCACGCCCCGACCATCGCGAACAGTCCGCACACCTGCAGCACGATGTAGCTGTCGTCAAGGTCGGGGTCACCGTGATCGAGCCAGGAGCTCATCCCCTCGAGGAGGTGGGCGGACAGGCTGGTCGCACACCAACGCACGATGCGAGCGTCGTTGGCTCGCCCGGGAAGGGTGACGAAGGCTCCGGCGTAGTCGGCGAGCACGTTGCGGAAGCGGTCGGACGAGGCGGCGAACGCTGGTTCGTGGGCGGCGTGGCGCCACAGGAGGCGGAAGGCGTCGGGATGGCGCCGGGCGATGCCCAGCATGACCCGCACGATGCCGCCACGGCGTCGTATCTCGTCGAGGTCGAGCTTGGCGAACTCGGCAACGAACTCCTCGGTGACCGAGGCGAGCACGGCCCGATAGAGCTGCTCCTTGGTTTCAAAGATGCGATAGATCAGCAGGCGGCTGATTCCTGCCGCCTCGGCGACGTCTTCCATCGACGTGCCGTCGAACCCGGCGGTCAGAAAGGCGCCGGCGGCCGTCTCGATGATCTGGGCTCGGCGGGCGGCGCGCGGTAGGCGAGTCCCGCTCGGTCTGGTCCCGGACTCGTCATTTGCCATTGACGTATGTTTACAGACGTGTATACCTTCGCGGGGTGATCACTCGTTCAGAGTGACCGCAGACACGGAGCACAGCTCGATGGTGTGGCTGTACGGGCGGCGGTCCCGCATCATCGAGCCACCAGGCGCCGACTCGGCCGGGTGAACACCGGCCGAGCCGGCGCCGCTCGCGGGTGGACGGCGCGTGGGTCATCGCGTCAGCAGCCGAGCGCGGAGCGGATCTTCACCGAGGCGTGGCCGTCATCAGTCCCAGCGCACGGCGTTGTCGTCAGTGAGCCGCCCGCCACCATCAGGGATGACGCAGAACGGAAGGCCGGCTGGGTCTTGCATGATCCACCAGCCGTGCACCTGTCGGATCCGGGTGGCTCCGAGCCGCTCCAGGCGGGCTACCTCGGCGTCGACATCGGTGGCGTGGATGTCGAGGTGAACGCGACTCGCGCCGTCATTGAGACGTTGGACGATCAGACCGATGTCCTGTCCGGGAACCTCGCCCCAGTGGTACTCGGGGTACCGCTCGCTTTGGGTCAGTGGCCGTCCGGTCACGCCCGACCAAAACGCGACCTCCCGGTCGTGGTCGGCAGGAGCCACGTCGATGACGATCTTGTCGAGCCTGCTGTAGTGAGTCATCGCCGCAGTCTCACCGGCTCGAGCGGACGGTGCGTACTCCGTTGATCGCGACCGGCCGCGC